>QIGO01000099.1 GCA_003230015.1 Alphaproteobacteria bacterium | reverse complement strand
AAGGTCGTCAACTTGAACTACAGCGACATGGTGGCGGCCTTCAAGGACGGTCAGGTCGATTATTTGTTTTTCGCCCTCGGCCTGCCGGGTGCTGCGGTGATCGAGATTGCCGAGGGGCGGCGCAAAGCCGAACTGGCGCCCTATCCCGCGGATATCATTGATTATTTGAGTGAGACCTATGGTTATGCCAAGGGCAATATTGCCGCCGGTACTTACAGCGATGCCATCCAGGGCGGTGATCTGGCGGTGCCGAGCATGGACACTGTGCTCCTGGTATCGGCCGATGTATCCGAGGATGTGGTCTACCAGATCACCAAGGCGCTGATCGAGAATCGCGACAAGTTCGGCAACATCCACCAAAGCCTCACCAACTACAATCCCGAAACCGCTTGGCAAAACAGCCCCGTACCCATGCACCCCGGCGCCATACGGGCCTATAAGGAGCTGGGTTTCATGCCATAACCGGCACGAGTTGCCGGGAGGTGAAACGGGCAGCACCGATGTTGGCGGGCGGGGCCTCGGCCCGGCCCGCCAATTGGTGCGTGGGCGGGTGCTCGTCGCATGCGTGACATAAAAAGCGGCGTCGGTATCGCCATGGCCGTGTGGCTGGCGGCGGCGGCGTTTTTGCACTTCTACTTCGCCGGCACCGGCTGGCTCGATCCGCTGCGCCAGCGCTCCCTGCATCTGGGTCTGTTTCTGCCGCTGATTTTCCTGCTCTACCCGGCCCGCAAATCCTCTCCCAGCCGCCGGCCATCGGTTCCTGACCTAATGCTGGCGGTGCTGGCGCTGCTGCCGAGCGCCTATGTCTATGCCAATGTCGACATGCTCTATTTGCGCTCGGAATATCTGACACCGGTGACAACGACACAATTTGTCCTCGGCACCATCCTTATCCTGCTCATCCTGGAGGGCTTGCGGCGTGCCGTTACGCCGATTCTTGCCGTGTTAACGGCAATCATGATCCTTTACCTGTTCGTCGCCGATCTGTTGCCGGGAATATGGAATTACCGCGACATGAGTGCCGCACAGATCGTCGAGACCATGTTCCTGATCAACGGCCGCGGCATCTATGGCCCGCTGATGGGGATTTCGTCCAATATCGTTTCCATCTTCATCATCTTCGGCGCTTTTGTCCAGGTCAGCGGCACTGGACGGCTGTTCAGCAATTTCGGCACCGCCGTGGCCGGCCGTTATGCCGGCGGTCCGGCCAAGGTCGCGGTTATCAGCTCGGGCCTGTTCGGCATGATGAGCGGCTCGTCGGTCTCCAATGTCGCCACCACCGGCTCCATCACGATCCCGATGATGAAGCGCCTGGGCTATCGCAGTTCCTTTGCCGGCGGCATTGAGGCATCGGCCAGCGTTGGCGGCGCCATCATGCCCCCGGTCATGGGCTCGGCCGCCTTCGTCATGGCCGAGATCACCAACATTCCCTATAGCACCATCATCGTCGCCGCCGCTCTGGGTGCGGCCCTCTATTATTTCACAATTCTGCTGATCGTCCATCTCGAGGCTAAGCGTCTGGGCCTTTCCGGTCTCCCGCCGGCGGCGATCCCGTCCTGGCGCCAGGTCCTGGCCGACGCCCATCTGATCGCGCCCATCATTTTGCTCATCACACTGCTGATGATGGGGTTCTCGCCGGCCTTTTCCGCCTTCTGGTCGATCATCGCGGTGACGGTGTTTTCCTGGCTCAAGAAGGACACGCGGGTCACACCGAAGAAAGCCTTCGAAGGCTTTGCGCGCGCCGGCGGCCTCATCGCCGTGCTCGCACTGGCTGTTGGCGCCGCCGGCATTATCGTCGCCGGTTTGACCACCACCGGCCTGGTCTTGTCATTTGGCGCCATCGTCAACAGCATCGCCGCCGGCAACCTTGCCCTCGCCGCCGTCATGGTCATGTTTGTCTGCCTGCTCTTGGGCATGGGCGTGCCCACGACCCCGGCTTACATTATCACCGCGGTCATCGGCGCCCCCATCCTCGTCGAAATGGGGCCGGGACTGCTGGCGGTGCACCTCTTCGTTTTCTATTTCGCCATCCTGGCCGACGCGACGCCACCGGTCTCGGTCGCCTCCTACACCGCCGCCGCCATCGCCAAAGCCCATCCGCTGGGCACCGGATTCCAGGCCTGGCGCATGGCGCTCGGCGGTTTTGTGGTCGCCTTCAGCTATATTTACGAGCCCGCGATCATGTTCCAGGGCCCGCTCATCGACACTCTGTTTGTCGTCGTCAAGAACGCCGCCGCACTGACCCTGCTGTCGATCGGATTTATTGGCTACGCCCGTCAGCCCATTGCCTGGTGGTTACGGGTGGCATCTTTGGCCGCCGGTGTGGCGATCGCCTTCAGTTATGGTTTCGACACCGCCACCCGCGCCCTGGCTGGTCTTGCGGTCGTCGCCGTGTTTCTTTTGCTGCCGGGTTATTTGCGTCCGATGGCACCACCCTTGCGCGAAGCCCTGGACAAGGGCGAAGCATCGTGACCGCGCCGGTGCGCTGCACAATCAATCTACGCCGCTGGGATCTGGCGAGCCCTTGGCTTGGGATCCGCACTCGTTTTTCGTTATGCCGGGACGTGCCGCAGCATTCCCTCGGCCAGCCAAATCCGCACTGACTGCCGGGCCATGTCTTCGATTGAACGAGTGGTCTTGGTTACTGGCGCGGGATCGGGTATTGGCGCCGCCACCGCGCGCCACATCGCCGCACCGGACACGGCCTTGGTCATCCACACGCGCAAGAATGCCGAAGGCCTGGACAAGGTCGCCGAAACAAGCCGGCAGAAAGGCGCATCGGTCGTCACCGTAACGGGCGACCTGGCCGCGCCGCCGGCCGCCGGCGATCTGGTCGAACTGGCGCGGTCCAAATTCGGGCGCCTCGATCAAATAGTCAGTAACGCCGGGTCGGCTCGGCGGGCACAGTTCGGCACATTGACCGAAGCCCAACTGCGCGCCGATACCGACCTGATCGGCATCGCATTCTTTCGGCTGGTAAGTGCCGCCCTGCCGGATCTGACGGCTTCCCCTTGGGGACGCGTCATCGCGGTGAGTTCTTTCGTCGCCCACACATTCGGCGCCAACGGCACGGTATTTCCGGCCACCGCCTTCGGCAAGGCCGGGCTCGAGGGTCTCGCCAAGGCACTTGCCTGGCAGCTCGCCACCAGCGGGACAACGGTCAATTGCGTTGTTCCCGGCTACACCCGCAAGGACCCAAGCGGACATGCCGCCCTCGACCCCGCTGCCTGGGAAACCGCACGTCTCGCGACACCCATGCGCAAACTCGGCGAACCCACCGATGTAGCGGCGGCCATCTCGTTTCTACTCAGCCGGGAAGCGGGTCATGTCACCGGACAAACCCTGCATATCGACGGCGGCTTGTCGCTGCTTTAGGCGGCGGTTGAACAAGTCGCGATCACTTCTTTTCACACAAGAACAAAAAATGCGCGGCAGCGTAACCCCTGGCCACGACCAGCATCGTGTTAGTGGGTAAGTCGGCGCGGCGCTGGCGACCTACCAACCAGGAGACTACTCGCGAACACAACCACCAAAGCTCTTTTCGCCGCCACTGTTCCCTCACTCGCCCTTACCGCCGTTGCGGCTCCCGGCCAGGTCCAGCTCTTTGGCGGTGGCGGTGAGCCTGGGGTTGCAATCGCCCAACCACACCCTCAGCGAGATGTCACCATTCGCCAAGGTCGTGACCAAATCTGCCTGAATTACACCTATCGATCAAGCAATCGCATCATCACGATGGTGTCGAACGAGCCGGCAAACGCACCCACACCCGCAGCCCGCCATCCACCGCATTCTCGGCCCAAACCTCGCCGCCATGCAGCCGCACCGCTTCGCGCGCGATGGCCAGGCCCAGACCATGGCCGCCCGTCGCCCGGTCACGGTCATCGTCGACCCGGAAAAACGGGTCGAACAATCGTGCCAAGGCGGCGTCGGGGACGCCGGGCCCATGATCGCGAATGCTGGTGACCACGTCACTCTCGTCCGCGCCCCCGCTGGCGACGGCAATCTCCACCGCCGTCCCCTCGCCAGTGTGCAAAACCCCATTGCGGACGATATTCTCCAAGGCGCTGCGCAACAGCGCCGAGTCGCCACGCACTATTACCGGCTTGCTCACCGCACAATGGACCGAGCGCCCGTCGGCCGTCGCCTCAAAATCCGCATCCTCGGCAATCGCCGTTAACAACGCGGCCAGGTCGATGTCTTCTTTGGCTATGGCTTGGTCGCCGGCCCGCAATCGGATCATCTTCAGCAACTGCCCGATAAGCCCGTCCAGCCGCCCCGCCTCCAGTTCGATACGGTCCAATTCGGCCTCGGCACCATTGGCGCGCCGGCGCGCCAGGTCCAGCGCCACCCGCAGCCGTGCCAACGGCGACCGCAACTCGTGGGACACATCGCGCAGCAGCTCCGCCTGTGCGTTCATGGCGCTTTCGAGCTGGGCTGCCATATGATTGAACTCGTTGCCCAGCTCGCCGATCTCATCGCGCCGTCGGCCCACCGCCTGTGGCACCCTGACGCCCCGCTCGCCGGCCCCCAGCCGCCGGCTCGCCACCTGTAGCTCGCGCAGCGGGCGGGTGAGATAGCCGGCCAGCAACCAGCAAACGAAGCCGCTGACGACGATCGCCACCACCAGCCCGATCAGCCGCAACGGCCGCGCCGGTCGCACCAGGCGCCGGAAATCCGGCGCCGGCAACACCAGCGTGTAACGCGCACCGTCGGGCCCGGTCACCGTCTCGCGCGCCAGCGGCTGTCCCCGCCGGCGCTCGCCGCCCAACCGCTCCAGCACCCGGCGCGGCACCCGCCGGTCCAGCAAATCCTCACCGTCGGGTCCGATCACCCACAGCGGCAAGCCCGGATTTCTGCTCTGCGCTTGCAGCCAGTCGCGCAGCGCCGCGGCACCGCCTTGCTGCAGCAACAGCCGCGCCGTAACCGCACTGCTTTCCAGCCGCAATTCGTTGAGCCGATAGAACCGCCTGGGCGCATCGCGGTCCGACAGCAGGCTGGTCGTCACCGCGGTTACCACGGCCACCGCCACGGCCACCGCCCAATAACCCAAAAAAATCTTCCAATAGAGCCTACCCATCGCGAACGAAGATATAGCCCTGGCCACGCACCGCCTTGATCCGCGCCACCCCGTCCGGCTTGGCCCCGAGCTTTTTGCGCAGGCTGCTGACATGGGTATCGACGCTGCGGTCATAGCGCTGCAAGGGCCGGCCGAGCCCTTGTTCACAAAGAATTTCGCGCGACACCACCTGTCCGGCCGCGCGCATCAGCACTTCCAGGATACCGAACTCGGCCCCGGTCACCGGCACCGTCTGCCCGGCCGCCTGCACGGCCCGCTCACCCGGCGACAGCACCACATCGCCTTCGCGCAAAGCCTCGCCGCTGGCGATCACGCCGCGCCGCAACACCGCCCGCAACCGCGCTGCCAACTCCCGCGAATTGAAGGGTTTGGCCAGATAGTCGTCGGCACCCATTTCCAGACCGACGATCCGGTCCACATCCTCGCCTCGCGCCGTCAGCATGATAATCGGCAGCGCCGATCGCTCGCGCACCCGTTGCACCACTTCGAAGCCGTTCAGCCGCGGCATCATGACGTCGAGCACCATGGCCGCGTAGCGTCCCGCCAAAGCGGCACGTATGGCCGCCTCGCCATCATGGACGGCCTCGACCTCGAAGCCTTCCCCGGCGAGATATTCCGCCAGCAACTCGCACAATTCCCGGTCATCATCGGCCAGGAGAATACGCCGCATCCCAGATACGCCCCCGCAGCTTTACCTAACTTTGCAGTCCGCCGACCCAAGTTAACACGGCCATGGACTACATAAAGAGGGCACGCCAAGAACCACCCCACGCAGGAGGACATTAATCATGAGAAAAACTATTTTGACGGCATCCATCGCCGCCTTGATCGCCGGCGCCGCCCTCACCGGCACCGCCTTCGCCAAGAGCAGCGCCGGCATCGGCGGCGGCGACATGGCGATCGAGCATATCATCAGGGCCCTCGATCTCGACGCGGCTCAGCGCACCGAGGTCCGCCGTATCGCCGATGAGGCTCGGCCCCAGGCCCGCGCCATCGCCGACTCCAAGCGCGCCAGCCGCAAACAATTGCGAGAGCTGATCACGGCCGAAACTCTCGATCAGACCGCCCTGCGCACCCTCGCCAACGCGCAAGGTGACAATGCGGCGGCCGCCATCGTCATCCGGGCCCAAGCGATGCATGAAATCCGCCGCATTCTGACCGCCGAGCAATTGGAGAAACTGGACTCCCTGCGCCAGCAGCGCCGCGACAGCCAACGCCGCCGCCGTTGACCCGCACCCCTCAAATCAATCGGCGACGGGAGAGTTCGACGCGCGAACTCTCCCGTCTTCACGCCGCCACCTCTGCAATCGTCAGGTCGGCCGAGGCCAAACCCAATTTATCCTGAAACAACACCCCGCCTTTGGCCGTGATCGCCAGCACCCGGCTGTCCCCAACACGTGTCAGCCAATTGGCATCGATGAAATAACGCATCAAGCCGACGCCCAACGTGCCGGCAAAATGAAATCGCCGCTCCGTCCAATCCATGCATTGGCGCGCCGCCACCCTTTTGCCGCTCGCCAACGAGTCTGAGGCCAGTCCAATTTCCCCCAGCATGCGCCGTCCAGTATTGCTCAGGCTGAGACCATCCTCACTGGCCAGCACAGCCTCCGCCGCCACCAGCCGCCCGGCAATGGCCACCCCCAGCCTGCCGGCCACATGATTGTAACAAGACCGCGCCAACCGCATGGGCCCCGCCGCACCGGGCTTCAAACGACGCAAATGCTCAACCGGCGCGGCCACGGCCAAGGCCTCGACAGCCGCCGCGATCTGCTCGTTCGCCAGTTGGTGATAGCGATGCCGCCCCTGCGCATGGCGTTTGATAATCCCCGCTGCCACCAAATGTTGCAGATGAAAGCTTGCCGTCTGCGCCGAGATGCGGGCTTGGTAGGCGAGTTCCTTGGCCGTGTAGGCACGGCCATCCATCAGCACGCAGACGATCCGGCTCCGCGACGGGTCGGCCAGTGCTGCCGCGAGCACATCTATCCTGGGTTCAAGATTCATCGCCAGATATCCATCGAAGGCCTATCCTCGCCCGGCATCCTACAGGAGGGCACCCATGTATTTAGTCATCTTCGAAGTCATACCGAAGACCGAACGCTACGATGAATATTTAACTATCGCCGCGTCTCTAAGGTCGCAGCTGGAAGAAATCGACGGTTTCATTTCCGTCGAACGTTTTTCCAGCCTCACCGACGAGGGCAAGATTCTGTCCCTGTCCACCTGGCGCGACGAGGCAGCCGTCATCCGCTGGCGCCGGAATATGCAGCACAAAGCCGCCCAGAACCGCGGCCGCCAAGACATTTTCGACGATTACCGCATCCGTGTCGCCACCGTTGTCCGCGATTACGGCCTCACCGCCCGCGACCAGGCCCCGCAACCCTGAAACCGGCCGCGAGGGTCAACGTTCGCGCAACGCCGAACTCAAGGCGCGATAGGCCGGTCCCGCCAGATACTGCAATATCGAGCGCGCACCGGTCTGCACATCCGCGGTCACCACCATACCCGGCAAAATGACGTTGCGGCCGGGCGACTCCCCGACATAATTGCGGTCAAGTTTTATTCTCGCCCGGTAATAGGGGCTGCCCGCCTCATCGAGGAAGGTAGAGGGCGAGATCTGTATGATCTGCCCGGCAATACCGCCCAGACGCGCCACGTCAAAGGCCGAAACTTTGACCTCGGCGGACTGGCCCACCTGCACATACCCCACATCCTTTGGACTCACTCGCACGTCAGCCACCAAGCTGCCGCGCACGGGCACGATCTTCATCAGTTCCTGGCCCGGCGCCACCACCCCGCCGACGGTTTTCACGCTCAGCCCTTGCACGACACCGTCGGCCGGCGCCCTTATCAACAGACGCGAAGATCGGTCCGCCAGTTTGGCGACTGTTTGCCGCACTTCGGCCAGTGCCGCGGCGGCATCGGCCATCGCATCGAAGGCCTCGGCATTGCTGGTTGCCTCGAATTCGACAATCCGGGCTTCATATTCCCGCATGCCCTCGCCGGCCTGGGCGAGGTCGGCATCGATTTCCGCCAACTCGGCCTGCAACGCGGCGACGGCGCGTCTGGCGGTGAGCGCTTCCAGCTTCGACGACAACCCCCTGGCCAGCAGTTTCTCACGCACCTCAAGCTGTTCAGTGAGGATCGCTTTCTGTTCCCGCAAACTGACCCGCCTGTTTTTCAGGCCATCTCGCTCCAGCCGCTTCTGCTGCGCTTGCAACTGCAACACCTGCCGCCGGCTTTCATCAGCCTCGCGTTGGGTCGCCAGAATGTCGAGCTGGCCCTCGCGCAGCGACGCGAATCCGGCACTTTGTTCGACAAAGTTTGGTTCGCGATCTTCCACATAGGCGCGCAGGCGCTCGACTTCATACGCCAGCGCGGCTTCCCGGCTGCGCAATTGGTCCAGGTCCGCTTCGGTCGAAGCGGCCCGCAGCCGCAGCAAGGGCTGTCCGGCGGCAACCTCAACGCCCTCATCGACCAAGATTTCGTCGACAATACCACCTTCCAGATGCTGCACCGACTGTAACGGCACCTCCGGCACCACCTGGCCGCTGGTAACCGCGACGGCGCCAACCTGGGTCACGCTGGCCCAGACGATCGCGGCGGCCACGAATAGCGTCAGGATGAAGACGAGCTGACCGGTTACCCTTGGCGGCCCGGCTTCCTCGAGCGCCAGCGGCAGGGAAAGGCTGTCCACAAGCTGATGCTGGCGGCGCAATTTACGTTTTGCACGTCTCTTGGTCACGACGCGGTACCCTCAAGTTTGAGTTCGCCGGGTGGTCCAAAAAAGACAGCACTGCCGTCACGCAGCACCAGCACTTTGTCAGCCACCCGCATATGACTTGGCCGGTGTGTAAGCAGAATAACCGTGGCCCGGCCGCGCAGGGTCTCGACGGCACGCAGGAAGGCGGCATCGTCGTCGCGGTCCAGATTGCTGCACGGTTCGTCGAACACATAGACGCTGGCCGGTTTCAAATATGTCTGGGCCAGACAGAGTTTGCGCAGCAAGCCCTCGGAAAACCGGCTGTGCGCCGCTTCGGTCAGCTGCGTATCGAAGCCCTCCGGCAGCGCTTCTATTTCCGCCAGCATATTTGCTAGATCTGCCGCCTGCCGCAGTTCCTGGTCTGTTGCCACCGGGTTTGTCAGGCGCAAATTCTGGGCCAGCGTCCCGTAGTAGGTCTGCGTTGCCTGGGGCATATAGGCAATGGCGCCGCGCAGCTCGCCAACGTCGAGTTGCCGGATATCGATACCATCGAGATACACCGCGCCGGCCTGGGGCGTATAGAGCCCCAGCATCAACCGGGCGACCGTCGATTTACCGCAGCCGCTGGGCCCGGTAACCGCGATGACCTCGCCCGGTTCGGCCCCGAAGGAAAGCCCGAGCAGCGCCGGATTGCCCTCCGCGCTGTAGCGCATGCTGACGCGGCTAAAGTTCACCCGCCCCTGGAAGCGCCGGAAATTACTGCTGATCTTGCTCGATTTCTTTTCCCGCCGCAAACCCATCAGTCGATTCACTTGCTGCACACCACCCAACACCTGGTGGAATCGTGACAGGCTCAGCAAGCCCGATTGCAATGGCGAAAGCACGCGCCAAGTCAGCGCCATTGCGGCGATCAGCGCACCGACCGTCATACCGTCTTGCATCACGCGGTGCGCGCCCAGGCCCAGCGCGGCAATCCCGGCCAGCATCATCAGCAGTTGGCTTATCGATTGCAGAATGGCGTTGGCCCCCGCCACGCGATGCTGCGCCCGCGCCGCCGCCGCCGAGAGTTCACGGTGACGTTGTGCCCAAACGACGTCGGCGCCGGCACCCTTGACAGCCCGCAAGTTGGCGGCGGTCTCCATCAGAAACTCGGCCCGCCGCGAAACCGCGATGCTGGCGATCCGGTTTGCGCGCCGCAATGCGGGATAGGCGACCAACGCCAGGACTATAAATGCGCCGGTGAGGACAACCGGGATCCAAGCCAGTGTCCCGCCGATCATGGCCATGACGAATATCGCCAAGGCGACGAACGGTAATTCAAAGAGTACGCTGGCCAACGGCCCGACGAAGAATGCGCGCAGCACCTCGAACTGTTGGAACCGGGATACTTGCGCGCCGATCGGCGTGCGCTCCGTCATCGCCACCGGAATATGCAACAGTTGGTCGAGCGCCGAGCTGCCGACGATCATGTCGCAGCGCGCGCCCAAATAGGCGATCAGCCGGCCCCGGATCAGCCGCAGCAATCCCTCGGCGGCCAGCACGATGGCCATGCCGCCACCCAGGAAATACAGCGTCGTGAATGATTTCGCCGGAATGACCTGGTCATAGAGGGTCATGATGAACAGCGGTACCGACAAGGCCAGCACGCTGGTTATCGCGGTCACCAAGAATATCTGCAAAATGAACCGCTGGAACCGGGCCAGCACCCATGTTGACCAGCGCCGATCCCGTTCGGTGTCCTCTTGCGCTATTTCGGAGATGAAAGCGATCTCGCCTTTGACGTTCCCCGCCACCTGGGTCAGTTCGCCGGTCTCGCCCTTCAGAGCCCGGAACCCCTTATCCTCGGCGCCGAGAATCACCATCAAGGGGCCATTGTCGGGCGCGAACAGGCACGGCAGCAGGCGCGGGTCCACGTCGTCGAGCCGCATCCGCTGTTGCCGCGTCGCGTAATTTAGGCTTGCCAGGATCTTGCGCAGTCCGCTTATTTCGAGGCCATTGGCGAAATGCGGCACGGCTTCGGCGATATCGCGGGGCTCGCCGTGCCAGTTGAGGGCCGCCAGCAGCGGCATCAGGCAGCCGGCGGCTTCCGAAACCTCGCGCAGGCCCGACAGGCCACCGCCATGCATCGCGCGGCCGAGGCGATTGTCACCCTGGACGGCGACGGCGTTCATCAGGCTGCCCCCGCGATGGCGGCGGCAGGCCGCGGCTCCTGCGGCTCGAGCCGCCCGTTTTCCAAATGGAAAACCCTGTCGGCGATAGCCAAGGTTGACGGGCGATGGCTGACGATAACAATCGCAGCGCTCGCCCGCAGACCGTTAAGAGCCTTGCGCAGGATCTCGCCGCTCGCCTGGTCGACCGAGTTGTCGACCTGATTGAGCAGCACCAGCGGCCGCCCGGTACCCAGCGCCCGCGCGGTCGCCAGCATTTGCCGGATGCCCAAGGGCAGTTCGTCATCCGATCCCGCCGCGACAACGGTTTCGTAACCCAGCGGCAGCCTGTTGACGACCCCATCCAGACCAACGGCCGCCGCCGCCGCCATGGCGCGGCCCACATGACCGGGGCCGCGAAACAAGCTCAGATTCTCGATGATCGTTCCCTTGAACAGCGCTGGCCTCGGCCACACATGCGCGACCTGTTCGCGCAAGGCGGACCGCGCCACCCCGGCGATATCGACATCATCGAAAAAGATCTTGCCGCTGGTCGGCCGGATCTCGCCGGCAAGCAATCCCATCAATAGCCCCTTGCCGCTCGCCGTGTTACCGGATATTCCGACGATTTCACCGACACGAACCTCCAGATTCACATCCTTCAGCCCCACCAGCCCGTTATTTTGTTCGTAAGCAACGCCGACCAGCCTTACCCTGTGCTGCAGCTGAACTTTTGCGGCATCCTCTTCCGGTTTGGCCTCGAGCTTGGTCTCGAATAGCGCCCGCAGGCGGGTTTCCGCCAGACCGAGAGACTGAAAACGCGTCCATAACGACAGCGCCGACAGCACCGGTTGTACCGCCCGGCCCGACAGCAGAGTCGCCGCCGCCAACTCACCGATTGTCAGGTTGCCTTCGATCACGCTGGCCGCACCGATCAGGCCAACGGCGAGAAATGTCAGATTGGCAACGGTTGAACCAAGGGCCTGCGCCGACTGGCTCGCAAAAGCGATATCATAGGTCGCCGCGGCACTCGACTCCTGCAGCCGCTCATAGCGCCGCAGCATCAGGGCCTCCATCTGCCGACCCTTGACCGACTGCATGCCGCTCAGAAGCTCGATCAGGAAGCTTTGACGTTTGTTGTCGGTTTCCCCGCGCGCCCCTAAAGCGCGCCGCAGTTGGCGGCCCACGACACCGCCAACCAGCAGCATGCCAACCATGATGCTTATGGGCACCAGAACCAGCGCCCCGGCGACCGCCCAGATCAGACCGAAGAACAACAAGGCGAACGGCAGATCAAGCGCCTGCAGGCGGGCATCGCTGCCGTAATATGCACGCAGCGCCTGCACGGAATGCAGCCGTTCCAGATGCCTGCCGGGCGAGGTCTTTTCATACTCTTCCGGATCGGCGGCCAGCAGGTGGTTCAAAGCCGCGCAATTGGCACGATGCTCGAAGACGGTTGCCGCATGGTTGAGTATATCGGCACGCCCGAGGCGCAGGGCAAAGTCCACCAACGCGACAACGACCAGCGCCGTCGTCAGCACCAGCAGGGTGTCGGTCGCCGAATTTGGCAAAATTCGGTCATATATCAACAGAATAAAGAGCGGCAACGCCAGCGCCAGCACATTGACAGCGACCGACACACCCCAAAGCATCGGGGCCGGCCGTGGCGCCAGGTCCGGTTTTCTCCCTGCTATCGACATCCTGTCGCAGTCCCAAAAACTTCCGGCTTTCCTACCGGTCGGCCTTGGAATTACAGAGTTTTCATTTCGTTTAGGTTAACCGCACGTACCAATAGTTAATAGACGTAAATTCAAACAATAAGGGTGTTCACAAATAACGCCGACCGATTTCGATGTATTAAGGTTAAAATTGTATTTCAACAGCCTAGAACTTCATGAATAGGCGCCACGAATATATAAATCTTTTGACGTCATTTAACAAACACATCTTGTTTCTTTATTTTTTGTTTCCACGCAGAGGAATATAAATTCAGAATAACTACTCATACGAGCCGATATTATGGTGGATCTTCCAGGCACGCCCAAACACGACGCGGCGGTCAATGATTTGTTTGAGTTGACCGAACCGCAAGCCGGCCGCCTTGAGCACGACCGGGCCCACGGACCGACTGCGCCTGAAACCATTGACGGCGCCGAAACGGATCTTTTATCCGCGAACATCCAGATGGGCCGGGGCAGCGAGGCGACCGGCGCCGTCGACCCGCAAAAAACCCTATCGCCGGAAGACCAGGCGCAAACCGCCCCGAAGACGGCGCCTGGATCGGAGCCAACGGCCCAAGACCCCGCCGCCGACCAGCCTGGCCAGCATAGTGCTTTTGACTCCAGCGGCGACGCGATCGGTTCGCCGCGGCTTCGCACCACTGGCGACGACACTGCAAGCCAACATGGTGGCCCAGTGACCGATCAGCCGGCAGCCACGGACGGCGGCACGCTCGAAACCCAATCGGCCCAGGCATCACTGGCCCAGCACCCCGACGGCGGCCACGCCTCTACGTCGGGCAACGGATCTACGGCGCCCGCGCCAGGCCGGTCGCAACACGAATATGCCACCGAGGGCGACGACATTGGATCCGACCAAGAGGTCGTGCCCACCGACCCGGCGCAGCCCAATCAAGACCCAGTCGCCGTCGCCGACGTCGCCAAGACAACCGAACGCGCGCCCGTCACCATCGACGTCTTGGCCAACGACACCGACCCCAACGCCTCCGACACTCTCAGTATCGCCGAAGCCGCTGTTACGTCAGGCAAAGGCACAGTCGCCGTCGTTAACAATCAACTGCAATTCGACCCGGGCAACAACTACATCAAACTGAACAGCGGGCAAAACGCCGAGGTCGAGATCACCTACACGATCACGGACGGCAACGGCGGAACCAGCACCGCCATCGCAACCGTTACCATCTCTGGCCAGGGTGCTGTCGGCGTTACCCTGGTCGGCGGTGCCGGCAACGATATCCTGACCGGCACCCCGGATGACGACACCCTGCGCGGCAATGCCGGCAACGACACCCTCATTGGTCTTGCCGGCGACGATACTTTCGAGGTCTACGGTTCCGGCAGCGGCACCGATCAGTTTGTCGGCGGCAGCGGTTTCGATACCGTCAGAGGCGGCGGCGGCAACGACATCATCCGTGTCACCGATAATCTCGCCA
>QIGO01000232.1 GCA_003230015.1 Alphaproteobacteria bacterium | reverse complement strand
CGCCTGGGACAGTATCGAGATCCTCGAAGCCATTCTTGAGGCTCAATTCATGGGACTCGCCGCCATCAAGCCGGTCATACCAGCACTCGGCGAAGCCGCCAGCGCCATCACCGAGCGGCTGCGGCAGCCCACCGGGCGCCTGGCCTATACCGGTGCCGGCACATCCGCCCGCCTGGCTGTCCTCGATGGTACCGAGCTCACACCCACATTCGGCTGGCCCCCTCAGCGCACCTGTTTTCTCATCGCCGGCGGCCCCGCCGCCCTCACCCGCTCCGCCGAGGGTGCCGAAGACGACGAAGCCGCGGGCGCCGCCGCCTGTACCAGCGAGGGGCTGGGGCCCGGCGACGTTCTGATTGCGCTCGCCGCCAGCGGCCGCACGCCCTACACCTTGGGCGCCTGCCGCACCGCGCGCGCGGCCGGCGCCCTGACGGTCGGGTTGGCCAACAACCCAGATTCGCCATTGCTCGACGCCGCCGAGCATCCCTTGTTGGTCGACACCGGGCCGGAAACCATCAGCGGCTCCACGCGCCTGAAAGCCGGCACCGCCCAAAAAGCCGTTCTCAACATGCTCTCCACCCTCGTCATGGTCCGGCTGGGCAAGGTTCATGACGGCCTCATGGTCGATGTCGCACCCACCAACAAGAAACTCCACGCCCGCGCCGTTCGCATGGTGTGCGAGATTGCCAAAGTCGAAAACAAAGCCGCCGCCACCGCCCTCGACGCCGCCGCCGGCAACGTCAAACTTGCCGCCCTGCTGGCCCTTGGGCTGTCGCCTGATACCGCCCGCGCCCTGCTCGATCAATCCGACGGCCATTTGCGCGGCGCATTGCAAAACATTGGCGGCTAGCAGGCTGCTGAAGAAGCCTGCTAGGCCGCCTGACGCGGTGTCTCCCGTGGCACGCAGGCCAGGGCCGCCTGCAAAATTTCCGGCCCCGCTCCCTCCCGCCAGGCATTCTCCGACAAACAGCGGCGGTAGGCGCGCGCCCCGCGCTGACCGCTAAACAGGCCAAGCATATGGCGCGTCATTGCCTGCAAGGGCGTGCCTCTGCCACGCTCGGACTCGATATAGGGCAGCAGCGCCTCGGCCACTTCATGGCGGCTCGGCACCGCAACGCCGTCGCCGAACAAACGCCTGTCCACATCGGCCAACAAGTAGGGATTCTCATAAACCGCCCGGCCCAGCATGGCGCCATCCACATGGCGCAAATGCTCAACGGCCTGATCCAAAGAGGTTATGCCACCATTGATTGTGACCTCCAATCTCGGCCAGCGCTCCTTGAGCGCATACACTAATTCGTAGCGCAACGGCGGCACATCCCGGTTCTCCTTGGGACTTAGGCCCTTCAGCCAGGCTTTGCGCGCGTGAACAATAAACCGCCGGCACCCGGTAGCCGCAACATGATCCACAAAGTCACACAAAGCCGGCCAATCTTCCTGCTCATCGATGCCAAGGCGGTGTTTGACGCTCACCGGCACGTCCACGGCCCTTTGCATGGCATCGATGCACCGCGCCACCAGCGCCGGCTCCGCCATCAGGCAGGCCCCAAACCGCCCCGCCTGCACCCGGTCGGAAGGACAGCCGACATTCAGGTTGATCTCGTCAAAACCAAGATCCGCCCCGATCTTTGCCGCCTCCGCCAGCCCCACCGGATCGGCCCCGCCAAGCTGCAGCACCACCGGATGTTCCGCGCCATCAAAGGCCAGCAGCCGGCCCCGGTCGCCAAGACGCACCGCATCGGCCGTGATCATTTCCGTATAGAGCACCGCCTGCCGGCTGATTAGCCGCAGGAAATAGCGGCAATGCCGATCCGTCCAATTCATCATCGGCGCGACGGAAAATCTATGGGGTCGCAATTTCAGGGCATATCCTCTCATATCAAGGAATAATGACAAGTTTCATAGCTCATCATGGCCAAGATTGCACATATTTGGCCCCCTCTTGGTCTCTCTTCGCTGACCCTGTTCGATGCCATGGTTTGGGCGCGGTTCTTATGAGAATATTGCCGGTGACGTCGACAGGAGAATGAGATGAGTAGAATCAAATCCGTTCGCGCCCGGGTGTGGAATTGGACGGGACCGACAGTGCCGCCCCAGGCGCATTTTTGCACCAACGCGTCGGATATCTTGTATGAGCGCGGCGACGCGATGGACTCGTTTCGTTTCCATCAATGGCTAACCTGCGAAGTTGAGACCGAAGATGGCACTATTGGGATCGGTAACGCCGCCCTGGCACCGATGCTGGTGAAGCAGGCGATCGACCAATATTTCGCACCGCTGGTGATTGGTGAGGACCCCTTTGATTATGCTTATCTGTGGGAGAAGATGTACCGGCGGACCTTGGCATGGGGCCGCAAGGGTGTCGGCATCACGGCCATATCCGCGATCGACATCGCCATTTGGGATCTCATGGGCAAGCTGGTCGGCAAACCGGTATTCAAGCTGCTGGGCGGACGCACTAAGGAAAAAATCCCGGTCTATTACTCCAAGCTCTATACAGACGATTTCGACCGCATGCAGGCTGAGGCGCAGGCCGCTATCGACGCCGGCCACAACGCCATGAAGATGCGTTTTGGATTCGGGCCAAAGGATGGCCCCGAGGGCGTCCGCCGGAACATCAAGGGCGTCGAAGCCGTGCGCGAGGTGATTGGATATGACCGCGACCTAATGTTCGATTGTTACATGGGCTGGACGCTCGACTATGCAAAACGGATGATCCCCAAGCTCGTGCCGTTCGAACCTCGCTGGTTGGAGGAGCCGGTGATTGCCGACGACATCCACGGTTATGCCGAGCTCAACGCCGGCCCAATCCCGATCTCTGGTGGCGAGCACGAATTCTCACTATTTGGTTTTCGCCAATTGCTCGAACTCAAGGCGGTCAGTGTCATCCAGTACGACACCAACCGTGTCGGCGGTATAACCGCGGCGCAGAAAATCAACGCCCTGGCCGAAGCCTATCAGGTACCGGTCGTCCCCCATGCCGGGCAGATGCACAATTACCACCTGACCATGTCAAGTTTGAACTGCCCGATTTCGGAGTATTTCCCGGTCCACGATGTCGAAGTTGGCAACGAGCTTTTCTACTACATCTTCGAGGGCGATCCGGCGGCAAATCAAGGGTGCTTGGACTTGGACGATAACACGCCAGGCTTGGGACTATCGATCTCCGATGCCCATATTCACAATTTCCGGATTACTGAATAGGCGCGGCCGCCCAAACCTACCTATACGTCAAGCGTTTCCATGAAGAGCTTGTGAAACCGCCCTTCAGGCAATTTCGCCGGACAACTCCGGGCCAAGCACACATAAATACCCATCCAGCCGGCCCATGACCAGGCGGTAGCCCGTCCGATTGGTCCAGGTCTCGAAACGAACAAATGTCGACTGCTTCTCGAAGCCATACGCGCGCAGCATCGTTTCGGCATCTTCGGCCGGCCGGCAATGTTCCAGGTTAACCACCGATCGCGCCGCCTTGGCGCTAAGCGGCACGGCTTGCAGGCCCCGGTTGTTCGCCGTACTGCATGCCGCCAGAGCCACAACCGCCAAAACGACCAAGCCAACTCGAAACATGGCATCACCCGCATTCGTCTATGTCGCCGAATCATGGGTTGCCAATCGATAACCGACTGTTAACGGCTTCCCCCGAATCGGTATGCACATATACCACTTTTCTGGTATCCGTTGAGAGTTCGAGGTAGTTCTTAAGGGGTAATATGACTCTTTGGCGCTCTATCGGTCTGCAAGCTTGAGTGACCCAAGACGTTGCGAGCCAGCGGCGCGCGCCGGGGATTGACGATCCCGCGACATCGGGCAACACTGATCGCGTTCCCAAATCATTGCCTCGGAGGGCCGCAAATGACGCGCCAGCTTCTCGCTTCCCTAGCTATTGCGCTGCCAATGGCCATGGCATCGTTGGCCGCAGCGAACGCCGCACCGCAAATATTGGGAGTCGTTGCCTCGGCGCAGCCGACAACGCTTTATTGCGCCGACGGCGAATGCACCGCCCAGCTCACGTCAATCTGCCTGACTGAGCGCCGCGCCTCGCCGTCCACGGGCACGCCCTACCTGGCCTATAACCCTCAGGTCATAAAGATCACCGGCTACCGCCCCGATGGCGCCAAAATTTCATTGGACGTCGCCGACGCGCTGCGCTTTTCGTCGGCCCGCGGCCATCTTGCCGTTTGGGTAAGTCTGCCCGAGGCCGTCTTGCAGCAATATGCGCTGGCATCGGTATCCATAACCATCGAAGACGGCCTCTCACTGGTGCCCGAGCCGCGCCCTGGTGATCCAAATCCGCTGACCCAGGCCGATATTGCCCTTGCCACGGGACCATTGCGCACGGCGGCGACCCAAATCGTCGATCAGGCCGGAGCACCGGTGCTGGCGGCCCAACTGACCACACTTCTCATCAACGCGCTGCCGGCGCGCGGCCGTGCCACGGAGGCTGAGCGCGCGGCGGTATGGGACCGGACAATTGCCAGTCTTGGCACCATTGAGAACAGTCAGGGCTTGGCGCTCGTCAGCCAGGCCCACGCCCAATGTCAAACGACGACACGGGTCGGCTACACGAGCCTGCGCCAATGCCTGGGTTCCGTCCACGACGGTTTCATGGGGCGGCTTAACAAGAAATATTGGGACGCGGTTAAGACCGGCAGCTAGCGCCAGTACGAACCGCCAACTTCTGTGTCCAGATTTACACTTGGCGCCCGCGCACAAATGTAAATCAACGGTCCACTGCGCTAGGCGACAAAGAAACTAGATTGGGTCTGCGTCGCAGATCCAATCTAGTGATTTAGGATCTGACTCAAGAACAGCTTGGTCCTGTCCGATTGCGGATTCTCAAAGAACGCATGTGGCTCATTCTGCTCGATGATCTCGCCCTCATCCATGAAGATCACCCGGTCGGCTACCCTGCGGGCAAAACCCATCTCATGGGAAACCACGAGCATGGTCATGCCGTCCTCTGCCAGCCCGATCATGACGTCAAGCACTTCCTTGATCATCTCCGGATCAAGGGCCGAGGTCGGCTCATCGAACAGCATCACGTTCGGGCTCATGCACAGCGAGCGCGCAATCGCCACCCGCTGCTGCTGACCGCCTGAGAGTTGGCCGGGATACTTCGCCGCCTGTTCCGGGATTTTCACCCGCTCGAGATACCGCATGGCGATCTCTTCGGCCTCGACTTTGGGCAACTTGCGAACCCAGATTGGCCCCAATGTACAATTCTCCAACACCGTCAAATGCGGAAACAGGTTGAATTGCTGGAACACCATGCCGACTTCGCGCCGTACCTCGTCGATCTTTTTCAGATCGTTGGAGAGCTCGATACCCTCAACGATGACCTTACCGCGCTGGTGTTCTTCCAGCCTGTTGATACAGCGGATCATTGTCGATTTACCCGACCCCGACGGGCCGCAAACGACGATCCTCTCGCCACGACGCACGGTCAGGTTAATGTCCTTTAGGACATGAAACGAACCATACCATTTATGCATGCCAATGATCTGAATCAGCACATCGTTCGATGGCGCGCCGTCAGGGGTCTCAGTTACGTGTGCCTCACTCATGGTGCTGGCTCCTAGCTCGCATGTCCCACTTCAAGCTTCTTCTCCAAATAGAGGGAGTAGCGGGACATGCCGAAAGAGAAGATGAAAAATAAAACCGCCACAAACACATAGACTTCGCTGGACAGGCCCTGCCATTTGGTGTCGGCCAGCGCCGCCCGTCCGATGCCCAAGGGGTCGAGCAATCCGATGATCGCCACCAGCGTTGTGTCTTTAAACAAACCGATGAACGAGTTGACAATGCCGGGGATGGAGATCTTCAGGGCCTGCGGCAGGATGATCAGATACATCGTTCGCCAATAACCCAGCCCAAGCGACTCCGCCGCCTCTCGCTGCCCCACGGGAATCGCTTGCAGCCCGCCTCTCACCACTTCGGCGAGATAGGCCGAAGAAAACAATGTCACCATAATCAAGACCCGCAGCAGCAGATTGAAAGTGGTGCCCGGTGGCAGAAAGAAGCTCAGCAATGTCGACGCCACGAACAGCAGCGTAATCAACGGCACACCGCGGATGAATTCGATAAAGCCGATGCAGATCGTACGGATGAACAACATGTCCGAGCGCCGGCCCAGCGCCAGCACGATCCCCAGTGGCAGCGATACCGCAATACCCGTGACACCGATGACCATCGTCAGCAGGAAGCCGCCGAACTTGGCGGTCTCAACACTCTCCAGCCCAAATCCGCCCAGGAGCAGGACAAACGCGATAATCGGATACGCCCCGGCATACCAAAGCAGTTGTTTGCGGGCTGGTACGTTGTCGAACAACAATGGCCACAACGCCACCACAAGGCCGACAAAGGCCAGGTTCACCCGCCATCGTTGCGCCTCGGGGTAGAAGCCATAGATGAACTGGCCGAACCGCACATTGATGAGCGCCCAACAAGCCCCGCCGGACGTACAATCTTGCCGACTCGCACCACTAAAGTCGGCATTGGCAAAGCCCCACTCATAGACACTTGTCGCGACAAAATAGACCAGCAGGCCGCTGACCACGGTCAGAAATATATTTAGCGGCGATGAAAGCAAATTGTTGCGCACCCAACCGACGACGCCCGTCGTACTCGGCGGCGGCGGTAGGTCGGGGTGCTGGCCGGGTTGGTAAGTCGCATCCGCCATGGCCGCCTCCTACCTTTCCACCAGCTTGGTACGGTGGTTGTACCAATTCATGAAAAGCGAGGTGAAGAGGCTAAAGCTAAGATATACCGCCATCAGCAGCATCACGGCCTCCATCGCCTGACCGGTTTGATTGAGTGTGATACCGCCGAGCGTGGCCGTGATATCCATATAGCCGATCGCGATCGCCAACGAGGAATTCTTGGTCAGGTTGAGATACTGACTGGTCAGTGGCGGCACGATCACCCGCATCGCTTGCGGGATGATCACCATTCGCGTGGTCCGTCCCGGACGCAGGCCCAGCGAATAGGCCGCCTCCGTTTGCCCTCGGCTCACCGACTGAATACCGGCACGCACGACTTCGGCAATGAAGGCCGCGGTATAGAAAGACAACGCCAGCCACAAGGCGATAAACTCTGGCCGCAAAGTCACCCCGCCGCTCAGATTGAAGCGGCCCATCTCGGCGATTTCCCAGCTCAACGGCTTCCCCGTGACCAGGAAAGCAAGCACGGTCAAGCCGATGATGCCCACGATATTGATCAAGAAAACGGGATATACCCGACCTGTCTCATCCTGCACTCGCTTCGCCCAGCGCGTGAATACGATGGCGCCGATAACAGCGGCTAGGAACACGATCGGCACAACCTGAAAACCCGGTTCGGGCACCGGTCCCGGCACGGTCAGCCCTCGGTTGGACAGGAAGAATGTCTGCGAGAAGAATGAAAACGCGTTCTTTACCGTCGGTAGGTTCAGGATTGTACCATGCCACAGCAAGATCTGCAGCAATACGGGTACATTCCGTGTCACCTCGACAAAGACATAGACAAGGCGCGACACGACCCAATTGTTCGACAGCCGCAATACGCCGAACGTAAAGCCGAGCAGGGTTGCCAATATGATCCCAGAGACCGCGACCAGCAAAGTATTCAGCAGCCCGACAATGGCCGCACGGCCGTGGGTCATCGTCGAATCATACTCAATCAGACGTTGATTGATGTCGTAATTCGCCGGTTGGGAGAGAAAACCGAAGCCATAGGAAACACCAAGCGCTTGCAAGTTAGCGATCGTGTTGTTGACGATAAAAAACACCAGCGCGACAAGTAACGCCAGAGCGATAAGCTGAAACAGCACACTCCGGTAACGTTTCTCCGTCCACAACTTGCTGATAGTGAATCCACTACCGGCATGCGCCTCGGCAAGCGACATTGTGGATCCTCCTGAACGGCTGAATCGAAAAACGCAGTGGGGAGGATTGCCCTAGCCGGCGATCCCCCCCACAATTTTCGCAAATATCAGCGCATCGGCGGTGCGTAGAGTAAACCACCGTCCGTATAGAGCGCGTTCAAGCCGCGCTCGAGGCCGATCGGCGTATTCACGCCCAGGAAGCGTTCGAACACTTCGCCATAGTTACCGACCTGCTTGATGATGTTGTAGGCCCAATCTTTGTCCAGGCCGATCATCTCGTTCAGGTTACCTTCCGAGCCCAGCATCCGGTTGATCTCCGGGTTGTCGGAACCGCCCCGCAGTTCGTCCACATTCGCCGAACTGACGCCATACTCTTCGGCGTTGATCATCACATTGAGAGTCCAGCGCACCACATCGGCCCACTGGTCGTCGCCCTGGCGCACCAACGGCCCCAGCGGCTCTTTGGAGATGATCTCGGGAAAAATCACATGCGCGTCCGGATCCTCGAACGTCGAACGTGTCGCCGCCAGACCGGAGGCATCCGTCGTGTAGACGTCGCAACGATCGGCTACATAGTTGGTCCGCGCTTCTTCGTTGGTCTCGATCGGCACTGGCTCATAGGAGATGCCATTGATTCGGAAATAGTCCGCCAAGTTGAGCTCGGTTGTCGTCCCGGTCTGGATACAGATCGAAGCGCCATCGAGTTCCTTGGCACTGGAAATACCCAGACTCTTACGCCCGATGAATCCCTGCCCGTCATAATAGTTCACGCCCACAAAAGTGAGGCCGAGATCCACGTCGCGCGAGAATGTCCAGGTCGTGTTCCGCGCCAGCATGTCGATTTCGCCAGACTTCAGCGCCTCGAACCGGGTCTTGCCGGTCGTCGGTGTGTATTTCACTTTCGAGCTGTCGCCGAAGACGGCGGCTGCGACGGCTTGGCAAACCGCCGGATCGAAGCCTTGCCAATTGCCGGCATCATCGGTAAATCCGAAACCAGGGACACCCGTGGATACACCGCACTGCAGAAAGCCTTTGGCGCGAATGTCATCAAGTGTCCCGGCCGTTGCCCCAACCGAAAGCACGGTTACCGAAGCGGCAGCGGCAAGGACGCCAATCACCTTTTTCATAATCTAAAACCTCCTGTTGCTCTATTATATAATTTGCTTGCCTGCGCGCAGAGCAGCGAGCAGACGGCTTGGCCGAATCAGTAACATGATCGGATCAGGACCACAACCTGGGCGAACCGACAGCAACACCCCAGAGCGATTCAATTGTGGCAAGCGAGACCGGCGGCACGGAGGTTCATAATGCGAAGTATTCTCATCCCCCTTGAGGACAGTGAGGCCCTGCCTTCGGTACTGGAGGCCGCTTATATGGTGGCTCAGCGCTTCTCCAGCTATATCGAAATCCTCCATGTCCGCCCCATGCTGACCGGCATCATGGCCACCGGGATGGAAGGTGGATTTGCCGCCACGCCCCATATGGAGGAGGCCTTCGAGCAAGAGGAGAGTGAGCGCAGCCGCCGCGCCTGGGATACTTTCGAGGCTTTTCGGGGCACCAAGCACCTACCCCGCAGCGAGGCTTTGGCGCCCACCGACCACCCCACCGTCGGCTGGCTCGAGGAAGTCTCGCCGGGCACCGGCGTCATCGGCAGCCGTGGCCGCATGTTCGACCTCACGATTGTCGGCCGCCCCATACGTGGCCGCCCGGCCCCCTCGCTCAGCACCTTGGAGGCAGCCTTGTTCGAAAGCGGTCACCCCGTGCTCATCGCACCGCCGACAAAGCCCACGAACCTTGGCAAGAATATCGTTATCGCCTGGAACGGCAGCAACGAGACCGCGCGTACAGTGACTTTCGCGTTACCACTCCTGAAGCAGGCCGAGCAAGTCCATGTCCTGGTTATCGAGGAAGGCATGGTCCCCGGCCCCAAGAGCCGCGATCTTGTTGAGTATTTGCAGCGCCACGGTATCGAAGCCTCTGCCACCGAAACCAAGAGCGGCGATCGCGCCGTCGGCGCCGCCATCCTCGCCGAAGCGGAAACCCTGGGTGCTGATTTGCTGATCAAAGGCGCCTACACCCACAGCCGCCTGCGTCAGCTTATTTTCGGCGGTGCCACCAGCTACATCCTGGCCAATGCCGAGATACCGGTTTTCATGGCCCACTGACCAGGCAACGGGTCGCTCGTCTCCTGGGTCGGCGCTCACTTGGTATTTGTCTTCCCCGGGGCGGCGGAACGCAACGTAAGGCCGGGCATAAGATCCGCGAACCGGATGTCTTTCACCGGATGTCCGTCCCCGGCCCGGGCCTTGTGCGACAGCATCGCAAAGCCGTGCACCAGGGACCAGATCATGACCTCCGTGCCTTTGCTGCCGGCCGAACCATGTCGAAACGGGGCGCAACATTCGCTAAGCACTTGATAGGCGGCAGCCGACTCCCTGAGCAGCTCCGGATCCTCGAAGCCGATATCGTCGGCGGAAAACATCAAACCAAACAACGCGGCATGCTCGCGCGCGAACATCAGATACCCGTCGCAAATCGCCATCAGACGCGCCTTCGGATCGGCCCCCGCAAGCGCGCGCTCCGCGATCATCGTCGCGGCGAAGGTCCTGTAGCCACGCGCCGCGATGGCGGTAAGCAAACCGTCCAGTCCTTTGAAATAGTGGGCGGGCGCACTGTGCGACACCGCGGCGCGCGCCGCACAACGGCGCAACGTCAAGGCGCTGCGGCCGCCCTCACGCAATAGACCGACACCCGCCTCGATGAGTGCCTCCCTCAGGTCTCCGTGATGATGCCGTTTTTTTTCGATTTCCGCCGCCAAGGCCGCAACTCCAAAATTCCAACTTGACACTGTCAAGTAACCAGGGTTAGTCTACAACTAGACACTGTCAAGTTGGAAATCAATGATGGTTTTGGGGACAAGGATCGGGCGGTCCCTCTTCTGGTTTACGTCGATTGCCGTCGCCCTCGCCTCCTGGCGTTTCGTCGCCCTGGGCATGGAAGGAGCATTTCCCAACATGATCCACCAGCTGCAACCCGCCCGGCTCATGTTCTACCTCCATGTGCTGGCCGCGCCGGTTGCGCTGGCCATAATTCCTTTCCAATTGTCAAAACGCTTTCGCCACCGCCGCCCCGGCCGCCATCGCCTGTTGGGACGGACCTACGGCCTGATGGTGCTTTTCGGCGGCATCAGCGGGCTCTTGATCGGCACCAACGCAAGCGGCGGTCCGATCGCCAAAACCGGCTTCATTCTGCTTGCAATGGTCTGGCTTTGGGTCACCGCGCAAGCCATCCTCCACGCCCGTGCCGGCAGATTTGAACAGCACCGCGCGTGGATGATCCGTTCCGCGGCCGTGACCTTCGCCGCGGTTACCCTGCGTATATGGCTGCCCCTGCAACTGGTTTTGGGTATCCCTATCGAGATCGCCTATCCCATTGTCGCCTGGCTGTGCTGGATACCGAACCTGCTCGCCGCCGAATACATCCTGCGTCGGTCGCCACCGGTCAAGGTTCAATTCTCCTAACCGTGAGTATCCTATTCCCACTCGATGGTCCCGGGTGGTTTTGAGGTGACGTCGTAGACAACCCGGTTAATACCCCGGACTTCGTTGATGATTCGCGTTGCGGTGGCGTCGAGGAAGGCATGGTCGAAGGGATAGCTCTCGGCCGTCATCCCGTCCGTCGAGGTCACCGCCCGCAGCGCACACACATAGTCGTAGGTCCGCGCATCGCCCATCACACCCACCGTGCGCACCGGCAAGAGCACCGCAAAGGCCTGCCAGATCGCATCATAGAGCCCGGCCTTGCGGATCTGCTCAAGATAGATGGCGTCTGCCTGGCGCAAGATCTCTAGCTTCTCAGCCGAGATCGGACCCGGCAGCCGAATCGCCAAGCCGGGCCCTGGAAAGGGGTGCCGGCCGACCATCTCATCTGGCAAGCCAAGCTCACGCCCCAAGGCCCGCACTTCATCCTTGAACAGCTCGCGCAACGGTTCCACCAGCGCCAGTTTCATCCGCTCCGGCAGTCCGCCAACATTATGATGGGACTTGATCGTCGCACTTGGCCCGCCGAATGAACTGACCGATTCGACAACATCGGGATAGAGTGTTCCCTGAGCCAGGAAACCCACCCCGCCAAGCTTCTCGGCTTCCTCTTGAAACACGTCGATGAAGCTGGCGCCGATGATCTTGCGCTTCTCCTCCGGGTCCGCCACCCCTTCCAAACGCTCCAGGAACAGCCCGCGCGCATCCCGGGTCACCAGGGGCATGTTGAAGCGCCCGTGAAAGAGCGCCTCCACCGCCTCGGCCTCGCCGGCGCGCAGCAGCCCGTGATCGACGAATATGCAGGTCAGTTGCGCGCCGATCGCTTCATGGATAAGCACTGCCGCCACTGAACTATCCACCCCGCCCGATAGGCCGCAGATCACCCGGCCATCCCCGACTTGGGCGCGGATGCGCGCGATTTCGGCCTCGCGAAACGCCGCCATGGTCCAGCCGCCGCGGCAACCGGCAACCTCCAGCGCAAAGCGCCGCAACAGATCGCCGCCATGGGGCGTGTGAACGACTTCGGGATGGAACTGCACTCCGTAAAACCGCCGTTCGTCATCGGCGATCGCGGCGAACGGCGCTCCCTCGCTATGCCCGACCACGCGAAATCCCGGCGGCAGCACCGCCACCCGGTCGCCATGGGACATCCACACCTGTTCGCGCCCGCCTGCCTGCCAAGGGCCGCCGAACAGGGCGCAATGCTCGCTCAGATGAATAAAGGCCCGCCCGAATTCCTGTTGCGCCGACGGCTCGACCCGGCCGCCAAGCTGTTGGCACATCAACTGCTGCCCGTAACAAATACCCAGCACCGGCAGACCTTGCACAAAAATAGCCGGATCCGCCTGCGGCGCCGCATCCAATGTGACGCTGGCCGGCCCACCCGACAGGATGATGCCTTTGGGTGCGAAGCCCGCCAGCAGCGCCGCATCGACTTTATGACAGGGATGAATCTCGCAATAAACCCCGGCTTCCCGTACCCGCCGCGCGATCAGCTGGGTGACCTGAGAGCCGAAATCGACGATCAGGATGCTATCCGCTTCCGCTTTCGTCAAAGCCTGTCCTTTTTCTGATTAAGGTCGATCCTGGCTGACGCCAAATTCTCCCAGCAATAGGCCAGCTCCGAGACCATCGTGCCGGCGAATTTCTCCTGCCGCCCGCTCACCTTGCGCCCGCCCATCGCTTCATAGAAAAAACGCGACGGATTGGCTTCCAGGACCCATATGACCGCGCTTTCGTAGGCCGCATCCGCCAGCCCCGCGAACGCCTGGGTCAACAGCGCCTTGCCCAGCCCTTGGCCCTGAAAATCCGGCAACACATAGAGAGTATAAATCTCCCCCGTCTGAACTTTGTTAGGCAGACGGGTGTGCTCGCGCAGACGCCCGAAACTGGCAAAACCCACAATGCCCGCGCCATCGGCGACCGCCGCATAAACCCGATGCCCCGGTTGTGCATCGCTCAGCCAGCGGTCCCACAGCCCGGCATGTCGAGCCACCGAGAGGCCGACCAAATAATCGTCGGGAAGCACCCCGGCATAGGTTGACCGCCAGGTCTGCACATGAACATTGGCGATCGCCGCTGCGTCATCGCGTTCGGCCTCGCGGATCCGGGTCATTCGACTCTTTCCAGCACCGCCCCATAGACCCCGTCAGTGCCATGCCGCGCCGGCGTCAGTCTAAGGTCGGGTCTGCCCAATCTATCGTCGTCCAACAGTTTGGCTGTATCGAGGCGCCGAAATCCCCCACCGCCCTCGCTGCTGAGGAAAGAGTCCACCTGGCACTCATTCTCCTCCGGCAACACCGAACAGGTGGCATAAATAATCCGGCCGCCGACTTTCACCAGCCCCGCCGCCCGAGCCAATAGAGCACGCTGCCGTGCCACGTCACGTTGTAATGTACCGGCACTGAGCTGCCAACGCGCAAACGGCCGCCGCCGCCAACTCCCCGTACCCGAGCATGGCACATCCACCAACACCCGATCGGCCCGCCCTTGCACCTCTCCCCACCAATCCCCTTCGCCCTTTAGCGCCCGAATCTCCACCAATTTCTCAACCCCGGCCCGACGCAGCCGTGGTTTCATCCGGTTCAGCCGGCGTATCGAGCGGTCGCAGGCCACCAACCGCCCCTGCCCCGCCATGGCGGCCGCCAGCGCCAGGGTCTTGCCGCCGCCGCCGGCACACAAATCCACCACCAATTGTCCCGGTGCGCCCCGCACCGCCAGCGCCAACATCTGACTGCCCTCGTCTTGCGGCTCGATCCATCCCTCGCGAAAAGCGCGGCTCCCCGCCAGCGGCACCCGCGACGCCAGCCGTAACCCAATGGGCGAGTATGGCGTCGGTGTCGACAATATGCCATCGGCGGCCAGCAACTCTGCGGCTTGCTCCCGCGTCCCGCGCGCCACATTGACTCTCA
>QIGO01000064.1 GCA_003230015.1 Alphaproteobacteria bacterium | reverse complement strand
GCCGAGCTGTCGGTCGAGAAAATCCCGTTCTTTGTCTTCGTAACGCTCCATGGCGTCGGGGCCGAAGCGCCAACTCTTGTTGTTTGGCAGATTGCCGGCCCTTTCCGCGATCTTCTGCCAGTCATAACCGGCCGGAGATTCACTGAACGCCCGGAATGGCGTGCGGTTCTCCTTGAAACGATTGGCTTGGCGCATACAGAGCGTCTTGTTGGCGAAGGAATCGTCGAGTGTCTTGGAGCGGGGGAGAATGTGGTCGATTTCCACCTCGTCGCTGAAGAGACGTTCAATACCAATTTGCTCGCCCGTATACGGGCAGCACCGGTTCAACGGATCGTTGAGGTTCAACTCTTCCCATAACCTCAAGCGCAGGCGGTTGTCATAACTGTTGCGCTGTCCGTGAGCGGAAAGATTTTCGGAGCGTTTACTATTTGCGTTCTGATTTTCGGATTGTTGCTTTTCAAGTTCGCTCTTGCCCTTGGCCGACAAGGGCAGATCGCGCGCCAATTCGACGACGATCTGTTTTGGCGGGCCGTGGCGTTTGATCAGCGTGTTGACGACTTTACGTATTTGGTTCAGCGCCACATGCACGCTCGGGTTGGCAACCTTACCGAGGCGTCTTTCTTGTTTGTGGTGCGGTTTCCCAGTGCCAAATGCGATGTGGCGCTCCAACACTACACCGTAGTAAGGCAAGGTTGTGAAAACCTCGCCGTCGAAATCGAGGTCGGAATGGGAGGGGTAACCCGCCGCAGCTACCGCCTGATCGTAAGTGACGACGTTACGCTCTAACTCTGCCAGAATTTCTCGCGTCGCAGTTTTGCCTAGCCGGCCATGACCCAGGGGCAATAGGGCATTGGAGACAGCTTCGGCGCGTTTCTTTGCCAGGCCGAACTCGGTTCTTAGCCACCCTATGAGCTCTACGTCGTCTTCCTCATGGAGCAGGCGTTCGACGATTCGTTCCTGTTCGTGTGCTGGAATATCGCGCCAAGACTTGCCCCAGCACTTCTCGTTGGCCATAACTGCCGCTGTTTTATCGCCATCCAGGTGTTTTCGTTTGGCACTTTCGGTGTTGAACCGAGCGTCCTGTTGGTCGATTAGATTTCGCAGGGATTCGAATGCGGATTTGCCCACGGACAGCAATTTGTTGGCGATTTTGTCGCGTTCTTCCAAGGTGAGATCGCGCGCCGCCTGGCCCGGCAGGCGCAGCCGCAGGTTGTTGACCTCCTCGTAAATTCGGCGCCGCTGAGCAGAGGGTAAGGCTTTGGGCGCACGGTCCTCCTTTGGCGCAAGTGTGCATTTGCCAATCGCCTGCTCTTTCAGAGGCCGCTGGTAAAGCAAGGTCGACCGCAGACTGCTCCGCGCGGTCTGCATCAAGACGTCGCCATGAAAAGACCCTCGTTTCTCCCAAAGCGTATCGAACTCGTCGGCGATCATGGCGCGGGTGGGGTAGAAATCATAAAATGCCTTGGCGCCGGTTCCGCGCAGGCGCGCGCGAACATTGGTTGTGGCCGCGGCGTTGGGGTCATCGATGCGCGGACGAGCCAGCAGCTCGCCCAAGGTTCGCGCGTCCTCGGCTTTCATGCGCTCGTCAACCCGTGCGGCGGCAATTTTGATCTTGCCTTTGTCGTCGCCTTTGTCGGTCTTGCGATTGGATTTGAAGCCACGGTGTTGTTGCAAGTGAAAGAGCGCACGGCCCAACTCATGCGGGCTGAGCCTTTTGTCCAAACCGCGCACGCGCAAAGTCCAGGGGTCGTCTTTTTCTAGTTGTTTTCTGGCCTTCTCGTCCGGTGGCATCAAACCATGGGCGATCAGTCGCAGCATGAATTCGGTTTTTCGCTGCAAATATCGGTCGCGATTGCGCCTTGCGCCGCGTGGCTCGCGGCGATCCGCGGCCAGGGACTGCTTGTCTTTCGGATCGCGCCCGTCTGAAAAAACCCGCACGCCGGTATCGATCAAATCAGCCGGCTCCGCACTTTCGCTTAGGGAAATTGCCGCCCAGCCAAGCGAGTTTGTGCCGACGTCCAATCCCAATCGCCATTCCATAGCCCCTACCTCTCAAGAAAATCATGTTGCTAATTTAAACACTTGAGAGATGATGTGAGTAGAGTTACTCTGCTAGTCTGATTTAGCTGATCAGGAAATGTGGGCTTTCCGTTAACAAGGTATAGAACCACAAAATTGGGCGGCCTCCGTTGGGGGCCGCCTTTTTGTGTCGCGTATGTTTGTAGACGGCTCAGACCAAAAGGCGGATCGGGTCTTCCAGGGATGATTTCACCGCCGCCAAAAGCGCGGCGGCCAGGGCGCCATCGACGGCCCGGTGATCACTGGACAAGGTCAAGGTCATGACGGTCGCGGCGGCGACGGTGTGGCCGTCGGCCAAGACTACCGGGCGGCGCTCGCCGGCTCCGACCGCCAGGATAGTGGCATGGGGCGGGTTGATGATGGCGCTGAATTCGCGGGTGCCGAACATGCCTAGATTGGAGACCGACGTGGTGCCGCCGCGATATTCCGCAACATCGAGCGTGCGCGAACGCGCGCGCGCGGCAAGGTCCTTGGTCTCCCTGGCGATGGCGGTCAGAGGCTTTTGATCGGCGTTTCGGACTATTGGCGCGATTAAGCCGCCCGGTATGGCAACGGCGAAACCGACATCCACCTTATGGTGCCTGATCATGTTGGATTCGGTCCAAGTTACGTTGGCATCCGGCACGTCGCGCAGGGCTTTTGCCATGGCCTTGATGACCATGTCATTGATTGAGACCTTGGCGGCCTGGTCCGGAGCCTCGAGCACATGGGGGTTTTGGTTGATCTCCTGGCGCAAGGTGAGGAGCCGGTCAATCTCACAATCGACGCCAAGGTAAAAGTGGGGGACAAATTTCTTGGACTCGACGACCCGGCGGGCGATGGTTTTGCGCAGGCTGTCATGGGGCACGACGTCATAATCATCAGGGTGAAAGAGGTTGAGGATGGCCTCGTCATCGGATGCCGTTTTGGCGGGCGATGCCGGCGACTGGCCTGCCTGATGGCTTAGGACATCGGCCTTCTGTATGCGGCCTCTCGGGCCTGACCCGGCTATGGCGGTAAGATCGAGGCCAGCGGCCTTGGCCAAACGGCGGGCCAGGGGGGAGGCTCTGAGCGCGCCGTCGGCGGCCGGGGCGCGGGTGGCGATGACCGGCAGGCTGACGGGCGGCGGTGCCGCGGCACTTGGGGCGGCCTGGCCGCCGGCTTGCCGGGTGTAGGTTTCGCCGTCGCCAAAAATCCAGGCGATGACCTGGCCGACGGGGATATCGACACCTTGCCCGCCGGTGACATCGCGCAAAATGCCGTTGGCCGGTGCCTCCACTTCCATGGCCGCCTTATCGGTTTCGATCTCGAAAAGGCACCTGCCTTTGACGACCCGATCCCCCTCCCCGGCATGCCATTTCGTGACCTGACCGGCGGTCATGTCCATATCGACCTTGGGCATGATGACTTCGACCGGCATGGTTACGCCTTCGCGGTGACGAGGCGGCGGGCGGCCTCGACGATCGCGGGGGTTTGGGGCACCGCCGCGCGTTCCAGGTCGGGGTTGTAGGGGATGGGCGTTTCGGCGCCGCCGAGGCGCAAGATGGGCGCATCAAGAAAGTCGAAGGCTTCGCTTTCAACGACCATGGCGCTGATTTCGGCGCCGATGCCCATGGTTTTGACGCCTTCATAAACGCAGATAAGGCGGGATGTCTTCTTCACGGACTCAATGACCGTTTGGCGGTCGATGGGGCGGATCGTACGCAGGTCAATGACTTCGGCGCTGATATTTTCCCGCTCCAGCTCAGCGGCGGCCGCCAAGGACCGGTGAACCATGATCGAGGTCGCGACTATGGTGACATCGCGGCCAGCGCACCGTATCTCGGCCTCGCCGATGGGCACCGTGTAATGTCCGGCCGGGACCGGGCCTTTCATCTTGTAGAGCAGCTTATGCTCGAAAATCATCACCGGATCGGGATCCGCCACGGCGGCGAGCAGCATGCCTTTGACGTCATGGGGGGTGGCGGGCTGAATGACCTTCAAACCGGGGATGTGGGCGAACCAGGCTTCGATGCTCTGGCTGTGCTGGGCGGCGGCGCCGGTGCCCGAACCGGCGGGGAAGCGCATGACCACCGGCACCGAGACGGCGCCGCCGAGCATGAACCGCATCTTGGCCGCCTGATTGGCGATTTGCTCCATGGCGAGCATGGCGAAGTCGGAGAATTGGAACTCATAAATGGGGCGCATGCCGCCAAGGGCGGCACCGACAGCGACACCGGCGCCGCCAAGTTCGGAAATGGGCGTGTCCATGACCCGGTCGGCGCCAAACCGCTCGATGAGGTCGCCGGTGACCTGAAAGGCACCGCCATAGACGCCAATATCCTCGCCCATGAGGAAAACGCGCTCGTCGGCCTCCATGGCAATGGCCATGGCTTCGCGCAGCGCCTCGGCATAACTCAGGGCGCGGATGTCCTGGTTCATGGAATGGGGTCCGTGTAGACGAACCGGGTCAGGTCCTCGATGCGCGGCGGCGGGCTCGCTTTGGCGAATTCGAGGCCGGCCTCGATCTCCTGCTCAACCGCCGCGCGGATTTCCGCAATGGCGGCATCATCGACGATGCCTTGAGATTTCATTTCGTCCTGGAAGCGGATTATAGGGTCCTTGGCGACCCAGGCCTCGATCTCTTCCTTGGTGCGGTAGCGGTTGCGGTCGCTCTTGGAATGACCGCGCCAGCGATAGGTCTTGTTCTCAATCAATGTGGGGCCATCCCCGGCACGGGCCCGATCACAGGCGATTTGGGAGGCCTCGGCGACCGCCGAAAGATCGTTGCCGTCGACAATGACGCCGGGCATGGCGTAAGCCGCGGCGCGGTCGGCGACATTCTCAACGGCGGTCGACCGCGCGGCGGACATGGACATGCCATAACCGTTATTCTCGCAAACGAAGACCACGGGCAGTTTCCAGATCGAGGCCATGTTCAGGGATTCATGGAACGCCCCTTCGTTGTTGGCGCCGTCGCCAAAGAAACAGACGACAACATTCGGCTTTTTGAGCTTCTTGATGGCCAAGGCCGCGCCGACCGCTATGGGTAGTCCACCGGCGACGATGCCGTTGGCACCGAGGTTACCGTTGGCGACGTCGGCGATGTGCATGGATCCGCCCCGGCCCTTGCAGTAGCCGTCCTCCCGGCCAAAAAACTCCGCGAACATGCGGGCGATTTCAGCCCCCTTGGCAAGGCAATGGCCATGGCCACGATGGGTGGATGTGAGTTGATCGCCGGCATTCAAAGGCATGCAAATACCCACCGCGCTGGCCTCCTGGCCGATGGACAGATGCATGGTGCCGTGAATATGGCCACGCATATAACTTTCCTCCGCACACTCCTCGAAGCGGCGGATCCGCTGCATTTTTGCCAATGCTTCCCTGAGCTGCCGCGGCGCATACCGGTTGTATATAAAGGGGCGATTACCGCCCGCCGCATCAGGTCGTTTTGTTGTCTTGGCTTTGGCCATGGGCGTGCCTTCAGAGCCGATAGGGTGCAGGTTCTGAAATTAGTGAACATTTGTGCCTAGTTCAATACTTATGTGCCTTGCCCGGGCGCGGAAGATATGACCGGATTGTGCGAGATTGGCGGGTGTTTCCGCCGGCATAGCGATATATACTCAGCCGGTGGGTGGATCTTGCGAGGGCATGGGGGTGCCTGTCTTGAGACCGCTTCAGTGACGGCGCCAGGTCATTAGAGGTTGAAACTCCTAAATGAAGGCGATGGCAAACCACAATAAAATCAGCCGCCGTCTATGCCGGCGCGTTGACGTGGGCGGCGTCGCCGTCGGCGCGGGCGCGCCGATCGCGGTCCAGGCGATGGTGAAACAGGCGCTGACGGATACGCCGGCGGCGATCGCCGAAGTCAATGCCTTGGCCAGCGCCGGGGCAACCATTGTCCGGGTCAAATGCGACGATCGCGATGGCGTTATCGCTTTGCGCCAAATCGTTCGCGCCGTCCCCGTGCCAATCGTGGCCGAGATACCGCTGGCGATGGAATATGCCCGGGATGCCGCCGCCGCGGGTGTGGCATGTCTGTCCATGCGATTGCGCGAACCAGAGCCCAGTCAAGACCTGGTGCCCTTGATCGCGCAGGCGCGCGCCCATGGCGTGGCGCTGGAAATCATGGTGGACATGCGGCTGCTGAAGGACGCCGAGAATGACGATTTGTGGCCAGATCAATTGGCCAATGCCGCCTTGGACTGGGCCCAGCTTTGCGTCGATCAGGGTTTCAACGATTTTCTTTTGAGTCTGGAATCGGCCGACATCATGTTGGCGGCGGCCGCATACCGGCGGCTGGCGGCCGCGGCGGAATGCCCGCTGTATCTCAGCCTGGGCAGCAATCGCGGACAACGGGGCGACATCGTCGGCGCGTCGATGACATTGGGCACATTGCTGCGCGCCGGCATCGGCGACACTATTCGCGTCGCCTTGCCTCGGGAACCGGTGGAGGAAGCCAAGTCAGGGGTCGATATACTGAAGGCGCTCGGTCTCAGCCATAGAGGTGTCACGATCATTTCGTGCCCCGGCTGCGCGCGCCAGCGCTTCGATGTCAGCGGTGCGGTGGCCCAACTGGAACAGCAGCTCGAGGATATCACCACCGGCCTGACGGTCTCGGTGATGGGGTGCGTCGTCAATGGACCGGGAGAGGCCAAACAATCCGACATCGCTCTGGTCGGCAGCGGCAAGGGCGCGCAAACACTTTATGTAGACGGGCGGGCGGACCGGCGTATCGACGGGCCCGACATGGTCGACCAATTCGCGCGGCTGGTGATGGAAAAGGCCGAGGCGATAGATGCCGGCCAACTGCACCAGCAGGCCGAACAGCTGCGCCTGGGCGCCCAGACGCGTGGCAGCGGGGCAAGCGGTGGGGAAGTCGCAGAACTGGCGGTCGCCCTGAACCACATATTTCCCAGCGCAAACGCGCGCGTGGTCTGGGACAATGCGCGTCAGGCGCAAATTTATGCCCAATTGACCGGCCGCCGCGTGCCGGCCGGTACACATAGCTTTGCTTCTTCGATCTCCGAAATGCTGGGGGTCGCCGTGGCCGCGGAGCAACGCAACGAGCCGGCAAAGGCGCATGATATCGTCGTTGTCCCCAAGGAGCTGCTGTCCGCCGGGCTGACCTATGAGGCGATGAATAACGCCGGGACGCTGAAAGCGCGGCTGATCATCGTGCTGGTCGATGTGGTCGAACCGCAAACGAAACCCGCGGGCGCCATGACCGCATATTTGTCGCGCCTGACTTCCTCGCGGCCCTATCTTTCGTTGCGCGATCTCAGTCACCGCATCCTGCAGCACTTCCCGCAGCAATTGACCACCGCGGCGCGGCGGGCGGAGGAATATGCCCGCTGCATCGCCACCGGCGGGACCTTGTTCGAAGAGCTCGGCCTGTATTATGTCGGGCTGGTAGACGGCAATAATCTGGATCACCTGCTGCCTGTGCTGCGCAACCTGCGGGAAGCCCAGTTCAACAGCCCGGTGTTGTTGCATGTGGTGGTGGATACCGATCTGCCGGCGGGTGCCAATGCCGGAAGCGCAAAGCCGAATAAATGGCTGGCGCCGCCGGCACGCGCGGCCGCACCGCCAAGTTTGCTGGCACAAGGACTGATTACCGCCGCGGCGCGGGACGAGCGTGTGGCGATCGTCACGACGTCCGGCCACCAAGCCAAGCTGGCGCCGGTCTTGGCGAGTTTCGAAGGGCGCTGTCATCTGGTGGACCGGGCCGATCAGCATGCCGTCCATTTCGCAGCCGGGCTGTGCCGGGGCGGCCTGCGGCCTATTGTCGTTCTCGATACGGTCAATCATCTGCGTGCCTTTGCCGGTGTCGCCCATGACCTGGTCCCGGCACAACTACCGGTTCGGTTCGTGGTCGAGCAGAATTCGGCCGAACCGACGCCCAGCCTGGACCTGGCATTGGTCCCCGGTTTTGCCGTCACGGCGCCGGCGGACGGCGCCGACTATTTGCGCATGCTGACGAGCGATTGGTTCGCCGACCGGCCGCACCTGATTTATGCCGGTGCCACCGGATCCGACTTGGGTCCGCCAGCGGCGAGTAACCTGTCCTGCCGCATCTTGCGGGAGGGGCAGAATGTGGCGATCCTTGCATTCGGCGCGGCGGTATCAGTTACTTTGGCCGCCGCAGACGCCTTGGCGGATCTTCATATCAAGCCGACCGTCATCGACGGCCGCGTGGCCCGCCCCCTGGATTTCGATACGATCATGCAGACCGTGTCCGACCACGAAGTCTTCATCGTCGTCGAGCCCGATACATTGCGTGGCATGGCTGCCGAGATGCTGCTGCATCTGTCGCAGGCGGGGGGTTTGGATGCCGGCCTGCGATTGCGGCATGTGGCGATAGCGGCCGCCGGCGGCGGGGCGAGCGGCAGTAACGCGGCTGTCAGGCAAGTCGTTGGGGCGGTTTTGCGGACAATCGATCCGGACCGCGAGAGTTGATTGCCGCAAGGGCGGGGTGCACCCGATGTCGTTTTGCTTTGAACATTTTGATAACATAATGTAGTTTTGTTCATCTGGTCGCAAACTCGCCTGAACTTTCGGAGTTACTACCAACCAAGCAGCCGGATGACGCAAGATTGCCGGCGCTCAAAAAACGACCAGCCCGGAAAGGCTGGTTTGCTCAAGAACAGGAGGATTCTCGTGAAGGTATTATTGAAAACATCCCTGGTGGTCGCGGCGACACTCTTCGCCACTTCGGCCTACGCCGCTTCCGGCAAGCTGGTGCTATATACTTCGCAGCCCGACGCACTGATCGCTCAGACGGTCGAGGCCTTCAACATGGTACAACCGGATGTAGAAGTGGAGATCTTCCGCTCCGGCACGACCGAGGTGATGAGCAAGCTGCTGGCGGAGTTCTCCGCCGGGGCGCCGAAACCAGACGTGCTGCTGGTCGCCGATGTGGTGAATATGGAGCGGCTGAAAAAAGACGGCCGCCTGATGGCGTATCCGGAAGCTGACGTCGCCGCCTTTCCGGCCGATGTCTTCGACCCGGACAAAACCTATTTCGGCACTAAGATGATCACCACCGGGATCGTCTACAACACCGCCGCCACGGAACGCCCGACGTCTTGGTCCGATCTGACGGGAGAAGCGTTCAAAGGCCAGGTCATCATGCCGAGCCCGCTCTACTCCGGTGCCGCGGCAATCACGCTGGGGTCGGTGACCCGGAACCCGGATTTGGGCTGGGAGTTCTACGAAGACCTGGTCGCCAACGGCGCCATCGCCGTGCGGGGCAACGGTGCGACCTTGAAGGCCGTGGCCGGCGGCGAGCGCGCCTACGGCATCGTTGTCGACTTCATGGCGCTGAATGCCAAAGCGAAAGGGTCGCCGGTCGACTTTGTCTTCCCCTCCGAAGGGGTGACGGCGGTTACCGAGCCGGTGGCTATCCTCAGCACCGCTGAGAATACGGATGAGGCCAAGGCGTTCGTCGACTTCCTGCTGTCCGAGGATGGCCAGAAGCTGGCGGTATCCCAGGGCTTTATTCCGGCAATGCCGGGGATCGGCGGACCGGAATGGTTCCCGGAGGGGACCGAAGTGAAGCTGATGCCAATCGATGCGGCCTCGATCCTGACGACCACGGACGACGAGAAGAAGCGCTTCGAGGGCATGTTCGGCGGCTAAGGTGCCGCGACTGTCGCTGAACCGCCTGTTCTCGACCGCTCCGGCGAGCGAACAGGCGGTTCTTTTCTCCATCATCGCCATTGTGACGATCCTGTCGGCGGTGCCGATGGGCCGGCTGATGTTGGAGGGCGTCGCGCCGGGCGGCAGCTTCGGCCTTACAGTCGCCCAGGATGTTCTGACCACCCGCTCAACCTGGATCGCCGCATGGCACTCCATTCAGGTGGCGGTGGGGGGAACAATTATCGCGGTGTTGCTCGGCGGCACCGTGGCGCTGCTGGTGGCGCTAACGGATATTCGCGGCAAGACGGTCTTTACCTTCTGCTTCGTGCTGCCGCTGATGATCCCGCCGCAAGTCACCGCACTGGCGTGGCTGCAGGTCTTCGGGCCGGCCAGCCCGATGCTCAAGAGCTTTGGTATCGCCCCGCCCCTGGGCACGCCTAACCCGCTGCATTCGGCCACGGGGATCATCGCCCTGCTGGGCATCCACTACGCGCCATTGGTGTTCCTGACCTTGCGCGCCGGTCTGAGGAACCTGCCGTTCGAGCTAATGGAGGCGGCGAAGGCCAGCGGTGCACGATGGTACACCGTGCTGCGTACCGTGGTTTTGCCGCTGATGACGCCGCCGCTGGTCGCCGGCGTGGCGCTGGCATTCGTCTCCAGTGTCGGTAATTTCGGTATTCCGGCGCTGTTGGGGATACCGGCGCGCTACTCAGTGCTGACAACGCTTATTTTCCGCCGCCTGGCGGGCTTCGGCCCCAGTGCCCTGGCGGAGATCGCGGTGCTGTCCGTGCTTATCGGTATCATTGCGGTGAGCGGTATTCTGGTGCAGGCTTGGATGCTGCGCGGCCGCGATTTTCGGGTCGTGAACGTCTCGGCGAAGATACAGCCTTATCAGATTGGGCGGTGGCGGCCGGCTGTCGAAACGGCCGGTTGGGTTGTTATCCTGGGAATTCTCGTGCTTCCCCTGGTCGCCCTGGTTTTTACCGCCTTGGTACCGGCCTATGGCGTGAAGCTCACCTTCGCGACAGCGACATTGGAAAATCTTTCCTATGTGATCAACGATCACGCGGCGACAAAACGCGCCTTCGTCAACAGCTTCCTGCTGGCCGGCGGGGCGGCGATCATCCTGGTGCCGCTTTGCGTGCTGCTGGCCTATTTCCTGGTGTGGCGCAGTTCACCGATTCTGCGCGTGTTGAACTTTACGGCCGAGCTGCCCTATGCCTTACCCGGCGTGGTGCTGGCAATCGCCGCGATTCTGATTTTCATCAAGCCGCTGCCGTTCTTCGGCCTGAGTATCTACAACACGGTGTGGATCATCCTGGTCGCCTATATCGCGCGCTTTTTGACGCTGGAACTGCGGCCGATCATCAGCGGCTTTCACCAGATCGACCGGGGCCTGGAAGAAGCGGCGCAGATGTCGGGCGCGGGCCTGATCTACCGCCTGCGCACCGTGATTTTGCCGCTGGTGGCGCCGGCGGCGGCGGCGGGGGCACTGCTGGTGTTCCTCACCGCGTTCAACGAACTTACGGTTTCGGCTTTGTTGTGGTCATCGGGTGCGGAGACACTGGGCGTGGTGGTATTCAGTTTGGAGGAAGGCGGCTTTTCGACCCAAGCCGCCGCCGTGGCGGTGCTAACAGTCATCGTCACCGTCGGGTTGATGCTGTTGTTGTCGCTTGCCGGCGGACGGATGCCCAAGGGAGCCGTGCCGTGGCACGACTGAGCCTTGAAAGCGTGACCAAGAAATTTGGCACTTTCACGGCGGTGGATGGTGTCAATCTGACCGTCGAGGATGGCGAGTTTCTGGCGGTGCTTGGGCCGTCGGGCTGCGGTAAAACGACCCTGCTGCGCTTGGTTGCGGGTTTCGAAGCGGTGAGCGCCGGGTCCATCCGGCTGGGCGACAAGTTGATGTCGGATAAGCGGACCCATGTGCCGACGGAGCGGCGGCGCATCGGTATCGTTTTCCAATCATATGCCCTGTGGCCCCACATGTCGGTGTTCGAGAATGTCGGCTATCCGCTGCGCGTCGCGAAATTCTCCGGCGCTGCCTATACCGAACGGGTGGAGAGCGCGCTGGCGATGGTGGGGCTGGAGGGTTTCGGCCATCGTCCACCGGCCGAGCTTAGCGGCGGGCAGCGGCAACGGGTGGCGCTGGCGCGGTGCTTCGTCATGGAACCTCAGATCGTGCTGCTGGACGAGCCGCTGGCTAATCTGGATGTGCATCTGCGGGCGTCCATGGAGGAAGAGTTCGCGGATTTCCACCGCCGGACCGGCACGACGATGATCTATATTACCCACGATCAAGCCGAAGCGATGGCGCTGGCGGACCGGATCGCGGTGATGGATGAGGGCGAACTGGTGCAACTGGCCGCGCCCTCGCAACTCTACCGCCAGCCCGCGACGCCGATGGTGGCGGATTTCATCGGCCAGGGAACCGTGGTCGACGGGCGGGTGGTGACAGTCAACGGCGACGGCGCTTGCGTCTGCGACCTGTTCGGCAGTGCCACCAATTTACAATGCCCGCCGGGGATTGAACCGGGGGCCCAAGTTCGCGTGTGTGTGCGCCCAGAGCATCTGGCGCTGGTTGGGCGCGATCGACCCGGGGTGCCGGCGAAGGTACGCCGGGTTACCTATCAGGGTGGGCGCTTCCTGGTGGACGTGGCGCCCGAGGGTCAGGCCGATGCCGCCGTGCTGCTGGTGCTGCCCGAACCGTTAGAATTGACCACCGGGGAGACTGTCCGCCTGTCTATCGAGGGCGGTTGGGTTATCCCGCAAACCTAGTCGGGTTCGCCGGAGAAATCGTCGGTCATGTGCGGCGGTAGCGCCGCCTGACCCTGCCAGGATAACCAAGTCACCGCCGCGAAACCGGCGTCGATCAAGGCGTTCTCATCATCCGGACCGGTGACGTTGCGGGCGCGTCCGCTGCGGGTGTGGAGCGTTCGCACGGGGCCGTCGGTAGCGATGATGTCCACCTGCGTGGCGATCTTATCGCGGCCGATGCGCGCGGCACGCAGGCCCTTGGGGCGCGCCGGCGGCAGATTGACGCTGAGCCAATGACCTTCGCGCGCCCAGAGCGCGCGGGTGTGCCAGAAATAGGGCAGCAAACGCGCGAGCCAGCCGCCGACCCAGCTTTCATCGGGGTCAGCCACGGCGAGGCGTGAAAAGGCGATGGACGGGATGCCGCAAAAGGCGGCTTCGCGGGCGATGGCGATGGTGCCGGAATAGGCCACATCCTCGGCTACATTGAGACCGTGATTGATGCCCGCCAGCACGAGATCAGGCGGCGGCTGGTCAGCGAACACGATATTACACGCGGCGATTACGCAGTCGGCGGGGGTGCCGGAACAGGCAAAGCGCCTATCACCCAATTGGGTGAGTGTGAACGGACGCCGCAGGGTGACGCTATGGCTGCCGCCGCTTATTTTGCGGTCGGGCGCGACAATCCAGACAGAGTCGCTCAAGGTCGCGGCGGCAGCGGCAAGCTGGGCCAGACCCGGCGATTCGATGCCATCGTCGTTACTCACGAGAATGCGCATGCCGGGCCTATTGGATATCTATCCGGTCGCCGGTCTTGGCGAGTTCGAGGGACACCGGGAGGTGCGGCCGCAGCGCCTCGAGGGCTAATTCCGTACAGGAATGGCCGATGATGCGGGCCGCGCCGCAAGCCCGTACCAAGCCGATATTTTCGTCGCGCGTGGGATGGGTGGGCAGGCGAATGAAAGCGGCCGCGCCGGCCTTGACGGCATGCTCGCCCGGACTGCCGGCGGGCAGATGCCCGGTAAACAGGATGGGGACGCCATCCGCCTGGGCGCCCGGGATCAACTGCCGGCTCGGGCCGGTCAGACCCATGCCGTCGTGGCAGATCAGAGGCTGTTGGGGCCAGGGATCGCCCTCCTGCCAGCGGTTCGCATTGGCCAGGCGCTGACGCAATTCTTGCACCGTGTTGGGCTGAAACCATGAGACCTGCCGTAGTTGCTGCTCCAAGGTCGCGACCATCTGGACGTGGACGCTGATTGGTGACGGGATCGCAAGCATTAACTCCAGGGAGCGGCCTATCAAGGGCGTCGGCAGCAGGCAAGCGCCGGGATGTGCCTGGATCCATTCTACTACCTGGCGGACGCGGTGGGCAGGCGGGACCGGGTCATCGCCATAGGACGTGTCAATCAGTGCCACGGTGCAATTGGGCAGAGGGTCCATAATCAGGAGTGGGCTTTGGGGCACCACGTCGGCGCAATAGAGCAGCGACTTGTCCGCCTGCGTCGCCGCCAGCCAAACACCGCCGACGGTGTGACCCGAGCGTCCGGAGGTCACCGTCAGATCGCCAAATCGCAGCGGCTGGCCGGCTTCGAAATGACGTGTCGCCATGCGCTGCAGGGATTTCTTGTGTGCGGCCTCCAGGTAGTCCGAACAGCTGGTCTCAAAATCCTGCGCGGTTTCACGTGTCATCCAGACTTCGCCCTTGAAGCCGTTGGCCAGGCACCAGCCAAGAGCGCCGGCGTGATCCTCGTGGGCATGACTGATGACGATCGCGGTTAGGTCATTGAGTGCCGCCGGGCTGAGCGCCGGATAAACAGACCCGGGACAATTGTCGGTCTTCAGGCCAGCGTCCAGGAGCAGGCGCACAGAGCAGCACTCGACGCCGATGCAGGTTCGCCCTTTTTCGCCAAAGCCGCCGTACAGGTGGACCTTCATAGGCGCGCAACTCCCCGCAGCCGCCGTCGCTGGCAGCCCAACCCGTTCTAATTCCAGATAATCCTGGGTTTGAAAGTAGAGAACAAATCGTACCTGGTCAAACCATATGTTCTTCCGGTGTTTGTTTCCAGGCCCATATTTGCCAGTCCCGCGCGATTTGTTCCGGGGCTGGATCGGCTGTATGTTCGCTATTCTCCATTGGCGGCAGGCGAGTCCCAGAAAATGGCGAAACAGGGCGGCCAGCGCCAAACCAGCAGGGTCATGGCGGCAGATTCAGAGGACCGGCTGCGGACCCGGGCCGCGTGGCTGTATTACATCGAGGGACTGACCCAGGAACAGGTGGCGCGGAAACTCAATAAGAGCCGGCTGAAAATCACGCGCACCTTGGCCGACTGCCGAGACCTGGGGATCGTTCAGTTTCGGATCAACTCCAAACTCGCCGACTGTATCGAGCTGGAGCGCCGCCTGGAAACGGAGTTGGGGCTCACCGAGGCGGTCGTGGTGCCGCATTCGGACGATCCGGACAATCTGGCAGCAGCCATCGGCAATGCCGCAGGGGCATATTTGTCCGAGAATCTGGCGGATGGGCTGACCATCGGGGTGGGCTGGGGGCAAACGTTGCAGAGCAGCCTGAGGTCGATCTTCCGCCCGCCGGTGGATAATCTGACCATCGTGTCGCTGCTGGGCGGCTTGACCTATGCGGCGGCGCTCAGCCCGGCGGAGTTCGCATGGCGGCTGGCGGGTCAACTCGATGCCGAGTGTTTTCACATCGCCGCCCCAGTTTACACAAGCAACGCCGCGACGCGTCAATCACTGATGTCGCAGCGCGGCTTGCGCGAGGTGTTCGAGCGGGCGAGCCGGATCGATCTGGCGATGCTGAGTGTGGGCGATCTGTCGAAAAAAGCGACCACGGTGCAATGCGGCCTGCTGGACCCGAAGGAGTTGACCTCATTGCGGCGGGCCGGCGCGGTGGGTGACCTGCTTTGCCACTTTGTCGACGCCGATGGCGCCCTTGTCGACCATCCCTTGAATCAACGGGTGATGGCCTATGACCCGACATTGCTGCGGGCGATTCCCAAGGTCGTGCTGGCGTCCGGCTCGGTGCGCAAGGTTGCGGTATTACTGGCGGCAATCAAGCTGACCCAAGCCCACACTCTGATCACCGATGATACCACGGCAATAGAAATGCTGCGGCGGGCGAAGAAAAGCTGACGGGCTACTTAGTCTTGCACCTGGCGGTCGAAGATATCCCTGGACGCTAATAAGGCGCCGCCGACAATCAACAGAGAGGCGACAGCGATAATTCCGGTCAGATCGCCCTTGCCGAACGAGATCAAGAGCAGGGTCGAAATCAGCGGCGCTGTGTAGGAAAATGCCCCCAGCGCCTGGATGTTGCCGCGCTTGACGCCGTAGTCCCAGGTGAAAAAGGCAATACCGACCGGGCCAAGGCCGAGGGCCAGTACCGCGAGCCATTGGCCGGCGCCGCTGGGCCAAATTGTGTCCTCAAACAATAGGTGGCCGAGGATTGCCAGCAAGGCCGTGGCACCGCAAAAACCGCCGACAGTGTTGGTGGGCACATGGCCGAAGCGGCGGCTGAGCAAGGAATAAGACGACCAGGTCAGTGCGGCCGCACCGGCCATCAAGTAGCCGAGCCAATTTTCACCGCTGAAGCCCGCAATGCCGGCGCCACCGGTTACTAACAACGCGGTGCCAATCAGGCCGGCCGCGGCGCCCGCGACATGCCACCAGCGCAGGCGTTCACCCGGCAGCAGAGCCGAGAAAACGACGATCAACATGGGCCACAGATAGGCGATCAACCCGGCCTCAACCGGCGGCGCGTTGCGAAGGGCCATGAAGTAGAAAAAGTGATACCCAAACAGGCCGCCGACGCCAATGGCCCAGACAATCGGCGGCTGGCGCAGGTGATGGACGACGCCCTTGCCCGACGCCATCCAACCAATCAACGACACCAGGAAAGCCACCGTAAACGCCATCGCGGTTAGCTGAAACGGCGGTACCGCGCCGGTCAGCGTGGTCAGCAGCGCCAGAGTGGACCACAAGAGTACGGCGGTGGCGCCGATCATGGTGGCGCGGATAGAGGTGGCTGGACCTGGCATAGCGACACTCTTCGCAAGCATCGCTACAAACGCAAGAACATACTTGCGTGTTCAATCACTTAGTGCCAAATGTCGTACCGGAGTCCCAAGGGACTCCGGTACTCTGGGAAGCGATGCGTCAACTCATGCCCAGGCGTTTTGCGATGCCATCCCCGTAGGCCGGGTTGGCTTGGCGGAAATAACCGAGTTGCCGTTCGACGATGGGGGAAGGCAC
>QIGO01000207.1 GCA_003230015.1 Alphaproteobacteria bacterium | reverse complement strand
TACGCCAGCTCTTTCTGAGGGCAAGGCGCTTATCGAAGCCGGCGAACTCCGTGCGCTGGCCTACATGTGGGACGAACGCAACGCAGCACTGCCCGACGTTCCCACGACCGTGGAACTCACCGACAGCGATTGGACCCTCGCCGCCTTCATCACCATGAGTGGACCGGAGGGTCTGCCGAAGGAGATCGCCTGCAGTTACGAAAAAGCGGCTCTCAAGGCATTCGACACGCAAGAATGGGCCGATTTCAAGGCGTCGCGCGGCTCTGAAGTCGTCAAGATGGGCAGCGAGGCGTTGACCGCCATGCTGGCCAAGACGGCCGACGAACTTGGCGCCACCATGCGAGCCATTGGCATCGCCAAGTGACGCTTACGCAAACCTAACCGGTAGGCCGCCCCTCCGTTTGCCGGGCCTTATCCTTATGCGTTGGAGTGAAGGCTTGTGAAATTCAACGATGCGGCCCTGGCACTTCTTATCGGTATCTTGGGGGCCGCTATTATCCTTGAGGCAAGCACCTTCCCCGAAATGGCTGGCATGGCCTATGGGCCGGAGTTTTTCCCGATATTATTGGGGATTGGTTTTCTCATTTGTGCCACTTTCCTGGCCATAAATGCGGTTCGCTCGGCGGCCGCCGGCAATCGATCGCCATTGCTGCAATTAGCCCCCTGGTTCGCGGACAAAATGGCCGTATTGCGCGTGGTAACCGTCCTGGCCGTTGTCATTTTCTTTGTTGCCGCTGCAAACTCATTGGGATTTCTACTGACGACGGGAATTGGCGCGCTGGTTTCATTGACCGTGTTGCGCGCCGGCACGTTCCAGATCGCTTCTATCTCCGTAGCATTTCCCCTGGCCGCGCATTTTGTCTTCTCGAGCGTTCTGCGTGTCCCGCTCCCCCGCGGCGTCATTGAAAAACTCTTCTTCTAGGACTCATTACCATGCCGCCAGACATCTTGCCGGCGCTTGTCCTGGTCTTCGACCCCACGGTCTTGTTGGTTATTGTGGCGGCCTGTTTTTACGGCTTGTTTGTTGGGTCCATACCGGGCTTGACGGCGACAATGTCCGTGGCATTGCTGGTCCCGATCACTTTTTTTCTCGACCCGGTTCCCGCCATCTCCGCCATCGTCGCCACCACGGCGACGGCAATCTTCGCCGGCGACATTCCCGGCGCGTTGTTACGAATGCCGGGCACCCCGGCGTCCGCCGCCTATGTCGACGAAGCCTTCAAACTGACCAAAAAAGGGCAGAGTCATGTAGCACTCAGCGCCAGCCTCATGGCCGCCGTTATTGGCGGCGTGGTCGGCGTTGTCATGTTAATGGTGTTCGCGGGCCAATTGGCGCGTTTTGCGGTACGCTTCTCATCCGTTGAATATTTTTGGCTTGGGCTGCTTGGCCTAAGCGCCGCGGTCGCCGTTGCCGGGTCGTCCCTGGTGCGCAGCGCAATCTCGTTGTTAATCGGCTTGTTTATCTCCACTTTCGGTATCGACATCGCCACCGGCTATCCTCGGTTCACCTTCGGTAACATCAATCTGTTGAGTGGTGTGTCTTTCATTCCGGCAATGATCGGAATGTTCGCTCTCAGCCAAATAATTCGTACCGTCGCTACCGACTTGGGCACCAAACTGGAGGTAGAGAAAGTCGGTCGCCTGGGCGCCCATATGATCCGCAGCGCCCGCCGCTACTGGCTCAACATCCTGCGCTCCAGCCTCCTTGGCAACATCATCGGAGCGCTGCCAGGGGCCGGCGCCGATATCGCCGCCTGGGTCAGTTACAGCCTGTCGAAGCGGTTTTCAAAACAACCCGAGAAATACGGCACGGGATATGAGGAAGGCATTGTCGATGCCGGTGCCTCGAATAACTCGGCGGTAGCGGGAGCTTGGATCCCCGCTTTGATATTTGGCATCCCCGGTGACTCGGTAACCGCGATAGCCATCGGGGTCATGATGCTCAAGGGCATAACCCCCAGCCCGCGTGTCTTTGTCTCCAATGGCCCGGAGGTTTATGCGATCTTTTTCGCCTTCATATTGGCCAACCTATTGATGTTGCCCCTGGGCATATTGGCCATCAAGGCCGCGCGTAACATCCTGCTGGTACCAAAGCGGGTGCTCATGCCGGTCATCTTGCTGTTCAGCATCATCGGCGCCTTTGCTGTCGACAATACCGTCTTTTCCGTCGGCATCATGTTTGTTCTCGGCCTTGTCGCTTATGTCATGGAGGAGAATGATATCCCCATCGCGCCGGCAATTCTCGGCATCGTCTTGGGCAAGGTGATCGAAAAGAACTTCCTCATCACCATGATTAAGACACAAGGCAGCTTCATAGAATTTTTCGACCGGCCCATCGCGGCGGTCCTCGGCGTCGTCACTCTGGCCCTGTGGGCGTGGCTGATAGTCAACGCCATCGCCAGGGCGATCAGGGCCGGACGGGCCGAGCACAATACGGCGTGATCGTCATCACCCCCAGGACCACCGGGATCGGCTAAAATACAAGTCTAAGCTTCACTGGCGGACGGATCCGTGGCCCCACCCTCGCAAACCCGGTCATTCTATGCCGATCTCCCGTCCTTCGAGGATTTCGGGGCGTTTCCCGACCCCTCGCACTATCGGGCGCTACCCGGTGACTGGCTGGTAGTCGTGGCCGATATTCGCGGCTCCACAAAAGCGATCCACGAAGGGCGCTATAAAGATGTCAACATGATCGGCGCCGCTTGCATCACCTCAGTACTGAACGCCGTTGATGAAATTGACGTGCCCTACGTCTTTGGCGGCGACGGCGCCACCCTGGCCGTACCCCGGGAACTTCAAGAAAAAGTAGCCAAAGCGTTGCTGCAAACCAAAAAAATGGCCGAGCAGGCATATAAGCTCGGCCTCCGGGTCGGCATCGTGCCGATCGGCGATATCCGGGCCAAGGGCTCGGATGTCCTTGTCGCCAAATATCGGGTTAGCGAAGGCAACCACCTGGCCCTGTTCGACGGCGGCGGAATTGAACTGGCGGATCATCTTGTCAAAGACGAAAATTCCTCATTCGTCCTGACCGAAGCGGCACAGGGTCATCCGGACCTGCACGGGCTTACCTGCCGTTGGCAGCCCCTGGCCTCGCGTCACGGCAAAATCGTCTCTCTGCTTGTGCGCGCGACCGCCCCCGAGCCCGCCGCGCGCCGCCTTGTCTATGACCGCATTATCCACCGTCTGAGCGCAACGATGGGCCGCGACTTAAAAGCGGTCGCCCCCACCGCCGACGAAAATTTGCGCTTCCGCTGGCCCCCCAAAAATGCCCGAACGGAAGCCCTGGCGACTGCCGGACCCAACGCCTATTGGAAAACCTATGCCGCTATCTTGGTCCAGAGCCTGTTCCAGTATTTCCTGCATAAGTTCGAGCGCAAGGCCGGCAACTATGACGCGCCGGTTTATCAGGCAGAGTTGATAGCCAATACCGATTATCGGCGTTTCGACGACATGCTGCGCCTGGTCCTGGATTGTTCACCCGCACAAATCGCTGCCATCGAGACAACGCTGCGCCAGGCCAGGCAGGAAAAGGCCATTGTTTATGGTTTGCATATGGCCGACAGCGCTCTCATGACATGTCTCGTCTTCCAGCTCAGCCGTGGTGAACACATCCATTTCATCGATGGCGCCGATGGCGGCTTTGCGGTTGCGGCCACCCAACTCAAGGCCCAGATAGCCGAACCATAACTGCTGCCGGAATATATAACTTTTTACTTGTCCTGATGCCGTTAGGGCATCGGCTCCGGCGAATCATTCTTCTTCCGGCAGCCACACCGACCTGTCACGCTTTCACCAACAGACATCCGCCAAAGCGGTCCCCGTCGTTCTTCCGACGAGAGACGGACCCGGGCAGCAATCGGCGCCGCTACCCTATCGGCTACGGCGCTACGGCCTGTTGTGATCGACGGCCAGTCAGAGGGAGAAATTTTCATGAGCGATTCCAAACATCAATTCAATCGGCGCAACCTCTTGAAAGCCGGCGCTGGCCTGGGTGCCTTGGCCATGGCGCCAACCTTCGTCACGGTTTCGGCGCGCGCTGGTGAACTGTCAAAAGTCGACATGCAACTCGGTTGGCTCGCCAGCAACGGCATCCTTGGCGAGGTCGTTGCCTTGTCCAAGGGTTTCTACGACGAGGAAGGCATCGAGATGGAGGTCACCCCGGGCGGACCGGGTGTTGACGGCGTCGCTTCCGTGGCCGCCGGCCGCGCCGCTGTCGGCCAATTGTCTTCCAGCCCGTCTCTGATGCTGGCCCGCTCCGCCGGCATTCCCGTAAAAGCCTTTGCCGCCGGTTATCAGAAGCACCCCTTCACCTATTTCTCGGTCCAGGACAGCCCCATCCGCACGCCTCAGGACATGGTCGGCAAGACCATTGCCACGCAGCCGACAGCGGTCATCCTGCTCCGCGCTTTGCTGGCCCAGAACGGCATCGCCGAGGACGATGTCGAGATCGTCAATATGGGCAGCGATATGAACCAGCTCCTAACCGGCCAGGCCCAGGCCGTCACCGGTTGGCTCACCAACACCAACGCCCTCAAGATTCTCGGTGACGACCGGGTTGACATGATGCTTTGGGACGCCGGCCTCCAGCTTTATGCCAACGTCTTCTACACCACCGACGAAACCCTCGCTGACCATAGCGATACATTGACCGCCTATCTCCGTGGTTCCGCCCGCGGCTGGGATTTTGCCCGCCAGAACCCCGAGGAAGCGGTCGATGCACTGGTCACCACCTATCCCAACCTCGATCGCGCCAGCGAGCTCGAAGCGGTCGGACCGGTGCTCGGCTTCAGCTTCAATGAGGTCACGGCCACGGATGGCTGGGGCGCCATGAACCGGGCCAATTGGGAAGCCCAGATTGAGATCTACGCCAAGCTCGATCAGTTCCAGGGCGACGTGCCGACGGTCGACGACGTCATGACCTTGTCTATTCTCGAGGCTGCCAGCGACGTCCGGGCCAAGGCTGGCTGATGAGCGCGACTCAGGCGGTGGAGCCCCTTCAAGGGGCCACCGCCGAGGTTGCCGTTTCGGTGCGCGACCTCACCGTCCGCTTTGCAGGCGATGCGGGAGACGTCACCGCTTTGCAAAATATCACGGTCGACATTCCGGCCGGTGGCCTCGTTACCATGCTCGGGCCTTCCGGCTGTGGCAAATCCACATTGCTGCGGGCCATCGCCGACCTGGTCGAGGTCAGCGGCGGTGAGATCTCGGTATTAGGCAAGAGCACCGGCGAGGCGCGCCGGAACCGCGATTTTGCCTTTGTCTTCCAGGACGCCACCCTGCTGCCTTGGCGCAGCGCCATCGACAATGTGCGCCTGCCGTTAGAGGTTGGCGGCAAATCCGCCGTCATCAAAGCAGCCGACCGACCGGAGGATCTTCTTGAACTGGTCGGCCTCGCCGGGCGCGCGCAGGCGCTCCCCCATGAACTGTCCGGCGGCATGCGCCAACGTGTCGCCATCGCCCGCGCCCTCATCTGCCGGCCACGTGTCCTGCTCATGGACGAGCCGTTCGGCGCCCTCGACGAGATTACCCGCGACAAGCTCAACGAAGAGCTGCTGCGCATCTGGCAGGAGACCGGCACCACCATCATCTTCGTCACCCACTCGGTCCCGGAGGCCGCTTTCCTGGGCCAGCAAGTCCTCGTCCTGGCCTCGCATCCGGGGCGCGTGCGCGAACTTGTCACCGTCGACCTCCCCCAACCTCGTAAACTGAGCGTCCGCGACACGGTGGATTTCATGCGGGTGGCGGCTCATTTGCGCAGCCTGCTGGAGAGTTGCTGATGGCCAGCGTCAGCGATACCGGCCCGACCGACGCCGCGACAACCGATACCGAGCGCAAAGCCCGCGCCCGGCGTCTGGCCTGGAGCAACCGCCTGCCGCCGGCCCTGGCGGTCGTCGGCATCATCTTGGCCTGGCAGGGCATCATCACATTGTTCGGCGTGCCCTCCTATATCTCCCCCAGCCCCGGCGAGGTGGTGGCCACCCTCATCAGCCAGGCCCCGAACCTATGGCGCAACTTCGTACCCACGGCCTTGGAGAGCCTTGCCGGTTTTGTCCTCGGCAACCTCGTGGCCGTCCTCATCGCCGTCGCTTTTGTGCATAACCGTACTTCGGAGCGGGCGTTCTATCCCATCGCGGTGTTCGTCAACACCATCCCCATTATCGCCATCGCACCCATCCTGGTGCTGATCTTCGGCAACGGCTATACGCCCAAAGTCATCATCTCCGGCTTGATCTGTTTTTTTCCGACTCTCGTCAACATGGTCCGTGGTTTGCGCGCGGTGAGCCCGCAGACCTTGGATTTGATGCGTGTGCTCTCCGCCAGCAAGTCCGAGATATTCTGGAAAGTCCGCATGCAAAGCGCCCTGCCGTTTTTGTTTGCGGCCCTGCGCATTGCCTCGACGACGTCGGTGATCGGCGCCATCGTCGGCGAATGGATCGGCTCGAATGTTGGCCTTGGCGCCTTGATCATCGAGGCCACCTACAACTTCCGCTCATCCCTGCTCTACGCCACCGTCCTCATGGCCGCCGCCTGGGCGGTGACTTTGTTCAGCGCCGTCTCATTGGTCGAGCGTCGCCTGATTACCTGGAAGCCCGGTTCAGTTCACTAACAATTCGCCTGTTACGTTCCCGAGTTTGGAGTACGGTATGAGTCAACCCAGCACGATTAGAGAGGCCGCGCGCGACGCTTCCGTGGTCGCCAATACCGATGTCATTGTCGTCGGTGGCGGACCGGCGGGACTGTCGGCGGCGGTCGCCGCCGCGCGCAACGGCACCAAGGTAACACTGCTTGAGCGTTATCCCTATCTCGGCGGCCTGGCTTCCGGCGGCATGGTTTTGGTGCTCGACGATATGCATAACGGCCTCGAGATTTCCGTGCGCGGCATCGCCATGGAGATCATCGAGCGCATGGCCAAATGGGACCTCGCTGTTTTCCCCCCCGAGAGCGACCGTCGTGAGGAGGTGCGCGGCACCCAGGAAATGTGGCGTAAATGGTCGCGCTGGGGCGTCTTCGATTTCTACTCTCGCAGCAAGCCCCACCCGGTGATCTTTGCCGCCGCTTTCGATCCCGAAGGCTGGAAACGCGCCTCCGACGATATGGTGCGCGAAGCCGGCGTCGACCTGCGTCTCCATAGCTGGTTTTCCCACGCCATCGTCGAGGATGGCCGCGTCAAGGGCGTGGTCTGCGAGACCAAGGAGGGCCGCCAGGCCGTGCTTGGCGATGTCGTCATCGACACCACCGGAGACTTGGACGTCGCCGCGTCCGCCGGTGCTGAATTCACCGACGGCTCCTACATTGTGACCACTGTATTCCGCCTCGGCAATGTCGATACCGACGAGGCCGAGCGTTTCCAGTTTGCCGAGCCCGAACGCTTTACCGCGCTCGATCGTCAGGCCAAGCGCATCATGGGCGGCTCGTGGAATTATTGGTGGCTTAAAACCCCCCTGCCCGGCATAGTCTGGTGCAACTGCCCCCACATGACCGGCCTCGATGGCATGAAAGTCGCCGATCTGACCCGCGCCGGGCTCGAGGGCCGTGACCGCATCCACGCCATGGTCGATTTTGTCCGCGCCAACATGCCTGGTTTCGAAAAATGCCATGTCGTCGATGTGGCACCCCAGACCGGCGTCCGTCAAACCCGGCTTCTGCAAGGCGATTATGTCGTGACCAAGGATGATATTATCCGCCGCATCCATTTCCCCGACGCCATCGCCCGCGGCCGCGACTATTACACCCCCTATCGCGCTATGCTGCCCAGGGGCGTCGATCAGCTGCTCATCCCCGGCCGCCACTATTCGGCCACCCCCCAGGCCCAGCGCATCAGCCGCGAGATACCGCCATGCATGGCCATGGGCGAGGCCGCCGGCATCGCCGCCGCTCTCTCGCTGAATTCCGGAACCACTGTTCGCCAAGTCGATGCCACTGAAATTCAGCGCCAGGTCCGCGCCCAGGGCGGCGATCCCGGCGATCAGCCGGCCAGCAACGCCTTGATCCTGGAGGCCGCCGAATGAGCCAAGATCTACCTCTCGCCGGTATCCGCATCATCGACTTGACCCAGGTGATGCTCGGCCCCTGCGCCACCCAAATGCTCGGTGATTTTGGCGCCGACGTGATTAAGATCGAGCGGCCGGGTTCTGGTGACTTGTCGCGCACCTCCATCGAAGCCGACGGCCACGGCGACAACCCGGTTTTCCTCAGCCTCAACCGCAACAAGCGCAGCATCGCCCTCAATTTGCGCGGTGAGGAAGGCCAGGCAATCGTCCATGATCTGGTGCGGACCGCCGACGTCATCGTCAATAATTTCCGCCCCGGCGTCATGGACCGCCTCAATCTCGGCTACGAGAAACTGGCCGAGATCAACCCCCGCATCATCTTCGGTTTCGGCTCCGGGTTCGGTTCTTCCGGCCCCTATATGCATAAAGGCGGCCAGGATGTATTGGCCCAGGCCATGTCCGGCGTCATGGCCCGCAAAGCCGATCCCAACCACCCCCTGGCGATCTATGCCACGGCCATGTGCGACTATTCCGCCGGCATGCATTTGGTCCAGGGCATTCTCGTCGCCTTGCTGGGACGCGAGAAGACCGGCCGCGGCCAGCGCGTCGAAGTTTCGCTTTATGATTCCATGATCGCCATGCAGATGCAGGAAGCCGCCACCCAGATGACCCGCGATTTCGAACTCAACTGGGCCGCCATGCCCTTGTCCGGTGTGTTCGAAACCACCGACGGCGCCCTGGTTTTGGTCGGCGCCTTCAAACAGAACCCCTTGCAGGATATCTGCACCGCCCTCGATATCGACGACCTCTCCGGTCAGTATCCCACGCTCGAGGTCCAGCGCGTCCACCGCGACCGCCTCCAGCAAGTGTTCCGCGACAATTTCGCCACTAACACCACCGCCTATTGGCTCCAACGGTTGGAGGCTCAGGACTTGTTATGCGCCCCGGTCAAGTCCCTCGAGGAGGCCTTGCGTGATCCCCAGACCCTCCATAACGGCATGATCGTCGAGACCCCCTACAATGGCGGCACCGCGCGCCTGGTCGGCTCCCCGGTCCACCTTTCCGAGGCCCCCCTGGATATCCGCCATGCCCCGCCGCGCCTTGGCGAGCACAGTGAACAGATACTCGCTGAGCTGGACTATGACGCGTCCCGTATCGCCGCGCTGCAAGAAGCCGGTGTCATCGCATGACTGTCCAACTGGATATCGCTGACCATATCGCGACGGTAACCATTAACCGCCCCGAAGTGCTTAACGCGGTCGATTCCGCCACCGAGGCGGCGATGCAGGAAATCTGGCATCGCCTGGAAGCCGACCCGGATGTCCGCTGTGTTGTCCTAACCGGCGCCGGCGAGCGCGGTTTCTGCACCGGTTCGGACGTCTCGTCGGCCGACACCGGCGGCACCGTCGGTTTTGAATATTGGGCCCAGGAGCGCCCCGGTGGTTTTGGCGGCATCGCCATGCGCACCACCCTGGACATACCCGTCATCGCCCGCGTCAATGGTTACGCCTTGGGCGGCGGTTTCGAGATGGTGCTCGGTTGCGATATCGCCGTTGCCGCCGACCATGCCCAGTTCGGCCTCACCGAGCCCCGCGTCGGTTTCATCCCCATGGATGGCGGCGCCGTTCTCCTGGCCCGCAACATCGCCAAGAAACAGGCCATGGGCATGCTCCTGACCGGCCGCCGCATCAAGGCGCCCCAGGCCTTGGAATTCGGCCTCGTCAACGAAGTCGTTCCCATGGCCGAGCTCGACGAGGCCGTCGGCCGCTGGGTCGCCGACATCTTGGCCTGCGCGCCTTTGGCGCTGCGGGCCATCAAGCAGACCGTGCGCGAAACCGCCCATCTCCGCCCCCAGGAAGCGGTAGGCCAACGCCTGCCCGCCGTCGTCGACTGGCTGCAAGCCGAAGATACCCGCGAAGGACCGAAAGCTTTCCGCGAGAAACGCCGCCCCCAATGGAAGGGCCGGTAATCAATCCTCCGACCGCTCAAATGCATCTCTGAAGGCAGGCATGCTAACGTGACATGATGCATGCGTCGGTCCTGAGATATTTCCGCGAGGTCGCGGAGCGCGGTTCCATCCGCAAGGCGGCCGATGCGCTCTACATCGCCTCGTCGGCGGTCAATCGCCAGATCCTCAAGCTCGAGGACGAAATCGGCGTGCCCTTGTTCGAGCGCCTGCCCACCGGTGTCCGCCTGACCTCGGCCGGTGAGCTTCTGCTGCGCCACGTCCGCGACACACTGAACGAGTTCGACCGTGTACGGTCCGAGATCGACGACCTCCGGGGTCTCAAGACCGGCCTGGTCCGGGTCGCCTCGCTGATCGGCCTCATGGCCGAGTTCCTGCCGCGCATGATGGTCGATTTCCATCGGCGCTATCCCGGCTTGAATTTTCAGCTCAACAGTTACGGCCCCGAGCAGATTATCGAAGAATTGGCCGCCGGACGCGCCGATATCGGCCTAAATTTCACCGACGTCGGTTCCGGCGGTTTCACCCAGCTCGCCGACGCGCCGGCACCCCAGGGCGCGTTGGTTGTCGCCGACCACCCTTTGGCCGGCCGCGATCGCGTCAGCCTCGTCGATTGCGCCAACTACCCCCTGCTTCTGTGGTCCGAGGCCGGGCCCCTGGCCCCCTATCTCCGTTCCGCCCTCAAGGCCAACGAGATCGTCGCCACCCCCCGCGCTTTGTGCAATTCCCTCGATGCCATCAAGCACCTCCTGCGCGCCGACATGGGTGTCGCCCTGTTCTCCCGCTTCGGCTTCGAAAGCGACATTGCCGCCGGCGAAATTGTCCATGTGCCCTTCTCCGAACCGTTCCTGGCCGACCGCCGTGTCGGCGTCTTCATACCGGCCAACCGAAAGTTGGCTATTGGCGCCGCCATGTTTGCCGAGCATCTGCGCACCGGCTTCGAAACCATGGCCAAGACCGGCCGGCCAACACACGGCAGCCGGTGAGCCCCGACCCTCACACCCTGAATGTCGGCCATCTGCTGACTTCGCCCGGCATCGACCCCGTGCAACATAACGCGTGCCTGCGCATGGCCGCCGGGCGCATTGCCGCCATCGCCAAAGCGGAAATATCCCCGGCCGATGCCGGCCGCCTCGCTATGCCCGCCTTGGTCAACGCCCATGACCATGGTTACGGCCTGCGGCCCATCGCATTCGGCGCCACCGACGATGCCCTGGAACCCTGGATTACCGGCTTGAGTGCCCGCCCGCCCACCGATCCCTACCTCGAAGCGGCCGTTGCCTTCGCCCGCATGGCTCTTGGTGGCATTGCGACGACGGTCCATTGCCACAACTCCCACAATGCCGACAACCTCGTCACGGAAGCCGGGGCAGTCGCCCGTGCCGCCGCCGATGTTGGCATCCGTGTCGCGTTCTCTTGCCCGATCCTCGACGCCAATGCCCTGGTCTATGGCGGCCCCGAGGCCATTCGGCCTCTCTACAGCGAGGCCGAATGGAAGATCGTCTGCCAATGGCTGCCAAACCACGCCCCGGCCGACGAACAGCTTGCCAGGGTCGAGGCCATTGCCGCCGCCCATGGCGGCGACAGCTTCAACGTCCAGCTTGGCCCCATCGGCCCCCAATGGTGCCGGAACTCAACCTTGGAAAAAATCGCCGAGGCCTCGCAGCGCACCGGGCGCCGCATACACATGCATCTTCTGGAGAGCCCCCGCCAGCGCCAGTGGAGCGACAAAAACTACCCCGGCGGCATCGTCCGCCACTTGGACAGCATCGGTTTCCTGTCGCCACGGCTGACCGTCGCCCACGGGGTCTGGCTCAATGACGCGGAATGCGCCCTGCTCGCCGAACGCGGCGTCACCGTGGCGGTCAATACCAGCGCCAATCTGCGCCTGCGCTCCGGCATTGCCCCGGTCCCCGCTTTCCTCAGTCACGGCACCCGCTTTGCCCTCGGGCTCGATGGCACGGCGATGGATGATGACCAGGACGCCCTGCGCGATCTAAGACTAACCTATCTGCTCCATGGCGGCACCGGCCTGGACCGCCTCTTGACCCCGGCCGCGCTGTTCGAAGCCGCGCTGATCAACGGCAATGCCATCTTCGATGGTGTCCAGGGCCAGGGCAAACTTGCCCCCGGCCAGCGTGCCGACATCCTGTGCCTCGACTACGCCGCCATGAGCCATGATGTAATTGCGCAAAGCGCGGCGGAACTGGACGTCATGCTCACCCGTATGTCCGCCCGCCACATCACTGACCTCTTTGTCGCCGGCCGCCAGGTGATCAAGGCCGGGAGCCTACAGACGGTCGACCTTGCGGCACTGGAGCGAGAACTCCATGCCCAGGCCGCCCACGACGCCGCCCACATCCAATCCGGCGCCCCAGACCGCGCCATGCACCGCGAGCACGTCCGGGACTACTACCGCCACATGGATCGGCAAGAGAGTTAGCAAGCGTCCTAACTTATTCTAACGCCACCACATTTCGCCGCAGGAACGCGATAAAAATCAACGCCGTCGCGAACATGATCAGGCTGTATGTGGCCGCCGGCACGGTCGCCAGCCCGCCCCCGAACAACAGCACTGAAACCGCGATCGCCAATGTCCCATTCTGCAACCCGCATTCCAACGAGATGGCGACACGCTGTTGAAGACCGGACGCAAAGACCCGCGCCAGAGAATAGGCCAGCACCATCATCACTACATTCAGCGTCAGCGTGACCAACCCGGCCTGGACGAAATATTCGACGAGATTGGCCCGCTCCTGCAGAATGGCGCCGGCCAGTACCACGACAAACAGCCCTGCCGAAATATTCCGGGCCAGCGGCTCGAAACGGGTCGCGAACCCCGCCGCCAGGCGTCGTACCGCCACGCCCAGAACCACCGGAATAGTAACGATGACAAACACACTCAGCGCCGTGCCCGTAACCGATACATTATTGGCCTCGCCACCGATGAGTTGGCTATAGGAGAACACCACGATCAGCGGGATGGTAATGACGCTGAGCAGACTGATGATCGCGGTCAGGGAAATCGACAGCGCCACATCGCCACGCGCGAAGGCGGTCAACAGGTTCGACGTCACGCCCCCCGGCGCCGCGGCAATGATCATCACCCCCAGCGCCAGTTCCGGCGGCAACCCCCAAAGACTGACCAGCAGGAAGGCCACGACCGGCAGCAGCACGATCTGCGACAGGGCACCGACGACGAAGTCCCGTGGCCGGGTCGCCACACGGGCAAAATCATCGAAAGTCAGCCCAAGACCCAGCGCGAACATGATAAAAGCCAGCGCCAACGGCAAGACAACGTCGGTAACAACCCCCATAACCCCCTCCAGACCCTTTCAAACACGCAGATCCGCGCCGGCACCCTTGTCCCCGGAGCGGCAATTCAAACTGCCATCTCCAACAAGTACAAATAGTTTGTCGTCCCCGCACACCGATGACCCAACATGATGGCAGTTCCACGCACCGCCCTCGACCGTGGCGGGTTGGCAAATCTGTCATAAATCAGACTTGAACCGGGTTATTGCAGCGGCCGGGTCTCGGGCGCGGTATGTCCAAGTCGGCCAAGGCGCTTGTGATCGCCTCGGCGGCACCACCTTCGTCGTCAGCATCGTGGTAGGAATTGGCTTAGGCACGGCCGCCGCTGAATTTGCCAGGAGACCTTACCGGCGCCGCCCGCGACTCAACGTTCCATTAGAAAAGATCCTGGTTCGTTGTCAGCGGACACCAGCGGCTGATTTTTAGGAACCGGATCAGCGCATCCTTGGCGGCCGGCGTCCCGATCCGCTCAATGGCCTCCACTGCATATCCCATGGTGTAGCGGTTACCGTCGCGTAAGGCATCGACCAGATCGCCCAGCGCCGGTGCCGCCGACGGCCCCAAACGCGCCAGTGCCAGGGCAGCGTTGAAACGCACTTCATCGTCCGGATCGGACAAAGCCCTACCCAGGGCAGCCGCCGCTTCCGGCGTCCCCTTCTTGAGACCCAGGGCCTCGACGGCGTTGAGCCGCACCGCCGGATCGCAATCACCGCAACCCGCGATCAGCGCCGCCACCACGCTCATATTGTCCGTGTCCAATTCGCCGAGGGCAAAACACGCAAATTTGCGAACCCGCTCCCCCCCATCGCGGGCAAGGTCCAGGAGTGCGGGCACGGCCTCAAGGCCCAGCGCCACCAGCCCGTGAGCCGCATTCCGCGCCACCATCTCCAGTTCGCTCTTCTGCCCTACATCGATGAAATTGCGCGCGTCGTCCACATTCACGCCGTCATCGCCTGACAGCGCCCCGACCAGCGCGTTTAGCGCGGCGTCGCCCATGGCGGCCAGAGCGTAGGCTGCGTTCAGACCCACCACCTCGTTATCGTCGCCCAGCAATCCAACAAGCTCGCCGATCGCAGCCGTCCCGCCCTTGCCCAAATCCGCGATTTCACGGACCGCCGCGGCCCGCTCAAAGGCAGTGCCGGTCTTTGTCCGCGCCACCATGGTCCCAATTTCTTCCAGCGCCGGTTTCTCCACCGCCGGTAAGGGCCGCGCCGCCAGCCAATGCCACATGGAGCGCCAAACCGGCGCCATCCCGAAACTCGGCTTGAGCGCCGGGTCTTGCCACTCGAAGTCGCTATTATCCCATGTGACCCCGCTTGGGCGCGCCATACGGATGAATTCGAACTTCACCATGAACCGCTTCAGCGCCGTAAAATTCTTCATCTTCCGGTGCCAGATGTCGTAGTGGATCATCATGCAGGTGCCCGCCGGCCCCTCGGCATGACCGCCCAGTTGATCGATATTCGCCAGCCGTTGCGCCAAATATTGACTGCCGGGAATATTTCCGGTTGGCCCTATTTTTTCGGCGATGTCCTGCGGGTAGTACATGATCATCACCCACCAGGGGCGATGGCCGTGTACTTTTCGCTTGTATCCCCAATAGCTGTCATGATGCCAGACCTGCTCATCGCTGCCCGGCGGATTGTCGTGCAACACCCGGTGCGGATGCATCAGGTA
>QIGO01000127.1 GCA_003230015.1 Alphaproteobacteria bacterium | reverse complement strand
CGCCTTCGAGGGACCCGGCACGCCACATCTGCGGGTGGTGGAGAATACGGCGAAGATCCATAATCTCGTGGTCTGCACCCTGTGCTCCTGCTACCCGCATTCGATCCTGGGGATTCCGCCGAACTGGTATAAATCAGCCGAATACCGTGCGCGGGCGGTGCGAGATCCGCGCGGGGTGCTGGCGGAGTTCGGGGTTGCGCTGAGCGAAAATGTCGAGGTGCGAGTTTGGGACAGCACTTCGGAGGTTCGTTTCATGGTTTTGCCCGAGCGCCCCAGTGGCACGGATGGTCTCGACGAGGCGGGTTTGGCGGCGCTGGTGACGCGCAACGCGATGGTGGGGACCGACAGGGATTTGACAGCCAAGGCCGCCGGCTGATGGATGGACCCCATGATCTCGGCGGCCGCCAGGGCTTTGGTCCGGTGGCGGTGAATGAAGCCGAAGTAGGTTTTCATCACTCCTGGGACGGGCGCATGTGGGGCATGGTGCGGGCCATGACCAAGCCGCCGGGATGGACGATCGACTGGTTCCGCCATTGCCGGGAGTTGATCGACCCGGCGGACTATCTAACCCGGCCCTATTTCGATCAATGGATGCAAACCTATTCGGCGATGTTGATTGATTCAGGCGTGTTCTCGGTCGCCGAGATTAGCGCGGCGGCACGGGCGCCGGTGCCAGAGCGGACCCGCAGCGGGGCCGGGCTCGACCCTGCCGCACTGGACAAGGGTCGCGGCTTCAATCGCGAAGTCGCCGAGGCGCCAAAATTCGCGGTGGGCGATCATGTGCAGACAAAAGATATGGGCAACACTGGGCATACCCGATTGCCGGGATATGCGCGGGGCCGGGTTGGGCTGATCGACCATTGCTACGGCGCCCATGTGTTCGCGGACGCCAGCGCCAGGGGTGAGGAACGGGCCGAAACGCTCTATTCGGTCAAATTTTCGGCCGAAAAATTGTGGCCGGAAGCGAAAGGCCAGCGTGCGTGGATCTATGTGGATCTGTGGGAGAGTTATCTTGAGCCCGGGTGAGCGCGATAACCTCAGCCCCCTGGCGCGGCGCGACGATGAACCGGTGTTCGACGAACCGTGGCAGGCGCAAGTGCTGGCGGTGGCCAATTCGGCGGTGGCGCAAGGATTGTTCAGCGCCAATGACTGGTCCGAAGGGCTGGGTGCGGCATTACGGCGGGCGGCGGCGGACGGGGCGCCGGACAATAGCGCGACTTACTACCAGGCGGTGTTGGCGACCCTGGAACATCTTATCAGTGCCGCCGGGGCGACTACCGGCGAGGCGATGGCGGTGCGCAGGGAAGCGTGGCGCCAGGCCTACCTCAAGACACCCCACGGCAAGCCGGTGACGCTGTAGGCCGACGCCGCCGGGTTGCCGCCATCCTAGTTTCAAGGCGCCTCGATAAGTTCTCCGTCGAGGATGAACCGGACCTCGCCGGGCGTGCCAGTGCCGACGATCTTCATGGCGCCGGTACCCTGTAGACCCGTGAATTTCCCGGTGGCGCCGACCACTTCCCAGTATCCATTGTCGAACAGGGCCGGCTTGCCATCGTCGCCGGGGAGGAATACGGCGCGCACAAGCCATTTGACGTAGGCGAGGTTGTCGGGGCCATCGCTGAAGACCAGATAGCCGCTGGGATCGCCATCGACGCCTGGAAGAATGTCGTGGACGCCATATTCGGTCACCGATGTGCCGGCCAGGGGCCCGCTGCCTTCGGCAACACCTTGGCGCTCAACCATGGCCACAAACCGATTGCTGCCATCGGCGAATTCGAGGCGGATTTGCTGCTTGGTCGAGACCACCGTCTCGATGCTCATGGGCGCCGCCAAAGCGAGTGTCGACAGGGCAACAAATCCGGCAAGGGCGCCGGCAATAATTACCGCTAGTGATCTCATCAAATTTCCTCCGCTATATTGATTATGCCAGGTCAGTGGACCCCGCCTGGTCACGGGTGTCGCAACCCGCGCGGGTCTATAACATGCCGGTGTGCGCAGCGGAGCCGGGGGCAGCAGCGGATCGCACAGAATTGATAAACTTTGAGCCGGCCGTGTTTGCGGCGCGCAAATGCTCCGAGACGAGCTAGCGGCCGGTGGATTTGCCGCCGGCCAGGGTAATCACCGAGATAATGATGAGGCCGGTCATGATCAGGCGGATGCCGGCGCCAAGGCCGAAGGTGTTAAGCATGGTCACCAACAAGAACATGAACAGAGCCGCGCCCCAAAGACCGGGGATGTTGGCGAAGCCACCGGCAACGGAGGTGCCGCCGATGACGACGACGGCGATGGACGCGAGCAGGAATTCAGCGCCCATATTCAAGGAGGCGCCGCCGGAAAAACCGGATAGAACAAATCCGCACAGACCGGCCAGGGTGGCGCTCAAGACATAAGTGGCAAAACGGGTGAAGCCAACGGATATGCCCGAAAATCCGGCGGCGCGGGGGTTCTGGCCGATGGCGATCACCGAACGGCCATAGACGGTCTTGTGCAAGACCACAGCCATGATAACTGCCAGGATCACCGTGAAGATGGCGAGGATGGGAATACCGACGATGCGCGCGGTGGTGAACTCGGCCAATACCGGCGGCGGCTTGATCTTGATGCCACGGCCATAGGCGATGGCGGCGGACTGGAAAACGAAACTCGACGACAGGGTGGCAATGATCGGCGGAATTCGCAGCAGCCGTATCAAGGCATAGTTGAAAATACCGACACTCACGCCGACACCCAGAGCGACGAGCAAACCAATAAAGATCATGGAATCCTGGGTGTCCATGATCTTCATGGAAGCGGCGCCGGCGAAGGTCATGGTCGCGGGGATCGACAGGTCAACATTGCCCGGCCCGAGGGTGATCACATACATCTGGCCGATGCCGACAATGACGGAGAATGTTCCAAACGCCAGGGCGGCGGTAAGAACCGCGGCGGCGCCCTGGCCGCCGGTGAAGACGATGGTCGCCAGCCAAACGAAAAAGGCGGCGGCGAATGCCCATAACCACGGCTTTTCCAACAGCCGAGCGGCGATGCGCAGGGTCGGGGTCACCGGCGGGCCTCGGCGCGGTTGATGACGGCGCGGAAGGCCAGAACGAGGATCAAAATGCCGCCCTGGGCACCAATCTGCCAATCTGGAGGCAGGCGCAGGAAGGACAGGAAAGATGCCGCCAACGTCAGGGTCATGGCGCCGATTACCGCACCAATGGGGGAAATGCGGCCGCCGACAAACTCGCCGCCGCCAAGAATGACGCCGGCGATGGAGAGCAGGGTGTAACGCAAGGCGATGTTGGCATCGGCCGAGGTGGTCAGGCCGATGAGGGACAAGCCCGAGAGCATGCCGAAAAAGCCCGCCAAGGCGAACATGGTGACCTTGGTGCGCAACAATGACCAACCGGCGCGGGAAACCGAGCGCGGGTTGCCGCCGGCGCCGCGCAGGACGACGCCATAGGACGAACGCATCAGACCGAAATGGACGATGACGCCAACGCCGATGGCGGCATAGATGGTGAAAGGCAGAAACGGCGTTTTCAGAGTCATGATGGCGCGGATCCAGTCCGGCACCTTGCCACCCGGGGTGGGCAGCACGAGTAGGGCCAGGCCTAACCAAACGAACGACATGCCCAGAGTGACGACAATGGACGGCAGGTTGCGGAGGTGGATCAAAGCCCCCAGGGCGGCGTAAACGGCAATGCAGCCGAGCAGGGCGGCGGCACCGAGCAGGGGCGTTTCGTTGAGCCAGGTGGCGCCGATGGCGGCGACGAGGCCGACATAGGCGCCGACACCAAGGTCGAGATCGTTGACGGTGATGATGCACATCTGGGCAATGGTGGCAAAGGCGATGGGCAGCGCGAGATTGAGCAGCAGGTTAAGGCCGAAATAGCTCATGGCGCGGGGCTGCAAATAGAATATCGCCAGCAACAGCACGGTCAGGGACAAGGCCGGCAGCGCATTGCGCAGAAAGCGCGGGGTCAGCAGAGTAGCGATCATTCGGCGGCCTCGAAGGAGGCGTGCAGCAGTTTTTCCTCGGTCACTTCACGGCGCGTCAGATCGGCAACGATGGCGCCGTCGCGGAAGACATAGACATGATCGCAGTGTTTGAGCTCGTCCATCTCGGTGGTGTACCAAATGAAAGTGCGGCCATTGGCGGCTTCGTCGCGGATGATGCGGTAGACTTCTTGCTTGGTGCCGACATCGACACCGCGCATGGGATCGTCCATGAGGAGGATTTCGGCGTCGGAGGCGAGGGCGCGGGCGAACAGGGCCTTCTGCTGATTGCCGCCGGACAGGGACAGGATGTTATTTTCCATATCGGGCGTACGAATGCCAATGCGCTGCTGCCATTGGGATGCCATTTCGCGTTCGGCGGCGGCGTCGATCAAGGCGTGGCGCAGCAAATGGCGGATCGAGCGGATGGTGATGTTGCCGGCGATGGACCATAACGGGAAAATGCCATCGGTCTGACGGTCGCCGGCGACCAACGCCACCGGCCCATGGACATGAGTATGCCGGGTCGAAGGGCGGGCGGCATGGAGCTGGATCAGCATGTCGGTCTGGCCGTGTCCGGCGAGACCGGCAAGTCCGACAATTTCGCCGGCATGGGCGGTCAAATCGGGGCCCTCGACCTGGCCCGCGGGCCGGGCGCGGACTTTTGGGGAACCGTCGGCACGCTTGGAGGCATAGGCAGCGCCGGCGCCATCGCCATCCTTGGCGACGCTGCCCATGGCCGTGACCAGGCTGTCGCGGTCGAAATCACTGGCCTTACGGACCTCGACGACGGCGCCGTCGCGCATGACGACGATGCGGTCGGCGGTGGACAGGACTTCGCCGAGAAGGTGCGAGATGAGGACACAGGCGCCGCCGGCGGCGACATGGCGGCGGACGAAGGTCAGCAATTGCTGGGCGACAACGGCATCGAGCGACGAGGTGGGCTCATCGAGAATGACCAGATCGGCGGGCGCATCGGTGACCGAGAAAGCGCGGGCGATCTCGACCATCTGGCGTTTGGCAATGGATAAATCGCCGACGATCTCCTGGCTGGCAATGCCATGGCCGGGGAATATTTCGTCGAGATCGCGCAAAATCAGTGCCGCCGCGCGACGGCGCCAGCCAAATCCCGTGAGGGCCCGGTGCATGACCCGGGCGTTTTCGGCCACGGTGAGATTGGGGCAAAGGGATAATTCCTGAAAGACGCAACGAATACCGTGCTGCTTGGCCGTGGCGACCGTGTAGCCGTCGGTGCTGTCGATGCCGCGAATAACGATGCGGCCTTGATCGGGAATCTGGGTCCCCGCCAGGACGTTCATGAGGGTCGATTTGCCGGCGCCATTGTGGCCGACAAGACCGAGGCATTCGCCCGGCGTTACGACAAGATCGACCGTGTTGAGAGCGTGGACGGCGCCGAAATGCTTTTCGACACCGTCCAGTCTAACAATGCTGTGATCGGCCTCAGACATTCACCCCGCAACGCATCGGCGCTTGACTCATGCCTGATACCTCTTTTTGTCGTTCAAACGAAGCCGCTTGAACGGAAAAAGCGCTAGCGGGCGGCGTTCACTACCTCTTGGGCGTCTTCGAGGGTGTATTCGACATTGGCCACGCCGCCGACTTCGGTGGTGGCGAGGTTCTCCTCAAGATTGTCCTGATCGATGCGCAAGAAGGGCACCGTCAGGTCCTTGGGAATGTCCTGACCGTCGAGGATCTGCTGGGCGACCCACATGGCCAGAGTCGAAACGCCCGGGGCGATGGAAACCGACATGGTCTCATAGCCGGTGGCGTCCTTCTGCTCTTTCCACCACTTCAATTCGTCATAACGGTTGCCCATGATGATCAGGGGAATGGGCCGGCCAGCCGCCTTGAAGGCCTGGGCCGCGCCAAAGCCGTCGCCGCCCTGGGTGACGACAGCGCTGATCGGCGGCAGTGACGGCAGGATACCGGCAACGGCCTTTTGGGCGACGTCCTGGGCCCAGTCACCGTTGACCGAACCGGCGACCTCGAACTGAGGGTTCTCGGCGACGCCCTCATGAATGCCAGCACTGATTTCGTCATCGACGAAAACACCGGCCAAACCCCGGATTTCCAGGAGCTGGCCGCCTTCAGGCATCTTCTCGGCGAGGTAGAGAATCTCATCCTTGCCCATCTGTTTGAAATCAACCGCGATGCGCCAGGCGCAAGGTTCGGTAACAATGCCGTCGAAGGAGACAACGGTAATGCCGGCGTCGCAGGCTTCCTTGACGGCGCCATTGAGGGCGTCGGGCGAGGCAGCGTTAACAACAATGGCGTCGTAACCCTGCAAGATCAGGTTCTGAATCTGGGCGGCTTGCTCGGTGACCTGATTTTCGGCGGTGGTGAAGGCGTCAGCCGCGGCGATGACACCATCCGCGACGGCCTTGTCACCGACCTTGGCCCAACTTTTGAGCATCGCCTGGCGCCAGGAATTACCGGCATAGTTGTTGGACAGGGCGATTCTCTTGTCGGCGGTCTGCGCGAGCGCCGCCGAAGCGGGCAAGGCCAGAGCCAACGCCACGGCCGCCGTTGTCAGAATCTTGTTCATGGTCTCCTCCTGTGGGTATTCGTCATACTATTGTATTTTTTTGCAAGACTACGTTGAGCGCTATGGCGGTGCAAGCCATGCTCCAAAAACTTGTGACAGTGGATAGACATAACGGGGCCGGCGGGGGCGCCGCTAGGTGGCGCGCGGACCAAGCAGGACGATCGCAGCGCCGGCCAGAATGATCATGCCGCCGAGGCCATCCCAACGGTCGGGACGGGTGCCTTCGACAGCCCAGAGCCAGCCGAGAGACGAGACAACGTAAACCCCGCCATAGGCTGCAAACACGCGGCCGGCGTAAGCCACGTCAACCCGTGTCAGGAGGATGGCGAACAGGATCAGCATGGCGGTGCCGGGGATCGCCCACAGAGCCGATTTGCCAAGACGTAACCAAGCCCAAAAAGCAAAACTGCCGCTAATTTCGGCGACGGCGGCGGCAAGATAGAACGCGAAGGTGGCTAGATTGGGCACGGCGGTACTCCTGATGACAGCGACCAACGCCTAAGATACACAATCCTGGGTCACACGGGTGGGGGGAGGAATCGTTGCCGCTAGTCGGGCTGAGAGGCGTAGGCGGCGTAGCCGGAATAGGCGAGCCAGCCGCAATCGACAGGAATGGTCACGCCGGTGATGGCGCTGGCCGCGTCGGAACAAAGGAAAAAAATGGTCTGCGCGACCTCGCGCGTCTCGACGAAACGGCGTAAGGCCGACTGAGCGATGATGGCCTTGGTGTCGCGCTTGCCGGCATCGATGCGCGCTTGCATGGCCGGGGTGAGCACATAACCCGGGGCGACGGCGTTGACACGCACACCTTGGGGGCCAAACTCGGCGGCCATGGTCTCGGTCATGGATTTCAACGCCGCCTTGCCGGCGGCATAAGCCGGCTGGGGCGAAGCGCGGAAAGTGGTGAGGGAGCACATATTGACGATACTGCCGCTGCCGGCCTTGGTCATGCGCCGCGCGAACGCCTGGTCAACGAGCATCGTGCCGCGCACATTGACCGCCCAGATGCGGTCGTATTCGGCCATATCGAGGTCCGTTACGCGGACCGCGTCCTGCAGAATCCCGCCCGAATTGACAAGTGCATCGACCCGGTCGCAGCGGGCATAAACCGCGTCGGCAAAGGCGGATACGGACTCCTGGCTGGATACATCCAGGGCCATGAATTGGCAATTGGCGCCGGCGGCGCGATGACGCTGGGCCACCGCCTCGCCGCGCGCCTCATTGATGTCGCCGATCACCACTCGCCAACCGCCGGCGGTGAAGTGATCAACGCAGGCTTCACCGATGCCGCTAGCGCCGCCGGTGACGACGGCGGTCTTCTTGCTGTTCATGGAGGACTCCTTTCGCCTGGTGCCGTTTGCGAACGCCCGGGCCGGCGCGTTAAGAATGCCAAGACTGGCCGGGTCGCGGCCACCGTCATCAAAGACAACCATGCCGGCGATAGCGAATAGTGGCGCGCCTGACGGGTGCAGGGGAACAAGGAATATCCGCGGTATGCTCTTGCGATCATTGGCGCGCCCGGGAAGACTCGAACTGCCAACCTCCTGATCCGTGGTCAGACGCTCTATCCAATTGAGCTACGGGCGCATAGCCCCAGGGCGGCCGATACTCGTCCCCGCGCACCGTTCACACCAATTTTGAAACCACCATGCCGGCGACACCGATTATGGCGGCTGGCATCTCGAAGCCAAAGTGAGATGCGGCCTCGGCCCCGGGCCGAAGAAATAAAGGCCGAATAGCCCGCTCTACGGCACGTGTATGCGGGGATACCAGCCGGGCGGGGATTCGAGGAAAAGCAGGCCGACGATCTGTCTCACGCAATCAGTCGTCTTTGCGCGCAATGTATTCGAGGCTGCCGTTCCCGTACAAAATCTTGCTAAGTGGATGGTCTCGTTCGTAGTGTAGGGGTGCTAAGAATCTGCGGACGTTGTTGCGCTTCACATAACGGCGCAGGCGCCGAAGCTCGACAAAGCGTTGGGCCTGAAACAATGCCTCGGCAAATTCCTTGTCAACGGGCCAGCGGGTTGGCGCCTGAAGCAGGTTCTGAAAATAGACGCATAGATCCACATCGACGAGCTGCTTCAGAGCGGGGATGTTGGGCCTTTCACCTGTCTGTGCCTCCATGACGGACGCGGCCATATCAATCACCGCCCATAAATCCTCAGGTTCAATGCTGTCGATAAGTGCCCTGAATTCATCATTTTCGACATAGTGGCGCCTTAGGCCTGGAAATACCGCTTCCTCCAGCAGGCCGCCGTCGATCGTGAACACGACGTAAAGGTGGCCGCCCGGCCTCGTTACACGTGCCAACTCGGAAAATCCGATAAGGATCTCCGCTGGGCTATTGAGGTGAACCAATACGCCGTGGCAGGCGACGAAATCGAAATAGTTATCATCATATGGTAGCTCAAGGACGCTACCGCCCTTGAGCTGGACAATGTTCGTATCTATGCCGTGCGCCTCTGCGTTCTTATTGGCAACAGAAATGAAATCCTCACCAATTTCAACGCCATGGATCTCGGCAGCGCCAAACCGGGCCAGCGCAATAATGAGTTTCGCGGTGTCACCGCATCCGGCATCTAGGACCCGTTTGCCGCGAAAATATTCCTCACCTAGGCCAAAGTAGTCCAAGGTGAACATACGTAGGAATCGCTCCATCGCTGCTGAATCCGAAACGATCCGCTTGTGCTGCTCGTGATATATCCTGCGGGTCCTGGCGCTGAAATCCTTCATATTCTGTCTTTCTGAGAATTGGTGGGACAGAGTGCTACCGATACGCTAGACCGGCATGCCGTAGCATGTTGCGTACGTGACGGCGCATAGCGGGGACTAACGTCATGCGTTGATGGGTCGGTACGCCACTGAAGACGTCGAGGTGATCAATACTGGTCGGGGAGAGAGGGCGGTCGGCAGGGTGTCGGACGTCGTAAGTGAGTACCCGGTTGCTTCCAGTCACCATGTAGCTGGACCATACGCCGTCCGGTACGACCCGGCCGAGGTCAACAAGAGAACAATATCTGGAAGAGACACGTTCCCGGATTCGCTTGCCATCGGGGCCTAATATTTGCGCGACGAGGCCTTGCTCGTATGGATTGATTAAAAGAAGCGAGTTTCCAATGTTTCGCGCGCGGTCGACCAGGCAGGCGCTGTGCTGCATGCAGAATCGGCCGGTTGCCTTGATCTCGTCAATGACACGTGGGTTGGCGAATTTTTGATCCGCGTTGACTGTCAGCGTGCCTATATTTCGCCCTGATAATAGCGCGTATCCCGGCGCAGATTGAATTTTGTAAAAAACTGCTGAATCTGCTTCGACATGCAGTTCCGCGTACCCGAGTTTCGAAGTCTCGAGGGTTCGGGTGATCGTCGCCGCGCCAGTCCGACCGCCTTTTACCTCAAAGTCGAGCGATTCTTCGGACGCTGTCTGACCGTCTTCGAAGACTCTCAATCGGATGTTCAATGTTCCATCGAATGGGCGCGCGCTTCGCAACTTCAGTATCTGGTCCAAATCTAGGACTAGCGTCAGCACTCCTGTCGAAGCCGGAAACAGCGGATAGATAACTGGCACCAGGTAGCGAAAGAGACCTGATATCATTTAGCGTTCGGGAAGTGATCTAGGCTGACTGAGCCATCATTGTGTCGAACGATCACGTGCTTCGATACCGGTAGGCTACTGCGTACGCCCACACGAAAAATTCCGTCCAGCCGCCGGTCAATTTCAAGCCGATCGAGTGATACGATCTTTGCGCATCGGGAAGGCAAAGAGACCTCCTCACAAGCCAACACTTGCCCGTCAAGGCGGGCGACATCCAAAGAAACCTGAGCTGACCAGAGGTTCGGGTTTATGAGCGAGATATCAATTGCAAACCTGCCACGGGTTCGGTGGGCCAAGACAGATTTATATCGGCACGCCATTGACACAAGTTGCGTATGGACAGTCGCGGTCCAGTCCGGACCCACAACAGCCATTTGTGGGCGTACTGTGCCCATCAACCCATTGCTTTCAGTCGGCTCTAAATCGAGAAGGAACCAACCATATTCCGGACAATCTTGTAAATCTTCCGTAGACAATGTGAGTGCTTCTCGGCGGCCAAGTTTACCTTTTACCTTTTGACAAAGCTTGCCCCGATCCGAGAAAACCCAGACCGTGTAGTTGTAAGGAACCGTCCGCGAAACGTCATCGAACAATAGACCTTCATTGGCGACACGCAACACGGTCATCACCTGGTCGGTATTCAGATAGAACCCGACATCGGCGAGATCCTGACGGACTTTGATTCCACGCCCGTGATCCTGGACCGACTGGCCGCTTAGGCTCGTTGCTCCAGGCCGCAAGTGTACTCGCTCGAGCAATACTTCCAGGTCGAGGCGGCAAGCCGTGCATTTGGTGGCGATATTGGTCTCATCAACCAATGTCTCGTATGACGCATCGGGACGGGCAAAATGCGCCAGGACGTCCTGTTTTGTTATGTCGAAGCAATAACAAAGCCAGCCCGGCTCTTCGCGGGTCCCGCCGTGGGCCTCAATCGGCATTCACTGGATAACCTCAAAACACGTGGAACGAATACCACCGATACTCTAGGCGGGCGAATGCGGCCCCTCCGCAATGTGCCGGTCATGTTCTCTCGAAGACTGGCCGGTGGCAAGTGTGTTTTTCTCTCGCTGGCGGTTTGGAGTCTTGACTTGAAGCCTCAGCCGCGTGCGTCATGGCCGCCATGACATGGTCGGCTTCTGCGGCTCGCATGTCGATACTCGATGTCCCGCGCGTGCATCAGATCGAACTGCGGTAGCCGTTGAACGATTCCCAGGCGCGGACAACGACGGCGACGCAGGATGGCTGGCCCGGCGGCGTCACCATCGTCGCCGAGATACCGAATCTCGGCAGGACGACTGTCGACCTCGAACGGAGACTGAGGCGCAGCCGCCAGCTTGAACGGCAAGGCTACGTGACTACAGTTTCGATGCTATGATTTAGACGGCCAATCATTTGCGCTGGAATGTGCTGATCTTTCGGGTGTTTTCGGTGCGTAGCGTGTGTATCGCCGTCTTGCCAAAGGTCATGCAATGCTGGGCAACAACGTCGCTCGCCTGATCGAAACCAGCGGGCGAATGCGCGAGTGAGGTCTGCTGCGAACTCGTTGCCGGGATCTCAGGCCCGACGCACACAGCGAGCACGAACGCCATGGCCGCGGTGATTAGGATCCGTAGTTGGCATGTCCTCCCCCTTAATTCCAGACGCCAAAAGGGGCGAGACGGTGAACCCCGCCTTCTACACTTAAATAGTTGACGGCAAGCGGCGGCCGGTTAACCAAGTTCAGGCAGCGAAAAGTTGGGCAATCTGGTGTGTTCGCGCCGTGTTCAGCCGCAAAAACCCGACTAAGACGTTGACCTTGCGGTCGGGAAACTGGCGCGCCCGGGAAGACTCGAACTCCCAACCTCCTGATCCGTAGTCAGACGCTCTATCCAATTGAGCTACGGGCGCATAGCCCCAGGGCGGCGGGGAAATGGTGCCGGCCGGGCGAGGGCGAAGTTATGGCAAGGGCAGCAGGTTGGCAAGTGGGGGTGTTGGGGGATTCTCAAAGCCCTTGGGGGCCATGGCGACGCGGTTAAGAGAACAAGCCGCGACTTTCGCGCAACGTATTGGATCCACTTGATCCGCCGAGGAAAAAGCATGCTTGCCGGGACTCGGAGGGGGTCAGTAACATCCTCGCCAAATCTGTTGGTTGGTGATGGTATTGATCCGAATCTGCCGTATTGGGACGGGCGCAGTAGCCTGGCGCTCTGGGGGTATCAGGCGTATGTCACAATTCAGGCTTCCTGTGGTTTTGCTTGGGACAGTGGTTTTGCTCGGTGGATGTGCGTTCGCCGACGAGACTTTGTTGCCGGCACTGACCGGGGAAGAAGCGGCGGCAACGCCGCCACAAGTCGTAATCATACCCGCCGGCGCGGCGGAGGCAAACCAGTTGCCACTGTTGGTAGCGGAGACCGACGCAACCACCAACGGCGGATTTATCGAAACCGGCACGGCCGTCGGCGAGCGCGTGGCGAGGCTGCGCGGCGACCTGGCGAGGCTGCAGGCCTCGACCGCGTTGCATAATCAGGGGCTGGCACAGTTTCAAGTCGAATCGATCGAGAATGCGCAGCGCTATAACATGCTCATCGCCAATATCCAGGCGCGGCTGCAGGTGGGCACGACGCCGGGCAATCCCATATTGGTGCGGCAGTGGAATGAAGCCCAGGGCGTGCTCGACAAAGTCGGTAGCGATATTGGCCGGCTCAATAGTCTGTCCAGCGGGGTCGCCGATGACGGCGCGTTGGCGGCCTTTATACTCGAATCAACACGGGCGACCTTTGGCCTGACCGGGGCGGTGGACGAGGATCACCGGCAGTTGGCGCTGCTGGAGGATGACGTCAACCGGACGGTGGTACAGATCGACCGGCTGCTCAACGAACTCAACGACGATGTCGCCCGGCAGTCGAATTATATGAGCCGGGAACGCAGTAATCTGACAGTTCTCAGTCTGGCCGTGAAGAATGGCGAGATCTTCGGCTCAAGCCTGGCCAACCGGGCATTCGCCACAGCGGCGCCGGCGGCAAGCCAGGTGAGCAGTGCGGCGCGGACCCGGCCCCTGGTCGTCATTCGCTTCGACCGGCCGAATGTAGAATATGAACAACCGCTGTTCACGGCACTCAGCGAAGCCTTGCAGCGGCGGCCGGAGGCGACGTTCGAGTTGGTTGGCGTGACACCGGAACGGGGGACGCCGGCACAAGTCGCCCTCAACGCCAGTGCGGCGCGCAAGAACACCCAGAGTGTGCTGCGCGCGCTGACATCCATGGGCCTGCCCCGTAACCGTGTCGATCTGAGTGCGACCACCAGCGGCGAGGCACAGACGTCTGAAGTCCACGTCTATGTGCGCTGAGCCGATGCCAACCGTCCCGCGGTCATGACCGCGATAGCGCGACGGCGGCTGTTGTCATGGCTGACCTGTACGGCCTTGGCCGCCATGTTATTACCTACCGGTGCGCGGGCCGGGGAGACGGGGCCGCTTGAGCCTGGCGATATCATGGCTATTCGCAGCGTGATCGAACAGCAGATCGCGGCCTTCGCGCGCGATGACGGGGTTGCGGCATTCTCCTATGCAAGCCCCAATATCCGCGCCCTATTCGGCTCACCGGAGGCTTTCATGTCGATGGTGAAGGCCGGGTATCAGGCGGTGTACCGCGCCCAACAGCTGACATTCAAAAGAACCCGCGCCCGGCACGGGCAAATCGTGCAGGGGCTTGTGGTCGTTGGGCCGGACGGATTGCCGGTATTGGCGGTGTATTTCATGGAGCGGCAGCCCTTGGGCGACTGGCGAATCGACGGCGTGCAAATGTTGGCGCTGCCGGGGCGCACGACCTGAGCCGCAAAGGGCCGCAGGGCAAGGGTTTGCATGTTTTCGGCCAGGCGGTCTATAAGCCGGCATTAGTGAGTGTGGGCAGGCCATCATGACCAGCGAAAGCGCCAAGAAATTTCCCGTTTCCTGGGACCAGTTACACCGCGATGCCAAGGCCCTGGCCTGGCGGCTGGCAGAACAGGGGCCGTGGCAGAGCATCGTCGCGATCACGCGGGGCGGGCTGGTGCCCGCCGCGATCGTCGCCAGGGAATTGGATGTCAGGCTGGTCGATACGGTGTGCGTCTCGTCCTACGACCACCAAGATTTGCGCGAGCCGCAAATTCTTAAAGCCGTCGAAGGCGACGGCAGTGAGATCCTCATCGTCGACGATCTGGTGGATACCGGCAGCACAGCCAAACTGGTGCGCCAAATGCTGCCGAACGCCCATTTCGCCACGGTCTATGCCAAACCGGCGGGGCGACCCCTGGTGGACACATTTATCACCGAGGTGAGCCAGGACACCTGGATTTATTTTCCGTGGGACATGGAATTGCAATTCGTGCAGCCGATCGCGGAGGGCGGATCAGATTGAGAAAGAGTCTTATGTCGCTCACGACAGTGGACCTCGCGGTCCACGTCTGCGCGGGCGCGCCGGAGGACCGGCGGGCCGCTTGCGGCCGTCTCGTAGATCCGGGGC
>QIGO01000093.1 GCA_003230015.1 Alphaproteobacteria bacterium | reverse complement strand
CCTGATCAATGCCTTCCGCATCGTCGATCATATCGTTGTCATGACCGATGGCGGACCCAATTACGCAAGCGCCTTGCTGCTCTACTATATCTACGAGTCAGCCTTCAGCTATTGGGATACGGCCTATGGGGCGACGTTGACCACGGCGCTGCTGGTGATCCTCGGCCTGATCGCGATTCTCCAATTCAAACTGCTCGACCGGAGGACCCACTACCGATGAAGCGGGATGCCACGAGCTGGCTGACCTGGATCGGGGGCTGGGCGCTGGGTCTGATCTGGGCGTTGCCGCTGTTGTACGCGATCTGGACAGCGATTCATCCGGAAGCCTATTCGGCCCGGTTCGACCTGTCCGCACCGCTGACCTTGAACAATTTCGTCGAGGCCATGGACCGCGCTCCGTTTGCCCGTTATTTCCTCAACACGTTCATACTGATCTCGATGGTGCTGGTGGCCAATTTTGTTCTTTGCACCCTGGCCGCCTTCGCCTTTTCCCGCTTCACATTTCGCGGCTCCGGCGTCGTCTTTGCGCTGATCATGGTTCAACTGCTGGTCTCCCCGGAAATCCTGATCGTTGAAAACTATGTGACCATGAGCAAGCTGGGTTTGGTCGACACGATCGCGGCCATAGGGCTGCCCTATCTTGCCTCGGCGTTCGGCATTTTCCTGCTGCGCCAGACCTTCAAGACCGTGCCCAAGGAACTGGAAGATGCGGCGCGGATCGAAGGCGCTAACATGATGCAGGTGCTGCTGAAAGTGTATGTACCCCTCGCGGTGCCCACCTATGTGGCCTATGGGTTGGTCTTGGTGAGCTACCATTGGAACAATTTCCTGTGGCCGCTGGTGATCACCAATTCGGTAGAGACAAGACCGCTGACCGTCGGACTGAGCGTGTTCAGCACAGTGGAATCGGGCGTCGAATGGTCGATGGTCAACGCCGCGACCCTGATCACCTCCGGGCCACTGCTGATCGCCTTCCTGATCTTCCAGCGCCAATTCGTGCAGAATTTCATGCGCGCCGGCGTAAAGTAGGGCTGGAAACCCTAAATATCCGATTTCTCTGGCGTCCCCTAGGGGAGTCGAACCCCTGTTTTCGGCGTGAGAGGCCGATGTCCTAGGCCACTAGACGAAGGGGACCCGAAGACTGGCATGGCATAGCGAATGTGGTGGGGCAGATCAAGGCTTCTGGCCGGAATGGTGGAGGTTCAGGGTTTTACGTTGCCAATAACCGTGCCGTCAGCGATATCGACGATATAGACGGCGTTGCAGGTGGCCGTGGCCGGGCCGGTGATGACCACCAGGCGGTTGCCGTCTAGGGTGGCGCTGGTAATCTGGCAGGATGGGGCCAGGCCGAGGCTGAAGGGCGCAAAATCGGCGGTTTGGGAAGGATCGTTGCCGAAAATGGGTACCAGGCGCCAGACGACGACGCCAAAGAGGACGAAAATTAGGATCGCCATAAAAATGACAAGCGGCTTGAGTATGGCCATTGCTGAAATGCGCCTCGGCGCGATTGTTAGAAAGGTGGCTGGTTAGTCTTGGCTCGTTCGGAAAAACAACAAAATGGCGATTCACGTCATAAACTTCGGGTCGCGCCCGCGATGGCCGGTGCGCGGCTGGATCAGGCCCTGGCCGCGGGCATCGATACTTTGTCGCGCTCGCGCATCAAGAGCCTGATCGAGGCCACTTACGTGCGGGTCGACGGGCGCACGATAATAGAGCCGTCATTTCGGGTCAAACAGGGCCAAGCCCTGGCGATCACGGTACCCATGGCGGCTCCCGCGGCGCCGGTGGGACAGGCGATGGACCTGGATATCGTCTATGAGGATGAGGATGTCATCGTCATTGAAAAACCGGCGGGGCTGGTGGTGCACCCTGCCCCCGGGCACCCCGACAGGACCCTGGTTAACGCGCTGATCGCCCATTGCGGCGACGACCTGACCGGGATCGGCGGGGAGCGGCGGCCGGGGATCGTGCATCGGCTGGATAAAGATACCAGCGGCCTGATGGTGGCGGCGAAAACGGCGCGGGCCCATGAGGCGCTGAGCACGCAGTTCGCCGCCCGCAGCATCGGGCGGGCCTACCGCGCGGTGGTCTGGGGGGTGCCGCTGCCGCTTGCCGGGGAGATCCGCGGCAATATCGGCCGAAGCCCGCGAAACCGGAAGAAGATGACGGTTTTGAAATGTGGCGGAAAGGCTGCGTTAACCATGTATGTGGTATCCCGGCCGTTGAAGGGACCGATGGGAAATGTGGCGAGTTTGGTGGAATGCCGGCTCGCAACAGGGCGTACGCACCAGATAAGGGTCCATATGGCGGCAAAAGGTCATGCAATAATCGGCGACCCGCTCTATGGCAGAGGGCGACGCGCCGGTTTAACGCGCGCCATTGAAGATGGCGTCGTGGCGCTGGGAAGACAGGCGTTGCACGCCATCCGTTTGGACTTCGACCACCCAAAGGATGGCAAGCGGCACAGGTTTGAGAGCGAGTTGCCACGAGACATCAATTTCTTGTTAGATTGTTTTGAATAGTTCTAATTTTCTTGGCCGGAAGGAAAACAGGACTATATCCTTGTTCATGTAACGTTCAGCCCGGTCCGGGTAATTCTAAGGGACCAGGCTCAAGAAAGGCGCATCGGCGCGCCGGAGGAGACTTCATGGCAACGACCACGCTGCCGTCACTTCCACGGCTCTCACCGGAGGGCAATCTGTCACGGTATTTGCAAGATATTCGCAAATTCCCGATGCTGACCCAGGATGAAGAATTCATGCTGGCCAAGCGCTGGGCCGAGCATGACGATGTCGAGGGCGCCCACAAAATGGTGACCAGCCATTTGCGGCTGGTGGCCAAGATCGCCATGGGTTACCGCGGCTATGGCCTGCCGGTCAGCGAGCTGATCTCGGAAGGCAATGTGGGCCTGATGCAGGCGGTGAAAAAGTTCGATCCGGACCGGGGTTTCCGCCTCGCGACCTATGCCATGTGGTGGATCCGCGCCTCGATCCAGGAATATATCCTGCATTCGTGGAGTCTGGTGAAAATGGGCACCACGGCGGCGCAGAAGAAGCTGTTCTTCAATCTGCGGCGGATGAAAAACCAGATCAAAGCGGTGGAAGAAGGGGATCTCAACCCGGAGAATCTCAGCAAGATCGCCACCGATCTGAATGTTTCCGAGCGCGACGTCACAGATATGAACCGGCGTCTCACCGCGCCCGACCACTCGCTGAATGCGCCGCTACGGGCGGATAGCGAAGGCGAGTGGATGGACTGGCTGGTGGATGAGAGCGACAGTCAGGAAACGGTCCTGGCCGAGCAGGATGAGCTGCTCAAGCGCCGCGACCTGTTGCAGCGGGCCATGGGCGGCCTCAACGACCGGGAACGTCACATCTTGAACATGCGGCGGCTGCAAGACTCGCCGACAACATTGGAAGAGCTGAGCCAGCAATATGGCATCAGCCGCGAACGGGTGCGGCAGATCGAGGTACGGGCGTTCGAGAAACTGCAGAAGGCGGTCAAAAATCTGGCTTTGGAACAACGCCTAGGCACGGTTTAGGCGCGAGCCGCGCCGGCAAGCTAACTTTTCTCGGCGGAGTCGCCAATGGCGCTGCCCCACTCTTTGACCAGGGCCTCGCATTCCTTCTGCAAGATGGCGATGCGATGATCGGAGGACATCTTCAGATATATGTGAGCGGCTATTGGCAACATGAAATACATCAGCCAACCGGCGGCGGCGGCCCCGTAGATGACCAGCCAGGTGTATGGGTCGGCCAGGATCAGCACCGCCTCGCGGATCGTGAATGTGTTCAGCCAAAGGTCGAGAATGTATGGCAGGGCGCCGGAAAGACTTAGCGTGCCGACGGCAACGGCAGCGTATTTCTCGCTGTCGCGGTCGATGAAATAGGCGACAAGGGGCGGCACGGAAGCGACGACCAGGATCAAGAATATCGGTAGCGCGAACATCATGGTCGAGGCGATTGCCATCAATACCACGAGACCAAATCCGCGGACCCGGCCCGCCGGCGGACGCCGGGCCAGCCGACGCGGCTTGGCACCATTCTCGCTCGCTGTCTTGGTGGTCACGGCCATGGTGCGCCCTTACGACATCTGAGAGTATATGGTTGCCGCCACGGCGGTCGCGGCAATGATCGCGCCGAGGCTGGCAGCCCAGCGGTGACCAAGCTTTTCAGCGTCCAGGTGCCGGTGCTCGTTGGCCGATATGAGACGCTTTATCTCGGCCTTAGCCTTGGTGAATCGGGCGCCAGCCCGGTTGCCGTTGCCGATGTCCCATTGGCGGTTGGCCTGGTTGTCGATGATCGCCAAAAACGCCGCCAGCTTGCCCTGCTGCACCGCCTTCTCGGCAGCCTGGCTAACGCGCTTGCGCAGGGGAATATTACCATAGTCATCGATCACCGGCCCCATTTGGGCGAGAAACGCGGCGCAGAGATTGGGCAAAGGCGGTGCCGCGACTTTCTCCTGGGCCAGGGCTAACAGGCGCAAGTGGCTGAGTACAATATCGGCGGGCCGAGACGCCGCGGCGATCTCGTTGAGATTGCGATCGACGTTGTCGCGCAAACGAGCGGCGAGAAAAGCAGCGATGTGCCGATCAATTGGCGGCTCTTCGTTATTGATTTCGGCATCCATGGCGCTCAGCAGTGTGGGGATGTCGGTGGCAAGGTAATTGGCGACGCGCGGGCTCAGACATTGCAGGTTCGGGTTGAGCTCATAGAGACAGCGCTCGACGCCGTAACCCGGGCCGCGCTGATTGAGGTGGCGCCGAAGCATTGACCCCAGATCCTGCAGGGAGAGCAGGCTCGGCTTAGGATTCTGCTCCAGGCCAACACGGAAAGCCGGCAGCATACCGCTGATCATTTCCAAAAAGAGGCGGGCGATCTCGGGTTTCTGGGTGGTTGCCGCCAGGGCCGCGCCGAAGCCATCCGGCATCGCCGAGAATTGGCGGAAACGAAGGGGACCATTGGGATCGAGAACCGTGATCGTGCGGGCGACCAGCAAATCATCGCTGATCATTCGCGGAGCGTTTTGGCCGGCGCTGACCCGACAGGAGACGATCGCGTCAGCCCGCGCTGTGTCCTTCACACAGGAACGGACCCAGCGCTCCAAGCCGTCGTCCTTAATGAGGGTCGCCGCGAGGTCCCAATTTCTATCCAGGGCCAGGGCGGCGGTGCGGATGGTCTTATATTCCTCACCACCGATGTAAAACCCCCGGCCGGCTTGCGACTCCAGCGGCGGCGGCGAAGGGTTCTGGCGGCCACCGAGCAGCCAATTGTCGAGCTCCTGAGCGCCCCAGCGGGTGTCGCGGTCGTCGCAAAGCAAACCATGCAGGATCTCGCTAAGCTCCGCCGGCGGCCGCCTGCCGGCAATAATGGCAGCATAACTGCCCTGCTCCATCTTGGCCGCGATAACCTGATCGTCGGTCAGGCTCGATAATGGGCTGCCGCCCATGGCCAAGAGGGCAAGGGTGACGCCAAAAGCATAATAATCGTCGGCCGAGGTGCCATGGCCGCGCCCCTCGCGCATTGCCATGGCCCGCTCGACGGTCTCGTGGAGCGCTGACTGGGCGTAGGCGGCCGGCGCGCTGAAACATTCACCGAGAACCCAGCCGCCGCCCTTCTCGAGGTCGCTATATAGATTATCGGGCCGGATGTTACGGTGGGTTACGCGCATATCGCCAAGATCACGCAGCAAAGCGGCGAATGGGGTAATAAATTCGGAGAGGAGTTGTTTGGCAGGGATGGCAATTAAGTCGACCTGTCCGGGCTCAGCCAGGCGGCGGCCGGCGGGACGGGTGAGGATTACGGCCATACGGCGACCGCCGGCCGCCGGCCAATCGACCGGCCCCCAGCCAAGCGGCTGTACCAAGGCCGGCTTCCTTGTCCCTTTCAAGGTCCGCAATTGCTGCTCGCGCACCGGCAGGTCATGCTCGATGATGAGGGCATAGACCGGCAGGCCAGGATCATCGCTGTCCCATGCCGCGAAGGCGGAGGCGTGCGCATGCGCCAGGTCCAGCAACGGAAGCTGTGGCTGGATCTCGAACCTGTCCGCTAGTATGACGCTGTCCGCCGGGGCATTCTCACGTGCCGCGGCACTGCTCGATGCCATATTTCGTGACCGACCTGTCTCGCCTGAAAGCCAATGAAACCCTAGCGCTCAGAGGCAAAGGCTTCGTTAATTGGCGGCCGTCGCGGCGATCTCGCCTTTAACTTGTGTTAACCACTGAAATCAATCGGCGAATGGGTCACGGACGAGGATGGTATCCTGGCGCTCCGGGCTGGTGGAAAGCAGGCAAACCGGGGCCTCGATCAGTTCCTCGATGCGGCGGATATATTTGACCGAAGTGGCCGGCAGATCGGCCCAGGAGCGGGCGCCGCGGGTGCTATCGGTCCAGCCGGCAAGGGTCTCATAGACCGGCTCGATGCGCTGCTGACTGCCGATACCGGCGGGCAAATAGGACAGGGTCTCGCCGTCAAGGCGGTAGGAGGTGCAGACCTTGAGTTCAGCCATACCATCGAGGACATCGAGTTTGGTGAGAGCAATGCCGGTGATACCGGCGACCCTGATGGCCTGGCGGACCATGACGGCATCGAACCAGCCGCAGCGGCGCCGGCGGCCGGTGACGGTGCCGAACTCGTGGCCGCGCTGGCCCAGCAACTCGCCGATTTGGTTGTCCTGCTCGGTAGGAAACGGCCCGGAACCCACCCTTGTGGTGTAGGCCTTGGTGATCCCCAGGACATAACCAATCGCCGCCGGGGCGATGCCGGCGCCGCTGGCGGCCTGGCCGGCAACCGTGTTGGAGGAGGTGACAAAAGGATAGGTGCCGTGATCGACATCGAGCATGACGCCCTGGGCGCCCTCAAACAGAATGCGCTTGCCGGCACGCCTGGCGGCGTCGAGGGTGGCCCAAGTGGGCTCAGCAAAAGGCAGCAGCTTGGGGGCGATGGCGAGCAGGTCGGCCAACAGACCGGCGCCATCAATCGGCGGGGCGCCGAGGCCGCGCGCCAAGGCATTGTGATGTAACAAAAGACCGTCAATGCGGCTTTGCAAGATTTCGGGGTCGGCAAGATCACAGACGCGAATAGCGCGGCGGGCAGCCTTATCCTCATAAGCGGGGCCGATGCCGCGCCCGGTGGTGCCAATGCGCTCGCTGCCCCGGGCCCGCTCGAGCGCCTGGTCGAGCTGACGATGCAAAGGCAGGATGAGCACGGCATTCTCGGCGATGCGCAGGGTCTGGGGCGAGACAACGACGCCCTGCCCGGCCAGAGTGTCGATCTCCGCCAACAAGGCCCAAGGATCAACGACGACGCCGTTGCCGATGATGCCGAGCTTGCCGGGGCGAACGACGCCGGAGGGCAGCAGGCTTAGTTTGTAGGTAGTGTCGCCAATGACCAGCGTGTGGCCGGCATTGTGGCCGCCCTGGAAGCGGACCACCACATCGGCCCGCTGCGACAGCCAATCGACAATCTTGCCTTTGCCTTCGTCACCCCATTGGGCGCCGACAACCACGACATTAGCCACGCCGATCTCCCTCGATCCGTCGCCGATGGTGAAACATTAGAGCGCCTCCGGGGCACCGTTACGATAGAGGTGGGTACAGGCGTGACGGCGCGCCTGCTCGGCAGCATCGCCTTCCGGTTCAAGGCCGGCGAGCGTAATCCAGCCCTGCTCGTGCATTGCCAGAGCCGCTGGCTGCGATGTGCCAAAGGGCAGGAACAAACGCTCAGCGGGCGCCGGCGGGGGTACGGCGCGCATGACCGAATCGAGGAATAATGTGAGGCCGGTCGCCGGCTCGCCAGCGGTGGCGAGGTAGCGGCCGCCACGCCCGAGCTCGCCACGCACGCCACGGGCAAAAACAGTGAAACTAACGCCGGTCTGATATTCGAAGCCGCGATATTCGACCGCGTCAATGGTGACACGCTGGCGGGGATCGATGGCGGTTAATGCGTCGACGACCGTGCGCAGACGCGCGACCTCGGCGCGGGCAGCGGCCGGCAGGCCGATGGCATCGAGTTTGGCGAAAGCCGCTTCGGCGGGGCCCGCCGAAGCGATCAAGGCATGCATGCGCGGTGCCGCCGGCCCGGCAAGATGGCTCACCGCCGCGGCATCCTTGCGATCCAGGGCCGCGCGGAGGCGGGCATTGGTATCCCGCGGCAACGCCAACTCATCGAGTATCGTGGCGACGATTGCCGGTGACGTCAGATCGACGGAGGCGCCGGCGATGCCGACGCGCCTGAGTGCGGTGACGGCGAGCTGCACAATTTCTACATCGCCGCCGACCGATGCCGCGCCGATCAACTCGACACCAGCCTGGGCAAACTGCCGCTGAGGGCGAAGCTGGCTGCCGGACACCCTCAGTACCTGGCCGGCGTAAGACAGGCGTAACGGCCGAGGAGAACGCGATAGCCGCGTCGCCGCGATACGGGCGATCTGCAAAGTCATGTCGGCGCGCAGGCCCATCATGCGCTGGCTGGCCGGGTCCATGACCCGAAATATATGATCGGCGAGGCCGCTTTGGGCCGGCCCCAACAGCGTCGTCTCGAACTCAACCAGAGGCGGCTCTACCCGCTCGTAGCCGAATTGAGCGAATGTATCGACGAGGCGGCGGATGATTTCGGCCTCATGAGCTGCCGCGGGCGGCAAGACATCATGCAGGCCGATTGGCAGCAGTGCCTTATTGTCCGGCTGTGAGCCAAGAATAGTCATTTCCGCCAATCGTGTAATGGGTTTGCGACCCGGCCGCAAAGGGTTTCCTACCCCCGGGCACGACCGTTCGTGGTATCCGGGTCACAGAGGTGCGAAAATCTGCCCTGCTTGGCCGCTAAAGCAGTTGCAACGGTGGGCAAATATACGACAATTTCAGGGTGATCAGGAGCTTGTATCAAGACGAGATGCTAAATCTCGGAGACAGCCCAAAAAATGACCGGCAGACGATGATTTCGCCCTCCCTTTGGCTCAAGTGATTGAAGGCAACATTATTATGCAAATTATACCACGCTTGCTTGCCGTCGCTGTCATTGGTTTAGGGGCAGGTGGCGCCAGTGCGGGTGAAGACGGGCTCTATCTGGGCGCTGCGGGAGGCCTGAATATCGCGCGCGACTCGCAGGTGCAAGGTGCCGGCATCGACAGCAAGGCAGAGTTCGAAAACGGATTGGCCGGAGTCGGCGTCATCGGTTACGGCCTCGGCACCGGCCTGCGGATCGAGTTTGAGCTGGGGTACCGCGAAAGCGACGTGGACTCAGTGGACGGTCTGGCTGGTTCGGGCGACGTCAACGCGCTGAGCGCCATGGGCAATGTGCTCTATGATTTCGACTTGGGCGGCCCGATTACACCCTTCCTGGGAGTCGGCGTCGGCGCGGCCCAGGTGGATTTTGGCGGCGTCGCGCCGGTGGGCGGCGGCAGCATCGGTGACGACGACACGGTCTTCGCCTATCAGGGCATCGCCGGTGTCGCCTATGACATCAGCGACCAATTCAAGCTGACGCTGGACTACCGCTATTTCGCCGCACCTAATGTCGATGTGACCACCAATACCGGGGTCAACATCGACACGGACTATCGCAGCCAGAGTATCATGGTGGGTCTGCGCTTCAGCTTCGGCGCGCCGCCACCGGCACCGGCGCCAGCCCCGGTTGCCGAAGCCGCACCGGCGCCGCCGCCACCACCGCCGGCACCAAAGGTGGAAGCGCCACCGCCACCGCCGCAATTGCCACGTAATTTCCTGGTGTTCTTCGATTGGGACCGTTCGAACCTCAGTCCCGAGGCGCTGGAAATCGTTGCCGCGGCAGCACGCAATGCCACCGAAACAGGCAGCGCGCGGATCGAGGCGGCGGGCCATGCGGACCGTTCCGGGCCATCGCAATATAATGTCGCCCTGTCACAGCGGCGCGCCGACTCGGTGAAGGCCGAGCTGGTTCGATTGGGGATCGATGCCATCGAAATATTTACATTTGCCCGTGGCGAGACCGACCCGCTGGTGGCGACGCCCGATGGGGTACGGGAGCCGCAGAATCGCCGAGTCGAAATTGTCTTGAAATAAGGTCTTTGCGGTTTTGACAGGCGCAAAATCGGACCCTGGAGCCTTGTTTTGGCCCGGGGGCTCATGCCGCAAGACCTGCCGGGTTGGCAAGTCTTGCGGTCGAGGCTGTGGGGGATATTTAGTTTCCTGGTGCTGCCGCCGATTCGATGGGTGCGGGTAGAAGCGCACGGTCGATATTGGCGCGGCCGTCCCAAAAAACCGCCAGGTTGGCCACCGGCAGGGCCAGAATCTCGGTAAATAGTTGGGCCGACTCGCTGCAGTAGCCGGCACCGCGATTAAGGCTGTTGGTAGAGGATTGGTTGGCCAGCGCGGTAACGAAGCGATCGAGTTCGCGCTCACTGCTGCTGCCGAATGTGCGCCTGAATAGCTGCTTGAGGTCATGCCCACGGCCGACCAGTTCGGCCTCAAACCGTTTGACCGTGGCGTTGTATTGGGGCCGCAGGCCGCAGGACAAAGCCGCGACCATCAATTCGCTCTGCAGATGCCGGATGTTGAGTGAGTCCCGCTCGGCTCTGGAATAGTCTTCAAATGCCGTGGCCGAAGACGCCATGCCGAACATTATGATCGCCGCCGCTATCGTGGCTACCTGCCTATCCATAATACTCCCCGCGCGCATCCTGCGCGCTATGCTCGTCGTCACCATCGTCCGCCCTCCCCATTGGACATTAGGCTCGCCGAACCGCCACTTTCTAACGAGGGGCGTTGTCGTTCAATCGACCCGTATGGACGATCAGGCTAGCCGCATGTTGGCCTGAGCGTAAAGGGGCAAAAGTGAAGGGCGAATTAAGAAATTGGGCTGAATTGAGGCAACAATTTCGCATTTTTCTTATATTTTTCAGATAGTTCCAGCCCTTTCGATTGGGCTCTCAGGGCCGGACAGCGACCAGTATGTCATTTGCCAAACCATAAATTAACTCAGGCCGGCCATCGCCATCGAGGTCGGCGGCGCGCACCGCGGTGGTTATTTGGACAGGGTGTTGGACATTGTCCAACTCGGCCACCCGGCCATCGACAAAGGTGAGGATGCGCAAGGTCGTGCGGCGGGCGTCGGGCAGGGCCAGATCGGGTACGCCGTCGCCATTCCAATCGATGACGGCGGCCATGTCCATTTCGAGGCTGCCAATGGCGTGATTGGAAAAACCGAAGGACTCAAACTCCTGGGTCAATTCCTCGCCGTCGAATTCGAAAAGACGTAGGGTGCCGCCAATATGGGGGGTCTCAACATAGGCAATCTCGACTCGGCCATCGCCGTCGAAATCCGCCGCCGCCGCCGGATTGAGCCAGCGACTCGGAAGGCCAATGGGGGTTGTCTCGGCGAGGCGGGTGATACGGCCGTCGGCGAAGCCATATACCGCCAGGGAGGCGCCGGTTTCCAAATAGGTGCGGACGACGACCGCTTCGTCCTCGCCGTCGCCGTCAAGGTCGACAATGCGAACACGCAGATCCTCGAACACAGAGGCGCGGCCAAGGCGGAGTTCGGAAAGTCCGCCATTGGGCCCCTGCAAGCGCAAGCTGGCAGCTTCGACCTTGTCGCCGAGGATGCCGTGGGGGTAGCGCTGGGTGGGCTCAACAAGCCAGCCGACGCGGATATTGCCATCGGCCCAGGTGGGCGTGGCGTCGGGGATGGCGTTAGAAGGCGTATTGTAGCGCGTGCCAGGCGCCACGGCCGGGGATAGGCGCAGACCCGCGCCGTCCAGCATGACGGCGGCCCAACTGCCATCGCCCCGGCGGATACGTACCGGCCCGATCTCGGCACCGGTGGCGATGCCGCGCCCGAGCCCGTCGACATGCTCGATCTTGGTGATGCCGCCAGGTACCGAGAGGGTGACAACTTGCGCGGCCGTGGCCGGGAAGGCGGCGGCGATGAGGGCGATGGTGAACAGGCTGCGCATCTCAATCTCCTCTCCGGGCGCTCATCCCGAGCCGATAACAATGGCCCAGGGGGCGGCGCCAGAAGCATCACTCTTGCGTCAGAAGTTGCCAATTTTATGACATCAAAAGTTTAACGCCTTGCATTGCACCACATTGGGCAGGGCGCAGACCTTGGCCATGACCTCGCGCGAGGCCGTCTGGTCGATCTCGACGAGGGCGATGGCGTCGCCGCCGGCCTTGTTGCGGCCGAGGTGGAAACTGGCAATGTTGATGGCGGCCTCGCCCAGGATGGTGCCGAGATGGCCGATGAGGCCGGGTTTGTCGTTGTTGTTGACATAGAGCATGTGGTGGCCCAGCTCGGCCTCAAGGGGGACGCCTTTGACATCGACAATGCGGGGTTTGTCGCCGGCGAATACGGTACCGGCGACACCGCGGGTCTGTTTGTCGGTGGTGACGCTGAGGCGGATGATGCTTTGATAGTCGCAGGCGCGGGCGTGCTTGATCTCGGAAAGTGCTATGCCGCGCTCGGCGGCCAGGACCGGGGCGCTGACCATATTCACCGAGTCCAGCAGGGGCGTCAGCAAACCCTTGAGGGCCGCCGCCGTCAGCGGTTTGGTGTTCAGTTCGGCGACATGGCCCTCATATTCGATGGTCACCGCGAGGAGGCCGGTTTCGGTGAGCTGGCCGGCGAAACTGCCGAGCTGTTCGGCCAAGGCCAAATAGGGCCGCAGCTTGGGGGCTTCCTCGGCGGTCACGGAAGGCATGTTGAGGGCGTTGACGACGGCGCCGGTGAGCAAAAAGTCGCTCATCTGCTCGGCGATCTGGATGGCGACGTTGACTTGAGCCTCGGTGGTGGAGGCGCCGAGATGGGGCGTGCAAATGACATTATCGAGGGCAAACAAGGGATTCTCTCGGGCGGGCTCGGTTTCGAAGACGTCGAGAGCCGCACCGGCGACATGGCCGCTGCGCAGGGCGGCGAGAAGATCGGCCTCGACCACCAAACCGCCACGGGCGCAATTGACCATACGGACGCCGGGTTTCATCTTGGCGATGGCGCCGGCGTCGATGATGTTGCGGGTCTGGTCGGTCAGCGGGGTGTGCAAGGTGATAATGTCGGCGCGGCCCAGCAAGACCGCCAATTCGACTTTTTCGAGACCGAGATCCCGGGCGCGATCCGCAGACATATAGGGATCGTAAGCAATGACTTTCATTTTCAGACCGTGGGCCCGGTCGGCAACAATTGAGCCAATGGTGCCGCAGCCGATGATGCCGAGGGTCTTGCCGGTGAGTTCCATGCCCATGAATCGGGATTTTTCCCACTTGCCTGCCTTGGTGGAAGCCGACGCGGCGGGGATTTCGCGCACCAGGGAGGAGATAAGGGCGAGGGCATGCTCGGCGGTGGTGATGGCGTTGCCGAAGGGCGTGTTCATGACAACGATGCCGCGCGCGGTGGCGGCGGCAACGTCGATGTTATCGACACCGATGCCGGCGCGGCCGATGACCTTGAGGTTGGGTGCCGCGGCCAGCAGATCGGCCGTGGCCTTGGTCGCCGACCGCACGGCCAGACCGTCATAGTCGGCGATGCATTCGAGCAGTTCGCCGGCACTTAACCCTGGCTTAACATGGGCCTCAATACCGCGGCCTTGGAATATTTCCAGGGCTTTGGGACTCAGTTTGTCGGCGATGAGGATCCGAGGCATGGCTCGCTCCCTAGTATTTCACATGAAACAAAAAGCTCAGGCCGCTTGCCTGACTTGGGCATAGGCCCAATCGAGCCAGGGCATGAGGGCGGCGAGGTCGGCGGTCTCGACCGTGGCGCCGGCCCAAATGCGTAAGCCGGGCGGGGCGTCGCGATGACCGGCGATGTCGTACGCCGCCTCCTGTTCGGCCAAGAGCGCCGCCAGACGGGCAATTGCTTGGCGTTGGGCGGTTTCATCGAGGCCGATGAACCAGGGGTCGACAAGGCGCAGACAGACGCTGGTGGTGGAACGGTGGGCCGGATCATGGGCGAGGAAATCGACCCAAGGCGTGCGGGCGACCCAATCGCCGATGGCGGCGGCGTTGGCCCGTGTGCGGGCAATCAACCCGGCATGGCCGCCGACGGATGCAGCCCAGGCGAGGGCGTCGAGCTGGTCCTCGACACAAAGCATGGACGGGGTGTTGATGGTGGCGCCCTGGAAAATCCCGCCATTGAGTTTTCCGTCCTTGGTCATGCGGAACAGTTTTGGCAACGGCCAGGGCGGCGCGTAACTCTCGAGACGGGTGACGGCTCTTGGGCTTAGGACCAACATGCCATGTTGGGCTTCGCCGCCCATGACCTTCTGCCAAGACCAGGTGACCACATCGAGCTTCGGCCATGGCAGCTCCATGGCGAAAACGGCCGAGGTGGCGTCGCAAATGGCCAGACCAGTGCGGTCCGGCGCGATCCAGTCGCCGTTGGGCACACGGACGCCCGAGGTGGTGCCATTCCAGGTGAAAACGACGTCATGGTTCCAATCGACGGCGGCCAAGTCCGGCAAGTCGCCGTAATCGGCGCGCAGCACGCGGCTGTCGGTAAGCTTAAGCTGTTTGACGATGTCGGTTGCCCAGGCCTCACCGAAACTCTCCCAAGCCAATACATCGACGCCTCGGGCGCCGAGCAGGGACCAGAGCGCCATTTCCATGGCGCCGGTATCGGACGCCGGCACGATGGCCAAGCGATAGTCGGCCGGCAGATCCAGCATGGCGCGGGTGCGGTCAAGAAGTTCTTGTAACTTGGCGCGGCCCGGTTTGCCACGGTGAGACTGACCCAGACAGGCATCGGCGAGCACCGAAGGCGACCAGCCTGGGCGTTTAACGCAAGGTCCCGACGAAAAATAGGGGCGGGCCGGACGCTCGTCCGGCCGGACGCTCGTCCGGCCGAGACGGTATTTTGTTCATTTACCGTTCCTTCCAGAACGCTGCACCCCGTTGGGGGGGTGTGGCCCGCCGCGGAAAGTAGTGATTTCCGCCGGCATGTCAAACGCTGGGCGTGGGGGAGTCTTGGTCGCTCACGGCAGTGGACCTTTGGTCCACGCCTGCGCGGGCGACGCCGGACTACCGGCGGGCCGCAATTCGCGGCCGTGAGTAGGCCTTTGCCAGGCCTACTCCGGTGGCTTTGTCGGGCTTGCCGGCTCCCTGCGGCAGCGCAGGAGGCTGACCGTCTTAAAAGTGGCGAGCAGGGTGCCGTCGTCGCTGGAGACACTGAAGGCCAGGCGCAGAACGCCGCGATCGGGCTTCGAGCGCGAGGGCCGCGTTTCGAGGACCTCGGCGCGGATGTTAAGCCGCTCGTCGGGGCGGACGGGGTTCGTCCACCGCACTTCATCCACGGCTGGGCCGCCGAGGCTGCTGTCGGCAAAATAACCGAGGCGGATGAACTGGCCGAAAGCGATCGCGATGGTCTGGAAACCACTGGCGATAAGGCCGCCGAATACCGACTCCCGCGCCGCCTCGGGATCGACATGCAGGGGCTGGGGGTCGTATTGGCGGCCAAATTCGATGATGTCGCGGGAACTCAAAATAACGGCGGGCGCCTCGATGACCTCGCCAACGCTAAAGTCCTGCAAAAA
>QIGO01000192.1 GCA_003230015.1 Alphaproteobacteria bacterium | reverse complement strand
TGGCGCGCGACACTGCCGGCCCGGCGGTGTTGTACGACTTTTTCGCGCAGACACCGCGGCGGCGGCAGGACGGTCAGGATTTCCGCTCGATTTTCGCGAATTTTGGTACTGTCGTGCAGGAATTTCATATCGGCCTGGGGTCGGTCGCGACACCGGGGATGGTGCGGGGACTGGTGACAATCCACCGGGAGCGCGGCGTCCTACCCCTGGCCGACGTGCTGGCACCGGCGATCAAGTTGGCGCGCGACGGGGTGGCGATCAACGCATTCCAAGCCGAGTTGTTTCAAGTCGTGGCGCCGATCTATTCGACGGCGTCCGCCAAGAGCACGTTTGCAGGAAATTCCGGGCCCGGCAGCCTTCCGACCGCCGGCGAAATCAAGCGGTACCCGGCACTGGCCGATTGCCTTGAGCAGTTGGCGCGCGAAGGCGACCGGCCCTTTTATGACGGCGAGATCGCCCAATCCCTGGTCGCATCCTGCCAAGAAGCCGGCGGCCATATCACTGCCGAGGACCTGACAAATTATCAAGTCGCGCGCCGGACACCCCTGTCGCTGGGCTATCGAGATGCGAAAATTCTCACCAACCCGGCGCCGTCCTTTGGCGGCATCTTGATCGCGTTCGCCCTCAAACTGATCGAGCGGGCCGGGCTATCCCTTGGCGACGTAGGGCAGGTCCGGCATTTGGACGGGCTGGTGCAGGCGATGCTCCTAACCGACAAAGCACGGCTCGATAGTGGGCTCGGCGGCACGGGCGCGGCGGACAAGGCGCTGGCGCGGCTGCTGGATCCGGATTTCATCGAAATCTATGCCGACGCAATCCCCGGGCGGCCGTCGACGGCGCGCGGCACGACGCATATTAGCGTGCTCGATGGGTTTGGGAATGCGGCGAGCCTGAGCCTGTCCAATGGCGAAGGGTGCGGCTTCGTGCTGCCGGGTACGGGTATCATGCCGAACAACATGCTGGGCGAAGCGGATCTCAATCCGCAGGGCTTCAACCGGTGGCGCGGGAATTGCCGTATCGCCTCGATGATGGCGCCGAGCCTGGTTACCTGGCCGGATGGCCGGGTCGCCGCGTTGGGCTCAGGCGGTTCAAACCGCATCCGCTCGGCGATCCTGCAAGTACTGATAAACCTGCTCGATTTCGGCCTGCCCTTGGCCGATGCCATCGGGCGGCCAAGACTGCATGCCGAGGCTGGCCGGCTCGATCTTGAACCGGGCTTTGAGCCGTCGGTGGTGAACCGTATTGGCGCGAGCGTGGAAGAGTACCAAGTCTGGCCCGCCGCCAACTTGTTTTTCGGGGGTGTTCACGGCGTGCGGGCCGGGCGCCACGGTGCGGACGCCTGCGGTGTCGGCGATCGCCGGCGTGCCGGGGCGGCGGTGGTGGTTAACTAGACCCACCGCGCCCATCCGCGCATCTAGACATTCACTTGCGTTCACTCCATGTGCTCTAGCTTGTTGTTTTGGCGCATTTTCTAATCGTTCAAACGGATCCGTTTGAACGGAAAAAGCTCTAGCCGAGCGTCGGCATGACGTACTCAGCGCCGCTGCGGATGCCCGTCGGCCAACGGGCGGTGATGGTTTTGAGTTTGGTGTAGAAACGCACGCCTTCGGGACCATGCACGCTCATGTCGCCGAATAGAGACCGCTTCCAACCGCCAAAACTGTGGTAAGCAACCGGTACCGGGATGGGCACATTGATGCCGACCATGCCGACCTTGATCTGGCTGGCGAATTCGCGGGCGGCGTCGCCGTCGCGGGTGAAAATGGCGGTGCCATTGCCATATTCATGAGCGTTGATCATCTCCACCGCGGCGTCATAGTCGGGGGCGCGCACGACACAGAGCACCGGGCCGAAGATCTCTTCCTGGTAAATCTTCATGTCCGTGGTCACGCGGTCGAATAATGTGCCGCCGACAAAAAAACCCTCTTCGTAGCCTTGCAATTTTACACCACGGCCGTCGACGACGAGCTCAGCGCCCTGCTCGACGCCGCTGTCGATGTAGCCGGAAACACGCTGCTGGGCCTCGCGGGTGATGAGCGGCCCCATTTCGCTCTCTGGATCATTGCCCGGCCCGACCTTGAGGGATTGGACCCGGGGGCTGAGACGGGACACCAAGTCGTCGCCCGTCTTGTCGCCCACCGCCACGGCGACGGACACCGCCATGCAGCGTTGACCGGCCGAACCGTAACCCGCCCCCATAAGGGCGTCGGTTGCCTGCTCCATATCGGCGTCCGGCATGATGATCATGTGATTCTTGGCGCCGCCGAGAGCCTGTACCCTTTTGCCGTTGTCGGCAGCGGTACGGTAAATATACTCGGCGATGGGTGTCGAGCCGACAAAACTCACCGCGGCGACGTCAGGATGGGTCAAGATCGCGTCGACCGCCGTCTTGTCACCATGGACAACATTAAAGACACCGTCGGGCAAGCCTGCTTCTTGCAGCAATTCGGCTATCCTGACCGCGACCGAGGGGTCGCGCTCGGAGGGCTTGAGCACGAAGGAATTGCCACAGGCAATGGCCACCGGGAACATCCACATGGGAACCATCGCGGGAAAGTTGAACGGGGTAATGCCGGCGCAAACACCGACCGCCTGGCGAACCGAGAAGCTATCGATGTTCGTGCCGACATTCTCGGAAAACTCACCCTTGAGCAGCTGGGGAATGCCGCAGGCGAACTCGACGACCTCGATGCCTCTGGTGACCTCGCCGACCGCATCGTCAAAAGTCTTGCCATGTTCGGAGGTGATAATCGCGGCAAGGTCTTCACGGTGCTTGTTGAGCAGCTCATTGAAGCGGAACATAACGCGCGCGCGGCGCAGTGGCGGGGTCGCCGACCAGGCCGGGAAAGCGGCCTTGGCCGCCGCGACGGCATTGTCCACTTCGCTCGGGGAAGCCAGGGGGGTTTGGCGCTGAGGCTCTCCGGTGGCCGGATTGAAGACCTGGCTCACGCGGCCGGATGAACCCTCAATGCGCTGGCCAGCAATAAAATGAGCGATGGTTTCCATGAATGTCTCCGGGGCGTTATGCGCGGCTTCTGCCAAATTGCCGTGGCGAAGCTCGCAGCCGTTGATCCAGACGCGCCTAGTCAAAAGGAGGCGCAAAGAGGGATCCTTACCCTTACAGACCGTCCATTGGAAGTCTTTGAATGTTTAAGAGACCAAATCTTTAGGCTGTTAAATTGGCAGGCCTCCGGGCCCGCCGGTCGACTGTCTTAACCTTCCCCGCGCCGCGCCGATGAAATCCGACTTCGCCGCAAAGCCCCAAGCTATGGCGAAAACCTGCAACCGGTTTTAGAGCCTGATCCAATCTTTGCGCAACGCGAGGAAGACTGGAGCCTAACCGTGGCCACGATGAGTGATACGGTTAGGCTAGTCCTTTGATATTTATAACTTTCTCACCTCTACCAAGAAGCTGTCGACGTTGGTCTTCAACATTTCGGCCTGCTGGGTCAGTTCGCTTGCAGCTTTGAGCAGGTCTTCGGATGACCGTCCGGTTTCGGCTGAAGCTTGAGAGACGCCGGTGATATTGCTGGTCACTTCCTGGGTCGCCGAACCTTGCTCTTCGACGGCGGAGGAAATTGCGCTGGTGATCTCATTCATCTCATCGATGATATTGCCGATACTCTGGATGGCCTCTACGGCACCGGCCGTGGAGCTTTGAATTTCACCGATCTGGGCGCTGATTTCCTCGGTTGCCTTGGCCGTCTGGCTAGCTAATGCCTTGACCTCGGAGGCGACAACGGCAAAGCCCTTGCCGGCATCGCCGGCACGGGCGGCCTCAATCGTCGCGTTGAGTGCGAGCAGGTTTGTCTGACCGGCGATATCCTGAATCATGGTCACAACTTCGCCGATTTTCTGGGCGCTGTCGGCAAGACCCTTGATCAAATCGTCCGAACGGGCGGCCTCTTGAACGGCCTTGCCGGCGATGGCCGCGCCCTGGGAAACTTGGCGGGCGATCTCTTGAATGGAGCCGGACAGCTGCTCGGAAGCGGATGCGACCGTGGCCGCTTGGGAATTCGCGCCCTCGGCGGTGCGGGACAAGTTATTGGCACTGGCCTGCATTTCCGCAGCGGCGCTGGATACACCTTCGACCACGCTGCCGACCGAGCTTTCGAAATTGTCCGCCATTTTGACGCGATCCGTGGCAATCGACCAGGTCAGCATCGGGGCCATATATTGGCCGTCATCGTCCATGATGGCGACGGCCCTGAGGTCAAGGGTCTCTTCGCCAAGAGTGATCTTTGTGGAATAGGGCAGGTTGGACGCGTCGGCTAGCAGTTTGCGCTGGTGGGACGGATTCTTGTGGAATATGTCGATACAGGTGCCGACGAGTTTATCTACCGGGACCGGTATGAGCGATTGCAACCCTCTTAGAGTGTCGATACTGGTTTTGTTGGCGTATTCGATAACCAAACTGTCCTTGTTGGCCAACATTACGTTGATCGGCATTTCGTCGAGCATGCGCATCAACCGCGCTGTGCGCTGGGCCGTCTCCTCGGCCTCGGTAATGACGCTCCAGGTTAGCATCGGGCCAATATATCGGCCGCGCCGGTCGAAAATCGCGCTGGCCTGAAGATCAAGGATTTCGCCACCGATATCGATTTTCACATGATGGGGAAGATTGCTTGGGTTCGACAAGAGTTGACGTTGATGGGCCGGATTCTTGTGGAAGATGTCGATGGACTGGCCGACGATCCGGTCGGCCGCACAAGGCAGCACATGCTCTAGTTTCTTCAGGTTTTCTTTGCTGGACTTGTTGACATAGTTGATTCGAAAGTCCTTCAGATCGCATGTCATGACCGCTATGGGCATGTCGTCAACCATGCTCCGAAAGGTGTCGCGATCAATGCCTTGGCTGGAGGAATGCTTAAGTTTGAGCTGCGGTGCCATGCGTACCCTCGGAATTTAAGACTAGTTCATATATCTAGTCTTTATCGCGTGTTATCGCTAATTAAGGGTTAATTGCACGCGGCATTTCGATTGAGGGAGCTAGCGGGGCGGGACTCAGCCCAGCGAGCCTAGGCGACCGCCAAAGAATACAAGCGGGTCGCCGTCGGCATGGGAGAAATCCTCGACCTCGCCGATGATGATGAGGTGGTCGCCGCCGTCAATCTGTTGTTGGTTGCGACACTCGAACCAGGCCAAGCTACCGGCTAATTTCGTGCTGCCGCCCAATCCTTGCGAGTGGCCAACGCCATCGAATTTGTCAGCATTGGGGGAGGCAAAACGCTGACATAGGCTTTCCTGGTCGGCGGCCAAAACATTGACACAAAAATGAGGCGCGGATTGGAAAACCGCAAGACTCGGGGACCGCCGCTCAATACTCCACAGAACCAAGGGCGGGTCGAGGGACACAGACGCGAACGAGTTGACGGTAATGCCGACGCGTGTGCCATCCGGGCCGGCCGCGGTGACGACAGTTACACCGGTGGTGAAACGGCCAAGCGCCTGGCGAAGTCGGCGGCCTGAATTGTCTTTGTTCGCCATTTTTTCTCCATCATCACGCTAGAGCAAATTCCATTCACTTGCGTTCACTCCATCTGCTCTAGCTTGTTGTTTTGACGCATTTTCTTATCGTTCAAACGGACCCGTTTGAACGGAAAAAGCTGTAGCGGCCGGTGGCCGAGCATAGGATAGTATGAACGCGCTGGGGTTGAAATCGGAACCGGTCGCGACAGCCGCCGGAACAGAAATTCAGTAACGGTGATGCGATGGCGGCACTATCATGCCTGCCCACCAACCGCGAAACAGGAAACTCCATGCAGACCGCGACGACGACCCCGAAAGCACGCGCGTCAAACATTGCTCCAGCCGAGACAATCGCGACGCTGGAGACGCTGGAGCGCAAAGTGCTGTGGCTGGCCTGCTGGATGGTCCACAACGCCAACCATCTGCGAGTGCCGCGCGACGGATTGAAAGTAGGCGGGCACCAATCATCGTCGGCATCGGCGGTGACAATCCTGACCGCACTGTATCTGCACAGCCTGCGAGCCCAGGACAGGTTGGCCGTAAAACCACATGCCGCGCCGGTCTTTCACGCCATCCAGTATTTGCTGGGCCGGCAGAGCCGTGAGCGGCTTGAGGCGTTCCGGGGGTTTGGCGGCGCGCAGGCCTACCCCTCGCGGACCAAAGATACCGATGGCGTGGATTTCTCAACGGGCTCGGTAGGCCTGGGGGTGGGCATCACACTGTTCGCCTCGCTGGTTCAGGATTATGTCCGTCTGCATTCGTTTACCAGCCCGAAGCGGCCGCCGGGCCGCATGATCGCGCTGATGGGCGATGCCGAGCTCGACGAGGGCAACATATTCGAAGCGTTGCTGGAAGGCTGGAAGCACGACGTGCGGAATCTGTGGTGGATCATCGACTATAACCGTCACAGCTTGGACGGGGTGGTCAACGACTATCTCTTCCAACGTATTCAGGATTTTTTCCCGGCGGTGGGTTGGCAGGTCGTCAGTATCAAATACGGCAAGAAGCTCGAGGCCGCCTTCGAGGGCCCAGCCGGCAGCGGCCTGAAAGACTGGATCGACAACTGCCCGAACCAACTCTATTCGGCACTTACCTTCAAGGGCGGCGGCGCCTGGCGGGAGTATCTGAGCAAGGATTTGGCGGGGACAAGCGGGGTAAAGGAACTGCTCGACGGGCATGACGATGATGGGCTGCATGGGTTGATGACCAACCTTGGCGGCCACGACATGACGAGCCTTCTGAGCGCCCTATCGAGCGTCGAGGATGACGTGCCATGTTGTTTTGTGGCCTATACCATCAAGGGTTACCGGCTGCCGCTCGCGGGCCACAAAGATAACCACGCCGGACTCATGACCGTCGCCCAGATGGCGGAATTCAAAAAGGCTAACAACGTTGCCGATGGCACCGAGTGGGAATTGTTCTCTGGGCTTGAGATGGAGCCTCGGGCGTTGCGCGACTTTCTTGCCAACGTGGCTTTTCAAAAACGCCCGAAAAAACCAATAGACGATATTAGAGTTAGCGTGCCCGAAATCGTTGCACCTGGTGGAGAAAACCAGTCGACGCAGGAGGCTTTCGGAAAGATCATTCATGATTTGGGACGGGGCAACAGCGCCATTGCCGATCGGCTCGTGACGGCCTCGCCAGATGTTACCGTTTCGACAAACTTGGGTGGGTGGGTTAATCAAAGAGCCGTGTTCAGCCGCAATCCCACCGCAGATACTTTTCGGATCGAAAAAGTAGCATCGCCGCTAAAATGGGATCAGTCCCCACGAGGTCAGCATATAGAACTCGGTATCGCGGAGAATAACCTGTTCCTGCTGCTCGCAGCGCTAGGGCTCTCCCACTCGATTTTCGAAGCCCGATTACTGCCTATCGGTACCTTGTACGATCCGTTTATCGCGCGCGGCCTGGACGCTTTGAATTATGCCTGCTACCAGGATGCCCGATTCATGGTCGTGGCAACCCCATCGGGTATTTCCCTGGCCGCGGAGGGCGGCGCCCATCAGTCGATCGCAACACCCCTTATTGGCCTGGCGCAGGACGGACTTGCCGCCTTCGAACCCAGTTATGCCGATGAACTGGCAACGATCATGGCCTGGGCCTTTGACTATATGCAGCGCGACGACGGCAGCGGTGACCCTGACCAAGGCGGAACAGGATTGGGCACCGACTGGCTGCGCGACGTGGCCGGCGGCTCGGTCTATCTGCGCCTCTCGACGCGGCCATTGGCGCAGCGCCGCAGGGTGTTGAGCGGGACCTTGGCCACACAGGTTATCGCGGGTGGCTATTGGCTGTATCCACCCGACCCCGGCGCCGAATTGGCGATTGCCTATACAGGTGCAGTGGCCCAGGAGGCCCAAGACGCCTTCGCGGCGATCCGCGACGAAGTGCCTGGTGCCGGGCTGCTGGCGGTAACCTCAGCCGACCGCCTCAATGCCGGCTGGCATGCGGCCGAGCGGGCACGGCAAGCCGGCCACGCCGGCGCCATATCCGCCGTGGAGAGCCTGCTTAGCCCCTTGGCCGCCGACGCCGGGTTGGTCACCGTTATCGATGGCCATCCGGCCACCCTTGGCTGGCTGGGATCGGTTTACGGCCACCGTGTGCGGGCGCTTGGCGTCGAGCATTTCGGGCAGTCGGGCGATATCGTCGATCTGTTTAGGCATCACCGGATTGACGAGGATGCCATACTTAATGCCGCCGCGGCGGCATTAACCGATCGGCGCTGAAGCAGGCTGCCACAGCAATGTCTTAAGATTTCCTTGCCAAAAGGCCCGCAAGTTCGTGTATAATGAGGGTCTGCCTGCACTATGTTCTCAATGGCAGAGATTGTACGATCTCGCTTACCTTATTCGATCTTACAGGATGGTCGCGGTTTTGGGAGTGCGCTCCCGCATGGTGCAGTAATAATTAGAAGCGGCCACTGTGTGGAATTGGTGCCTACTCATGCGAAAAAACGAAGCTTTTCTGTGCGACGACAGCTCTAACAGATACAAAAAACCGCAGTCCGCGCAGTTCCAACTAAAGACAAGAGGCTGCCTGATGTGCGCGCGCAGCTTTGTCTCAGAAGGCCCTCACAACCGGGTTTGCCGCAAGTGCAAAAGCACTCAATTGTGGCGCGAAGGGGAGTTCGAGACAGTCTGAGTGCCTCCCGCAACCATTTGAGATTCTCAAATCGGACCTAGTGGCGCCGGCATAGTGGCGTGTTGCGCGGTGTTTTCGGTTGCCAATCCTGTTGCTTCCAGCCGCTTACGGATTAGCTGGAAATCGACGATTGGGCGATCTGCGATGCGAAGAGGTATTACCGTCTTTGTATTGGCTGGAACCGGGCCGCAGATTGCCGTCAGAGAGTCTCAGGTGGCTTGGTTACGTGCATTCTGGCCCATTGGAGCTGGCCGTCTTCGAACGCGCGCATGCGCGCCAGCCAGATTGTGGCTTCAAGCATCATGTGGTCGACAAAGTCCGTGGTCAAATCGCTGCGCTTGAGGTTTTCGACAAATCCGCTCCAGCCGCTGAGGATCAACTGGCGCTGGCTGTCGGTATCGTCGGCACAGATGCGTACCTCAAGCTGGCATTGTTTCAATGCCTTACGGCAATCGGCGATGGTCCACGGAAGCGGATCACCGGCCTCAGCCCGGCGCCAGTTTTTCAGCGGCGATCTGTCGTCGCTGCCGTCGGCCAAGACATAGTCGGAAAAAAGGAGCTGGCCGCCGGGCTTCAATGCCTCGACGAGGGCCGCGAGGAACCGGCTCTTGTCCTCGACAAGATAGAAACACTCGCGCCCGTAGATGCGGTCGTATTTCTTGGCCGGCAAAGCTGGCTCGGAAAGCTTCCAGGGCGTCACCTTGGCCCGAGCGGCGCCCTTTCGCGCGCAAAACTCGGTTGCCGCGGCCGCGAGCTCCGGGTCACTCTCCATGGCGGTGATCCAGATATCCGACTTTTTCGAGATTTCCGCAGGACCACCGCCCGCCCCGGCCGTAAAATCCATCACAGACATGGTCGGATTGAGGCAAAGAGGCTTGACGAATTCCTCCATATAGTCGGGTCCGCCGGAAAAGATGAACCCCTCACCCCACAGGCGTTCGCAGATAGCCAGCCGCTGCTCGGGCCAGCGTTGTTGCGGCTGAGTGCTGACGGATATCGTGGCGGCGGCCGACGCCGGGTCCGGTGCTGAGTTTTCTTGCAGATCGGCGGCATCAGTTCCGTTCCACCAAGCGCTAAAGCGCTCCAGGAACGGAATGTAGTCGCTACGCTCTGCTTTTGGTTTCCTCGCGTGCACCGAGGTCTCCGTAAATTCTGGGCAGGCGCTACCCTACGCTCTTGCGCTTAAGTCTCCGTAAATGGAAAAAAACTCACCGCCGTTAAGCTATAGTTCGCGCTCCGCCTGCAGCGATTCCAGGGCCGCCCGAAAGGCCTCGACAGTATTGTCGATATCTTCAGCGCTGTGGACGGATGATACCAACCCGCCCGGCCAACCGGCAATATCGACACCGTTGTTGAGCAATGCCAGACGTAACAAATGCACCAATCGCGGTTCGCTTTCCTTGAGTTCTTGCCACGGTATCTGCAAGGGATCGAAGCTGTCGTGTCGTATTTCGCGGCGTTTGGGATTGGTGAAAATATGGAAAGCCGAGAAACTTCCATAGACCGCCAGCGGCACGGCACGTTCGGCGCAAACGTTATTGAGGCGCTGGCGCAGCAGCGCACCGCTGGCATTCGCGCGCGCGCAGGCGTCGGTTGTGGCAATCACCTGCAAGGCCGCAATGCCGGCGGCGGCGGATATGGGGTTTGCGTTGTATGTTCCCGGATGGGCGATTTTTTCGCGGCCCTGGTTTGCGGCGACCTGGAAATCGAGATGATCGAGCAGGTCTTTGCGGCCGGCAACCGCCCCGCCGGGCAGGCCGCCGGCGATGATCTTGGCAAGGGAGGTGAGATCCGGGAGGACGCCATAATGTTCCTGGGCACCGCCTGGCGAGACACGGAAGCCGGTGATGACTTCGTCGAATATGAGCATAACGCCATGTTTTGCGGTGAGTTCGCGCAAGTTGGCGAGGAATTCGGCGGTTAAGGGTATGCGGCCAAAACTGGCGCCGGTGGGCTCCAAGATGACCGCTGCAATATCGCGGTCGGCGGCCAAGGCAGCCGCCACCGCATCGATATCATGGGGTGGTATCAATACCGCGTTCTCGGCTACACCCGGTAACACGCCGGCGGTCGGCGTGCCGTCGAAGTGAGACATGAAGCCGCTGGTCATTTGATCATGCCAGCCGTGGAAATGAGTGAGAAAGCGCAGCACCTTTCGACGGCCGGTATGAGCGCGGGCGAGGCGCAGGCACATCAGGGTGGCTTCCGTCCCCGAGGAGGTAAAACGTAGGCGCTCAGCACTGGGGATCAGGGCCTGGACCGCCTCGGCCCACTGAATTTCGGCCTCATGGTTGCAGCCAAAATGGGTGCCACGATCAAGGGCGGCATGAACCGCGGCGGTGACATCGGGGTGGTTGTGACCCAGTATCAGAGACCCATGACCGCCGAAATAATCAATATAGGCGTTGCCATCGGCGTCCCATTTTTTTGCCTGCCGGGCGTGGGTGACGTAGATGCCATAGGGGTCTAGATATCTCGAATCATGGGTAATTCCGCTTGGGAATCGTGATTGTGCCCGGTCAAAAAGAGCGGCTGATTTGGGTGTTCTCTGGCGATAGTTAGCAACGATCGCCGAGTTGGTCAGAGCCATTTCAGGCATTTCAATCTCGATCTTAGCTGGGGCGAATGGATCAATATGTGCGGCTTGGAGATTGTAGTCCAGGCGCGAAATCGCCTGATCAATCCTTTGGCGGTGGGCGGCCATGCCGCTGCTCAAGCTCCTCGATGGTGCGCGGCCAATCGTTCTTTAACAGGCGCGAGAGGGAACGATCGGCCAGTAGGCGGCCTTCGGTCTGGCAGTTAGCGCAATAGTTGGTTTCGTTGGAGGCGTAGACGATGCGCTGAACCGGTGCGCCGCAATCCGGGCAGGGCTTTTGGTAATGTCCGTGGACGGCCATCTCCTTGCGAAAAGCGGTCACTTTCTCGGGAAAATCTTCGCCAGCTTCGGCCCGCAGCCGCTCCGTCCACTCCGTCAGCACATCGAGCGTCGCCCGGAATAGCCGCGATATCTCGGGGTTTTCGAGTTTGCTGGTCCAGGCGATCGGGGACAGCCGGGCGCGGTGAAGGATCTCATCGGAATAGGCATTGCCAATGCCGCTAAACAGCCGCGGGTCGGTCAGGGCTCGTTTCAGGGTGTGGTTGGCGTTGGTCAGAACGGCCGCGAAGGCCACGAGATCGATGTCGAAAATTTCGACACCTTTGGGGTCGTGCTCGGCCAGGGCTTCGCCACCGCGCACAAGGTTGAGCGAGGCGCGCCTTTTGCTGCCGGCTTCGGTGAGAATCAACACGCCCGAGCTGAAATCGAAGGCCGCGAGGCCGCCGCGACGCGGGCGCCTGGCACCGCCGGCCTGCCAATGGAGGCGGCCGGCAATCATCAAGTGAATAACCAGGAACAGCTCGTCTTCGAGGGCGATAACAAGGCGCTTGCCGAGACGGTGCAAGGCCAACACCTGCTTGCCGTGAGAGGCGGTTAGTGCCGGCTCCACGGAGCGCAACAGAAACGGGTTTAGCAGCCGCACCTGTTCGAGACGCTGGCCCAAAATCCGCCGCTCCAGGCACTCCATATAGACGACGATGTCGGGCAGCTCTGGCATTGGTTGAACATCCTGGCAGGGGGCAGACGGGTCTACAACAGCCTTGAGATTAACGTTTGACGCGGGCAAATGGGCCGGCCTAAGATTGGTCAGATGTCAGACCAATCTTAGGCCGGCCAGGGCGATGGCGATGCTCGCGGACAACCAGCTCTTGCAACCTTTGCGGCAGCAAAGCCGCAATGACGCCGTGCTGGACGCGCTGGCCGAGTTCATCTCGAGTTCGGGGGTCGAGCCCGGCAGCAAGCTGCCCACCGAGCGCGAGCTGACCGAGCGCCTGCAGGTCGGCCGGTCGACGGTGCGAGAGGCCTTGAAGCGCTGGGAGGCGCTGGGGATCGTCGAGACCCGCAAGGGCAGCGGGACGTTCCTGCGCCTGCCCGTTGCGCCCGGCGACATTCACATTAACCTGACGATCCGGCGACAGCAGCAATCGCTATTGCAGACCTTGGATATCAGGCGGGCGCTCGAGACAGAGGCCTCGGTGATCGCCGCGCAGCGGGCGACGAGGGAAGATCTGGCGCGCATGGAGGCGTGCCTGGATCGGATGGAGGAAGTGCATTTGCGCGAAGGGTCCGCCGGGCCGGAGGATTGGCAGTTTCACCTGTCGATCTATGAGGCCACCGGCAATCCCATGTTCGGCCAGATCGTTCACCATATGCGCATGCCGATCTACAGTTTTTTCGACAATCCTTTCGACCAAAGGGGCTTTTCGGCGGATTCATTTCCAATCCACCGCGAGTTGTTCGACGCCATCGCGGCGGGCGATATCGAAGATGCGCGGGAGAAAACGCTGGCAATATTGGCAATTACCGAGGCTGATGCGCGGGCGGCGACCAATGAGAAATGACGCCAAGAAGTCCGATGCGACGATCGTGGCGCATGACGAGACCTTCGCCTATGGCGCGATCGTCCCCCCGATCGTGCAAACCTCGCTGTTCGCGTTCGAGAATTACCAGGACTTGTTGGGCTGTTTTCGCGGCGAGAATGATCTGCCGATCTACTCGCGGGGCTACAACCCGACGGTGCGAGAGTTCGAAAAGAAGTTGGCGGCGTTGGAGGATACCGACGATGCCCGTGCCCTGTCCTCAGGCATGGCCGCCATTAGCAGTGCCGTGCTCAGTCAGGTTCGTAGCGGCGAGCGCATCCTTTGCGTGCGCAATGTCTACCCCGATGCCTACCGGCTATTCCTGAGCCTGTTGCCGCGGTTCGGGATCTCGGTGGATTTCGTCGATGGCCAGGACCTCAGCGCCGTGGCGGCAGCACTGCCCGGCACCCGCCTGCTTTATTTGGAGAGCCCGACAAGTTGGGTCTTCGAGACTCTCGATCTGGCCAGCTTGGCCGAGATGGCACGAGCGGAAGGTGCGGTCACTATTGTCGACAACAGCTGGGCAACACCAATATTCCAAAAACCATGCACCCACGGCATCGATATGGTGGTCCATTCGGCGTCGAAGTTTATCGGCGGTCACAGCGATACGGTCGCCGGTGTCATCGCCGGCAAGCAGGATAAGATTGACGCGGTAAACGCGCATGTGGCGCCTTATCTGGGCGGAAAACTTGCCCCATTTGAGGCATGGCTGCTGATACGCGGGCTCAGAACTCTCCCCATAAGGATGGCGCAACATGACCTCAGCAGCCGGATCATTGGCGCGCGCTTGCGCGATCATCCGGGCGTGACACGCGTCTACCACCCCGGATTGGAAGGACGCGGGCAGCTAACACTCAGGGGCTGCTCCAGCCTGATGGCTTTCGAAGCGAGCGAACGTATCGACATTCCAAAATTCTGCGACAGTCTAAACATGTTCAAGCTGGGGGTTAGCTGGGGCGGCCATGAAAGCTTGGTGGTACCGGCAATGGCGGCGCTGGAGCAACAAGGCGGGCCGAACTCGGCGCAAGCTTTCGGGGTGCCGGCACAATTGGTGCGGCTGCATGTGGGCCTGGAGGATGTGGACGACCTCTGGGAGGATCTTTCCCAGGCCCTGGCTGAAGGAGGTCGTCAGTAGAACAATCCGCTCTCAAGAACTGCACAACATAAGGAGGAAACACATGAAACGTTTGTTTTTGTCCACAGCTCTGGTGGCTCTGCTTGCAACGCCAGCCTGGGCACAAACCAAACTTGAACTCGTCGAAGTGATTTCGAGTCCGGCAAGAACAGAAGTTCTGCAATCGATCGTCGACGAGTTCGAAGCCGACAACCCGGGTACCGAGGTTGAGATCATTTCATTGCCCTGGGGTCAGGCGTTCGAGAAATTCGCGACCATGGTTTCCGCCGGCCAGACACCCGACGTGGTGGAAATGCCGGATCGCTGGCTGGCGCTCTATGCCAATAATGGCCGGCTGGAAAGCCTCGAGCCCTATCTGGCGAATTGGCCCAACACGGCGGAACTGACCGACAAGGCTCTCGAATTCGGCCGGTTGGTGAAAGGTGAAGCCTTTATGCTGCCCTATGGTTTCTATCTGCGGGCGCTGTTCTATAACAAGAAGCTATTTGCCGAGGCTGGCGTCGACGGACCGCCGGAAACCATGGATGACTTCATGGAAGCGGCACGCAAAGTGTCCGAGCTCGACGGCAAGTCCGGTTATTGCCTGCGTGGCGGTCCGGGTGGCCTGAACGGCTGGATCATGATGGCGGCTAACATGAACGGCACGAACGAATTCTTCGACGCCGAGGGCAACAGCACTCTCAACCAACCGGGTGCCGTGGCCGGGATTCAATTCCTGCTCGACATCTATCAGAAGGGCTATGCGCCAAAAGACAGCGTCAATTGGGGTTTTAATGAAATCGTTGCCGGTTTCTATTCCGGGACCTGCGCGATGCTCGATCAGGATCCAGATGCGCTGATCGCCATCGCCGAACGCATGGATGCGGACGACTACGCGGTGGCACCGATGCCGAAGGGGCCGGCCGGCCTCTCCTTCCCGACCATCGGTTATGCCGGCTGGTCGATGTTTTCCGACAGCGAGAACAAGGATGCGGCGTGGAAGCTGATCGCCCACATCTCAAACCGCGAGAATAATCTGGTATGGAACAAGACCGTTGGCGCACTGCCGATCTTTAAGGGTGCCAATGACGATCCGTTCTATTCGACGCCGCAGTTCGAAGGCTGGTTCATCCAGCTTAACGAGGCAGAGTATCAGCCCACGATCATGCCAACCTATCTTGAGGAGTTCGCGTTCTTTGCCGATTCGTTAGCCATTCCGACAAGCCAGGAAGCGTTGCTCGGCCAACGCACGGCAGAAGATTTGGCCGACGAATGGGCAGACTATCTGACCGCCGCTCAGAAGAAATGGCTGGCAGCGCAATAGCTACCCATGGTCCCGCGGCTTCGGAGTATTTTCCGAAGCCGCGGCGACGCGGCTGGCGGGCCGCAGTCGAACCCTATCTCTATCTTAGTCCAGCGCTGATCCTGATCGCTTTGGTGATGGGGGTGCCGCTTGTTGTCGGGCTGTCCTTTGCCTATCGCGATATTCAACTGCTGAATCCGGCCAGCGGCGGATTTGTCGGCCTGGAGAATTTTGCGGAGATTGCGGGCGACAAGCGATTTTGGCGAGCGCTGGTCAATACCGGCTGGTGGACCGGCGCTTCGCTGGTGCTGCAATTCTCGCTGGGTCTCAGCCTCGCAATGCTGCTCAACCGGCCTTTCCGCGGCAAGCGCTTTGTGCAAGCCATCATCTTTCTGCCGTGGGCGGTGCCGATCTTCCTTTCAGGATTGACCTGGGCATGGCTGTTCAATCCGGTCATAGGCCCCCTGCCCCATTGGCTGGCAGCCCTGGGTATTTTGTCGGAGCCCTATAACATTCTGTCCGATCCCGCGATTGCCATGTGGGGGCCAATCGTCGCGAATGTCTGGTTTGGCATTCCATTCTTCGCCATCACGATGCTCGCCGCGCTGCAGTCGGTGCCCTTTGAATTGCATGAGGCCGCCGCCATCGACGGGGCGACGGCCTGGCAGCGCTTCACCAAAGTCACATTGCCGTTCATCGCGCCGGTGATCGCCATCACCGTGTTGCTGCGAACGATCTGGATTTCCAATTTCGCTGATTTAATCATCGTCATGACCCGGGGCGGGCCGGCGGATTCTACCCAGATCCTGGCGTCCTATAT
>QIGO01000190.1 GCA_003230015.1 Alphaproteobacteria bacterium | reverse complement strand
GCTCACCGCGGGCCAGTGCCGGCTTGAGCATGTTGGAGGCGTCCATGGCACCCTCGGCGGCACCGGCACCAACCAGGGTATGCAACTCGTCGATAAAGAGCACAATCTCTCCGGCGGCGGCGGTGACCTCGCGCAGGAGAGCCTTGAGGCGCTCCTCGAACTCGCCGCGGAATTTCGCCCCGGCGACCATGGCGCCCAGGTCGAGCACCAGAAGACGCTTGTCGCGCAAGCTTTCGGGGATGTCGCCATTGATGATGCGCTGGGCCAGGCCTTCGATAATCGCGGTCTTGCCGACGCCGGGCTCGCCGATCAGCACCGGGTTGTTCTTGGTGCGGCGGGACAGGACCTGAATGGTGCGGCGTATTTCCTCATCGCGGCCAATCACCGGGTCGAGGCGGCCTTCGCGGGCATCCTCGGTCAAGTCACGGGTGTATTTTTCCAAGGCCTCATAGTTCGATTCGGCGTTGGGGCTGTCGGCCTTGGCGCCTTTGCGTATGGACTCGATGGCCTGGTTCAAGGCTTGCGGCGTGACGCCGGCCTTTGAGAGGATGCTTGCGGCATCGGTGCCGGTGCTCATCGCGGCGGCGAGCAAGAGACGCTCGACGGTGACAAAATCGTCGCCAGCCTTGTCGGCGATGTTTTCGGCGGTTTCGAACAGGCGTGCCGTCAAGGGCGCCAGATAAAGGCCATTGCCGCCTTCCACCTTCGGCAACTTGGCCAGGGCGGCGTCGGTATCGGCCAGAGCGGCTCTCGCGTCACCCCCCGCGGCCTTGATGAGATTGGCGCTCAGGCCTTCTTCATCCTCAAGCAGGGCTTTGAGCAGATGTTCGGGGGTGAATTGCTGGTGTTTGCCGGCCCGGGCGAGGTCTTGGGCAACCTGGATGAACCCGCGAGCGCGGTCGGTGTATTGTTCGGCATTCATCGACTAATAAAGCTCCCTCTAGGTCCCCCAAACTTGGCGGGACGACACGGACGAGCCCGGAAATCCAGCACCCAAGGATTCGACAGCGGCGCCAAGACTGTGACGCCACCAAACGGGGCCTTTGCACGACGCAAAAAAGCTCCAACCCCGTACCCGGTAAATGGTTGTTGCCCCACGGGCACACAAGACCCGCGCCATAAATGCCGCGGCGACGGGAAATGCCGGGAGAACCGGGAGTGCGGCCGGCGCGACCGGCTACTCAGGCCTCGACCGGCTCGGTATCACTGGTCGGTTCAGCGTTCGGTTCAGACCTACGCGGACGCCCAGAGGACCGTCGCCGAGGCTTGCTCTCCTCCGGCGCGGCCTGGGGCTGGCTTTCAGCCGTCTCCGGCTCGGCTTGAGACGATGGCGGCGGCGGCACAATTTCCGCTACGGCTTCCTGGCTAGCGGCCTCGGGCGATTGGCTATTGTCTTCGCGTGACTGAGACTGTTGGCCGTCGTCCTCATTGCCATCCTGAGCGGCACCGTTCGGCTGCCCTTGTGGACCACGACGGTCAGCGCCGTTGGACAGGGCGTTGTTGGCATTGGCGAGGCGATAATAATGCTCGGCATGCTGCGCGAGATTTTCCGCCGCTATGCGATCCGTGCGCTGAGAATCACGCGCCAAAAGCATGTATTTCTCGTAGATCTGCAACGCACTGCCCCGAATCCGGACATTTGGCCCGTTGCTATCGAAAACATGGGAACGCGGGTTGTGCACCTTGCGTCCACCGCGGCCGCGAGACCGCCTTGGGTTCGTTCCTTGTCTCATATCCCCAACAAAGCCAGAGTGGTCACTTCCATGCGGACTGGCGGCTATCGCGTGCTTCGCGGGCGACCAGTGTCCTGCGCGAAGCCAAATATTGGTTGCTGATAGCCTGTGGTCCGGGAAGATTAGCCGCGCCGTTCATAACATTTCGTTACGCGAAGCGCTTGGCATCCGAAAAATATTCCTTAATGCCCGGCATTCCAAGCGTTTTTTTTGAGGGTAAGTCAGTTTTTGCCCTGTCGGAGCAATAAACAGCGCTCGATGCCCGCCAAATCGCGGTGACCCGACAAGCTAACTAAACCGCCCCGCGCGGCGAGATCAAGCACCCTTTCGCCCATTTGGGCGCCGATTTCCAGGGCGATGAGACCCGCTGGCGCCAATCTGGCCGCCAACCCTGGAATGAGGGCCCGATAGGCATCGAGGCCATCCTGGCCGCCCGCAAGGGCCCTGCGGGGCTCATAGCGGGCGACCTCAGGCATAAGGGCGGCGATGTCACCGGTGGCGACATAGGGCGGGTTGCTGACGATAATATCGAATTGTCCGGTCAAACCGGACGTCCAATCGGCAACGGCGAAAGCGGCTCGGTGGTCCAAAGCAAGGGCCTGGGCGTTGGCACGGGCCAAGGCGGCGGCGGAGGCACTGAGATCGATGCCGAACCCAAGGGCCGCCGGAAGCTCGCTTAACAAGGCCAACAGCAGGCAGCCCGAACCGGTGCCGAGGTCGAGCAGGCGAATGGCGGCGGCGCGATCGGCAATGGTGGCGAGGACGGCCGCGACCAGGGTTTCACTGTCGGGCCTGGGGATCAGCACGTCAGCGCCGACCTTGAAATCGAGAGACCAAAATTCACGCCTGCCAATGATCTGCGCCATGGGTTTGCGGGCGGCGCGTTGGACGACCAGAGTTTCCAGGGTCGCCTGCTCCGCCGTCGTCAGGGGGCGTTCAGGGCGGGCCAGAGTCTCGGCAATACCGGCACCGATGGCCTGCGCGACAAGCAAGCGGGCGTCGCGCCGGGGCTGCTCGATGCCGGCCCGGCCGAGGCGCTCGCTGGTGCGCCGGACAGCTGCGGACAGAGTATCCAAAACGGTGCCGACATTCTTGGGCAAGCTCATCCAGTCTCCTCGGCGAGCCTGGCTGCCTGGTCTTCGGCCGCCAGGGCGTCGATGATCTCGTCGAGGGCCTCACCACCGAGCACCTTTTCGAGCTTGTGCAAAGACAAGTTGATGCGATGGTCGGTGACGCGACCCTGGGGAAAATTATAGGTGCGGACGCGTTCGGAGCGGTCGCCAGACCCAACCTGACTCTTGCGCGTATCGGCGCGCTCTTGGGCAATCTGCTGGCGTTCATGTTCATAAAGACGGGCGCGCAGAACCTTCATGGCCTTGGCGCGGTTCTTATGCTGGGACTTTTCGTCCTGCTGGGTGACGACAATGCCGGTGGGAAGATGGGTGATGCGGATCGCCGAATCGGTGGTGTTGACAGACTGGCCGCCAGGGCCCGAGGCGCGATAGGTATCGACACGCAAGTCCTTGTCGGCGATCTGCAGATCGACCTCTTCGGCCTCGGGCAGCACGGCGACGGTGGCGGCGGAGGTATGAATGCGGCCGCCACTCTCCGTAACGGGGACGCGCTGGACCCGGTGAACGCCGGATTCAAATTTCAAGCGGGAAAAGACGTTGCGGCCGGTTAGCTGGGCGATGGCCTCCTTGTATCCGCCGATGCCGGTTTCGCTGAGGCTAATGACCTCGAAGCGCCAGCCACGAAACTCGGCATAACGTTGATACATGCGAAACAGGTCGGTGGCGAACAGGGCGGCTTCGTCGCCGCCGGTACCGGCCCTGACCTCGACAATGGCATTCTTTTCGTCGGCGGCGTCCTTGGGCAGGAGAAGCCGCTTGATCTCATGTTCCAATTGCGGCCGGCGCTGGAGCAGCGCGGCGCGCTCATCGCGGGCCAAGGCCGCCATTTCGCTGTCGGTTGCGGGATCGGCGAGCAAGTCGTCGAGATCCGCCAGCTCGGCGCCAAGGTCGCGCAAGGCGCCGATGGCCGCGACCACCGGGGCGAGGTCCGACAGCTCCTTGGAAAAGCGCGCAAGATCGCCGGCGTCGAGCCCGCCCGGCTGGGACAGCAGGCTGGAGAGTTCATCGCGGCGCCGTACCACCTGGTCGAGTTTGGCCTCAAGGCTCATGATTCTGTTCCCGGATCTTCCTGTTCGCGTTCTTCGAGGTCGAATAGCCGTTCGATGGCGCTGACCATGGCCGCGTCTTCGCCCTGGCTATCACCGGCGGCGGCGCGAAGCACCTGATAGGGGCCATGGAGCAATTTATTGACCAGTAACCGTGTTGCCTCCTGGGCGCTCAATGCCGTGCCGCGGGCCAATATCTCGGCCCGCGCGGCCTCGAAATGCCGGCGCAGGCGGACCATGCCGGGTGCGGCGCGCCGCGCCGCCTGGGCACGCAGAAAAGCGGCAACCTCCTGGTCGAGCAAGCGCCACGCCTGGCCGGCAGCCGCTTCGCGGGCGAGGCGGCCCTCCTGCGCCACCGCCTCAAGATCGTCCAGATCATAGCGGTAGGCGGCTTCCAGGTCGTGAACCGCGCGTTCGACGTCGCCCGGGACCGCCGCATCGATGAAGAAAATAGGCCGGCGGCGACGGCGATGCAGGGCTGCATCAACCATTTTCGCGGTGACTATGTTCTGGCCGGTGCCGGCAGCGGCAATGACAATATCGGCGCCATCGAGCGCCGAATCAAGATCCTCGTAGGTCAGTGATGGGCAGCCATAGGGCCGGGCGATCGCCTGGGCGCGCATGGCTGTCGCGGCACTGACGACGAGATGGCGTAAACCGGCGTGACTGAGATGTGCCAGCATCAGCGCGCCCATATCGCCGCCACCGATGAGCAAACAGGATCGGCGCGAGAGATCACCCTGGATATCCTTGGCGACTTGGACGGCACAGGTAGCCAGGGAGACCGGGCCCCGGGCGATGGCGGTGTCGGTGCGGATGCGTTTGGCGGCGCCATAGGCGGCCTGGAGCATGGTGGCAAGCTCGGGGCCCATGGTGCCGGCGTCACCGGCGAGCTGGTGGCTGGCTTTGACCTGCCCGAGAACCTGGGACTCGCCGACGATCATGCTGTCGAGGCTGGCGGCGACGGCAAATAAGTGGCGCAGTGCCGGAGGCCCGGTCAAGGCATAGAACTGGTCGCGAATTTCGGCCAGGGGCTGGCCGCTGCGCTGCGCCAGGGCGGCCTGGAGGACGCTAATGGCGACCGGTGCGGACGGCGCCACCGCCTGTATCTCGACCCGGTCGCAGGTTGACATGATCTGGCATTGACTCACATCCCGGGCCACCAATGCGGTCAAAAAGGCGGGTGCCTCGGCATCGGGGACGAAGATGCGGTCGCGCAAATCGACCGAAGAGGAGCGATGGTTGGCACCAAGGATGACGAGCCCCCCCGGCGCGGCCGGCGCGGATGCGGTCATCGCGGCTAGCGGAACTGCGCCAGCCGGGCCTCGAGATCATCCAGAGACACTTCGACCTGATCACCGCTATCGAGATCACGCAGAGTCGCGGCATTGCGTTGCAGTTCATCCTCGCCCAGGAGAATGGCGGCGCGGGCGCGGGTCTTGTTGGCGCGCTTCATGCGGCGGGAAAGATTGCCGCGGTGAGCAAGATCGACGGTTATTCCGGCGCGCCGCAAATGATGGGCCAGCGGGGTCGCGCGACGGACCGCGTCCTCGCCGACAGGGATCAACGCAAACGGCCTTGGCGGCGGCGGGGTGTCGCCGCTCATCATGGCCAAACGCTCGATACCGGCGGCCCAGCCGACTCCGGGCGTCGGCGGACCGCCCATGATTTCCATCAAACCGTCATAACGACCGCCGGCCATGACGGTGCCTTGCGCGCCCAAAGCGGTGGTGGTGAATTCGAACGCCGTGTGGCAATAATAATCGAGACCCCGGACGAGGGTCGGGGTGAGGGTATAGGCGATGCCAAGATCGTCGAGACCGGCGCAAACGGCGGCGAAGAAGTCCGCTGCTTCGACGGTGAGGTGGTCGGCGAACCTAGGGGCCACGGCCACGATCTCGCTGTCACCGGGATCTTTCGAATCAAGGATGCGTAAAGGATTGCGATCCAAACGGTGTTGGCTGTCGGCCGATAGTTCGGCGCGATGTTCGCCGAAATAGTCAACCAGGGCGCGACGATAACTGGCCCGACTTTCCGAGTCGCCGAGGGTGTTTAACTCCAGCTTGGTGTCGGTGAGCAGGCCTAACTCTTCGAGGATCTGGGCGCCGAGGGCGATGATTTCGACATCGCCGGAAGGCTCAGGCACGCCGAGCAGCTCGACACCGACCTGGTGAAATTGGCGCTGACGTCCCTTTTGCGGCCGCTCATAGCGGAACATGGGGCCGGCATAAAAATATTTCAGGGGAAGGTCCTGGGCCAGGCCGCCGGACATGACGGCGCGGACAACCCCGGCGGTGCCTTCGGGGCGTAGGGTGATGCTGTCGCCGCCCTTGTCCTCAAAACTGTACATCTCCTTGGAGACGACGTCCGATGTCTCGCCGAGGGTGCGTTTGAAGACTTCGGTAAATTCGAAAATCGGCGTGTCGATGGTGTCGTAACAGTAACGCGCCGCCACAGCGCGCGCCGTTTCCACGACATGGCGATGGCCGCGGGCTTGCGCGGGCAGCAGATCATGGGTGCCGCGCACGGGCTGAAGCTTGGCCAAGACGGGCTCCTTCGCCGGGTCGCTACCGGCTATTCGGCGGCAGTGCGTTGGCGCATGGCTTGCGCGGCGGCTTCGGCAACCTCTTCGGCGGCCTCGACCTCGGCGGCCTTGCTCTCCACCATGGCGACGAGGTGGTCGACAATGGCGGCATCCTTAAGGCGGTGATCAGGCAGGCCAGCAACGTAGATCTGGTGGGTGCCGCGGCCGCCACCCGTAAGGCCAATGTCGGTCATCAGGGCCTCGCCAGGGCCGTTGACGACGCAGCCGATGACGGAAATGGTCAAGGGCGCGGTGATATACGCGAGGCGCTCCTCAAGCACGCGAACGGTATTGATGACATCGAATTGCTGCCGCGCGCAAGACGGGCAGGCAATGACATTGACGCCGCGGTGGCGCAGCCCAAGACCCTTGAGGAGCTCGAACCCGACCCGAACTTCCTCGACCGGATCGGCGGACAGGGAAACGCGCAACGTGTCGCCGATGCCCGACCAAAGCAAATTGCCCAGGCCGATGGAGGATTTGACGGTACCGGTGCGCGCGCCGCCGGCCTCGGTGATGCCTATATGGAGCGGGTAGTCGCTGACCTCGGCGAGGCCCTGATAGGCGGCGACGGCGAGGAATACGTCGGAGGCCTTAACCGATATCTTGAATTCATGGAAATCCTCATCCTCGAGCATCCGGGCCGAGTTGAGGGCACTTTCCACCAGGGCCTCGGGACAGGGCTCACCGTAACGCTGCAGCAACTCCTTCTCGAGACTGCCGGCGTTGACGCCGATGCGAATCGAGCAGCCATTGTCGCGGGCGGCGTTGACGACTTCGCGAACCCGCTTGCGCGAACCGATATTACCGGGGTTGATGCGCAGGCAGGCAGCACCGGCTTCAGCGGCCTCGATGGCGCGGCGGTAATGAAAATGGATGTCGGCAACAATGGGCACTTTGGCGGCGCGAACGATCTGGCGCAGGGCGCGGGTGCTGTCCTCGTCGGGACAAGAAACACGCACGATGTCGGCGCCGGCCTCCTCCAGGGCGCGAATCTGGGCAATGGTGGCCAAGGGGTCGCTGGTCAGGGTGTTGGTCATGGATTGTACCGTGATCGGCGCATTGCCGCCGACCGGCACGTTGCCGACCATGACCTGGCGGCTGCGTTGGCGTTGAATCTGGCGGTAGGGTCGAATACTCATGGCCGCTCACGCACTTTATCGGCCTGGAGACCGGATTGGGTCCAGGCGAGGGGTACTATCGATCTATGGAGGTTTCTACGCAACTGCCTTAGCGTGCCTTTAATGCGGCGGTGTCCAAGGCGACATCGCGGCGGACCTCTCCAGCGCCCCCCAACGGAGCGACCCGTTGGCCATCAACGAGTATCTCAAGACCGCCGGCATTGCCGGTCAGCAGCCAAAGATCGGCCTTATCGGGCACCTGATAAGAGTCGCCAGCACGCAACATGCGGGTCAGCAGAACATTCTGCGCGCCGTCGCGCACTTGCACCCAACTATCGGCCGTGGCCCTTAGAATGATGCGGGCATCCTTGTTGGCCTGGCCATAAACACGGCCGCTGGAGCTGTCGAGGGCGCCGGCAAGGGGGACGGCGGGCAGCCCCAAACCACCGGCCGGGTCATCACCGCGAGATGCCAGTTGGGGCAATGCCTCGGCCTGGGATGGGGAGGGAACCTCAGCGGCAATGGCCGCGGTGCTGTTGGCGCCGCGCGGCGACTCGACAACCGACGGGGCGCCGTCGGCAATCGATAAATCCAATGGCGTGGAACCCAGTTGAACCGGAGCCTGCTGAGCCAGCTCCGGTTGGGCGGCGTCCGCGGTTGCCAGGATCGGGGCGGGAAGAGCCTCGGTCAACCTGGTCACAAGCTGCTGGCCAGGCTGTTCCGGGACCAACGGGGCTATCGCCACCGCGACCGGGGGGCGGGGGGCGGCTGAATCCGCTTCGACCGGCGACGGAGTCGCGACAATCGGCGGCTGTGCCGGTGTGGCTACGGCTACCGCAGGCGCATCGGGCGCCGGCGCCACCGGGTCCGGCCGGCTGGGCGGCTCGGCTGGGTTGGCGGTAAGCTGGGGCGGATCGACCACAGGCTTGGCATCAACGGCGGGTTGGGGCGGCAAGTTTATGGCCGGGCGACTCGAGGCCTGGGTGCTCGCCGTGGAAGGCCCCCGGCTAAGGTCAAAGGCCGGCAATGCGGGAGGGTCAGCGATCCGCTGGGCAATGAGATCGGTTTCGTCCTGGAGATAGATCCAACCGCCAAAAGCGGCACTGCCGAGCAAAATCGACAGAATTATTACCGAGGCACCCGGAAAAAACCGCCGTTCGGGAGCGCCTTCGGGAAAGGCCAAGGAGGTCTGGCTGCGGGCGCCGTCCGTTTCCGCCTTGAAACGGGCGACGACGGCGGCGGAGTCAAGGCCGAGATAGTCGGCATAGGAGCGGACAAAACCAACGGCATAGGCCGCGCCCGGCAGGTCGGCGAAGCGGCCCTCCTCAATCGCCTGCAAGAAGAGATAGCGGATGCGCAGGGTGTAGGCGATGTCGCTGAGCGCATAACCGGCGGCGGTTCGGGCCTCACATAGCAGCGCACCGACATGGTCGGCTTCCGGGGGGGCGGAGGACAAAGTCGGGCGCCTTTCGTGATCGGCCACGACGCGGAATGAACGTGGGCTAAGACGTACCATAGGGCGCTTCAGTCAAAAGCAATCTGATAAAACCACGCAGCATTCTAACCAGGCGGCGCCAACCCGTCAGCATGTTCAATACTCTGCAGCCTGGCATAAATATCGGGGTGCGCCGCGCCTTTTCGGTTAGTACCAGACAGGCGAGTTACGGGCAATACCTCTATAAATCGGCGCCGTGGTCGAGAGCGAATCCGCGCAGCTGATGGCGCAAGCTATGGGCCGGCGACTCCTTCAATTCACTCAAATAGTCGGCAAGACCGGTCGCCGAAATACTGCGTATCATCGCCTTAACCGGCCCGATAGAAGCCGGTACCATGGACAGGGAACGGAAACCGACGCCAACAAGCGCCATGGCTTCGAGGGTGCGCCCGGCCATCTCGCCGCAAAGCGTGACCGGCACACGGGCGGCATCACAGGCACCGACGATTTGCGCCAAGACCGCTAGAACCGCCGGCGCAAGCGGGTCGTAGCGCCCCTCAAGCCGGGGATTGGCGCGGTCGCTGGCGAACAGGAACTGAATGAGGTCGTTGGTGCCGACGGTGACAAAATCGACCTGAGGCAATAATGCAGAAAGCTGCCAGACGAGGGCCGGAACCTCGAGCATGACGCCGACGCAAATCGCGGTGGGCAATGTGGCGCCGCGGTCGGCGGCGCGCGCAACCTCCATATCGAGCAAACGCCGGGCGGCGGCAAATTCCGATACCTCCGCAATCATGGGGAAGAGTACCGACATTTCGCGGCCGGCGTTGGCGGCGAGCAGGGCACGAAACTGACCGCGCAACAAAGCCGGGCGGTCAAGGGCGACTCGGATGGCACGCCAACCCATCGCCGGATTGTCCTCCGCGACCTCGCCAAATAAGGGGAGCAGTTTGTCGCCACCGATATCGAGGGTGCGAAAGACCACCGGCTTGTCGCCGGCCTCTGCAAGGACGCGGCTATATAAATTGGTCTGGGTCGCAACATCGGGGTGAGAGCCGCGGACCATGAACGGGACCTCGGTGCGGTAGAGACCGATGCCATCGGCGTTGGTGGTTTGCAGATGCTGGACATCGCCAGGCATACCGGCGTTCAAATTGAGGGAGATCGCGACACCGTCGCGGGTGGTGACGGGCAGGTCCCGCGCGTCGGCATAGCGCTGCTGCAGCTTGCCGTGGCGGCGCATGGAATGGGTAAAGTGAGCATGGACGTCCTCGCCCGGCCGGACATAGACAAAACCACTATCGGCATCGACAAGAATCGGGTCGCCGGTTTCAACGCGCGACAAGATGCCGGTGGCGCGGCCGACCATGGGCAGCGCCAGGATGCCGGCGATGATGGCGACATGGGATGTGGCCGCCCCTTCCTCCAAGACAACCGCCCGCAAGCTGTCACGGTCATAGTTGAGCAGTTCAGCCGGGCCCATGGCGCGGGCGATAACGATAATATCCTTGCCCACAGGCGGTGGCGTCGGCGGGTCGCCGTACAAATGCTGGATAAGACGCGTGGTCAGGTCATCGAGGTCGAGCAGCCGCTCGCGCATGAAAGCATCGGCCATGGGCGCCATGCGGGCGCGGGTGTCATTCTGGACTTTTTGCACCGCCGCCTCGGCGGTAAGGCCGGAGCGGATGGCCTCTTCTATGCGTTGGCGCCAACCGCGGTCCTGGGCAAACATGAGATAAGTCTCGAGGATTTCGCGCGGCTCTCCGGCGACCGCCAGTTCGGAGCGCTGCATGAGCTGTTCGAGCTGACCCTGCATGGCGGCGACGGCGTCGGACAGACGCGACAATTCGGCGGCGGGATCCTCGGCGACAATGGTCTCAATGGTGACACGGGGGCGGTGTAAAAAGGCGGTGCCGGCGCCAAGACCGGGGCTCAGCGGCGTGCCGTCCAAACGTTGGGGAAGCAATACATGGTCAGAGTCCGGACGCAGCTCGGCGCGCTCAACCAACTCGCCGGCGGCGACAAGCTCGGCGAGCACCATGGCAACGGTCTGGAGCGTTTCAATCTCTTCATCGGCATATTGGCGTTGGGTACGATTCTGCACAACAAGGACACCCAAAACCCGGCCGCTGCGAATGATGGGCACACCCATGAGAGAGGAAAAATCCTGCTCTCCGGTTTCCGGGCGAAAGGCAAATAACGGGTGACTGCGCGCGTCGGCCAGGGCCAAGGGCCGGGCATGGGCGGCAATGTCGCCGACCAGGCCTTCGCCGACCTGCAGCCGGGTGTGATGGACGGCGTCGCGCCGCAGGCCTTGGGTGGCGAATAACTCCAGCACCTCGCCGGCACGGCGGACATAGACCGAACAGACCTCGGCCACCATGTCACGGGCGATGAGCGTGACAATGCGGTCGAGCTGATCCTGGGCCGATCCCGACCCGGCCATGATGTCGCGGAGGCGGCGCAACATGCGCCGCGACCCGGACCAACTCACCGGCGGGTGGGTCATTGGCGCCGCATTCGGTTATGCCTTGTCGAGCCCATACGCACCGTGGAGGGCGCGGACAGCGAGTTCGGCGAATTCTTCTGCGATGAGAACAGAGATCTTGATCTCGGAGGTGGAGATGACCTGAATGTTGATGCCACGATCGCCAAGGGTCTGGAACATGCGCTGGGCGATACCGGCATGACTGCGCATGCCGACACCGATGACCGATACCTTGACGACGTTGCGGTCGGGAACCAGGCGGGCGAAGCCGAGTTGGTCCTGGAGGCCGTTCAACAACGCGACGGCGCGGTCAAGATCGTCATTGGCAACAGTGAAAGTGATGTCGGTGGAGCGGCCATCCTCGGAAATATTCTGGACGATCATATCGACATTGATGGCGGCGTCGGCAAGGTTGCCAAAAGTGGCGGCGGCGACACCGGGCCTGTCGGCAACATCAATGAGCGTGACCTTCGCGTCATCGCGGCTGTAGGTCACGCCGCTGACCATTTCCTGTTCCATGATCTCCTCATCTCCAACCACAAGGGTGCCGGGATTGTCACTGCCGATGGCCTCGTTGAAGGCCGATAATACCTGCAAACGCACACCATGCTTCATTGCCAATTCGACCGAGCGTGTCTGCAGCACCCTGGCCCCCAGGGACGCAAGTTCGAGCATTTCTTCGTAAGTGATGCCAACAAGGCGGCGGGCGGACGCGACGATGCGCGGGTCGGCGGTATAAACACCGTCGACATCGGTATAGATGTCGCAGCGGCGGGCATTGAGAGCGGCAGCCAAGGCCACCGCCGTGATGTCGGAGCCACCGCGGCCCAGGGTGGTCATGCGGCTGTCCGAGCCGAGGCCCTGAAACCCCGGCACCACGGCGACCTGACCATCGCCGAGACGACTAGTCAGCTCGGCGGTGTCGATGCCGAGGATACGGGCGCGGCCATGGGCATCGTCGGTGCGGATCGGAATCTGCCAGCCGAGCCAGGACCGGGCCGCCACGCCCTGGGCCTGCAAACACATTGACATGAGGCCGCTGGTCACCTGCTCGCCGGTGGAGACGACGACGTCATATTCGCGTGCGTCATGCAAAGGGCTGACCCGGCGAGTCAAGTCGACAAGCTCGTTGGTGACACCGGCCATGGCCGAGACGACAACGGCGACCTGGTTGCCGCGTTCAACTTCCTGCTTAACCTTGGCGGCCGCCGCCGCGATACGATCCAGATCGGCGACCGAGGTTCCGCCGAACTTCTGTACGATCAGCGCCATGGATACCTCAGTAATGCAAAACCGCCACAGGCTAGCCACGGTGAGCCACGGCGAGTCGCGGCGATGTCAGAGGGCTCGGGTACCTTGTTTGGCGAGGGCAGCGTATCCATACTCAGTTGACGGCCATGAGGCAAGTGAGAGCAGCGCGCGGTGGCGAGGGCGGACGACGAAAACAAAGTGCCAGCGGATCAGATTGGCAGCGACGATCCGGAGGAATTGGCGAAATTCAATGCCCTGGCGGAGTCCTGGTGGGATCCCATAGGGGTGTTCGCGCCGCTACACCAGATGAACCGGACCCGCCTGGGTTTTATCAAGGACGAAGCCTGCCGGCATTTTGGCCTAAATTCCACCGATATGGCACCCTTTGACGGCCTGCGCGTGGTCGATGTGGGCTGCGGCGGCGGTTTGCTGTGCGAGCCCATGGCGCGGCTGGGCGCCACCGTCATAGGGTTGGACGCGGGGGAGCGGAATATCGAAATCGCCAGGTCGCATCGGGACAAAGCGGGCCTGGAAATCGACTACCGGATCGGTACCGCGGAAATGCTGGCGGCACAGGGCGAACGCTTCGACATGGTCCTGAATATGGAGGTGGTGGAACATGTTGGCGATGTGGATGTGTTCCTCAGGGCCTGTAGCGAGTTGACACGGCCAAACGGGCTGATGTTCGTATCGACCATAAACCGGACAAAAAAGGCCTTCCTGATGGCTATTGTCGGGGCGGAGTATCTGCTGCGTTGGGTGCCCCGGGGCACCCATGATTGGCAGCGATTTGTACGGCCCGCGGAATTGCGCCGGGCGCTGGGAAAAGGCGGCGTGGACCTGACGCGCCTAAGCGGCATGATCTATGATCCGGTGGCCGCCGATTGGCGGCTCAAGGGCGGAAATTTGGCGGTGAATTATCTCGGCGTCGGGATAAAGCGGTCGGCTTAGCTATCCGGGCGGCGAAGCCAAGGCAACGGTGCCACATTGACACCCTCGTCAACCAGTTCACTGGCTTCGGCCGGGGTGGCCTCGCCGTAGATGCCGCGGGCCTCGGCTTCGCCATAGTGGATCTTGCGGGCCTCATCGGGGAAATCATCGCCGACATAGTCGCAGGTCTTCTCGACCTTATCGCGCAACTCGGTAAGGGCCTGGCGCAGCTTCACCGCACCGGGCTCGGGCCGACGCGATTGGGCGGCGACCGCCGGCGCCATGGGCGCCTTGACGACCTTGTGGTCACCACAGCTGGGGCACGTCACCCGCTGGCTGCGGAGCTGGCGGTCGAACGCGTCGCTGCTTTGGAACCAAGCCTCGAACTCGTGGTCCTTGGCGCATCTGAGGTTAAAATGGATCATCTAACTCGCAGGAATTGCCTAGACGGGTGGGACATTCACGATGCCTTCTCTCATAAATGGCAATTCCTGGCAAAAATGACAAGCAATTCAGGTAACTAGCGCCATGCCCTCGATGGATGCCGGGGCGGCCTCCGGATGGATCAAACGTCATGCCGGGCTGGTGCCGCCGGGCGGGCCGGTGCTCGACCTGGCCGCGGGGCGAGGACGGCACACCCAACTCATGCGCGACCTGGGCCACACTGTCACCGCCGTCGACCGGGATATCGCCCAACTTGGAACATTGCTGTGCGACGAAGGTGTCGAGGCCATGGAGGCGGACCTGGAAGACGGCTCGCCTTGGCCCCTGGGAGAGCGCCAATTCGCCGGCGTCATTGTCGCGAATTACCTCTGGCGTCCATGCCTTGGCGCCATAGTGGGTGCCGTGGCGGCCGGCGGGGTGCTGATCTATGAGACATTCGGCGCCGGAAATGAGGCATTCGGCCGGCCGCGCAACCCGGATTTCTTGCTGAGGCCGGGCGAATTGCTGACCCATTGCCAGGGCCGGCTGGACGTGGTGGCCTACGAATGCGGCATAACCGATGGGCCAGCCGTGGTGCAGCGCCTCTGCGCGGTGCGCAATAACTGACCCTTGGGTCAGTTATTGCGTGTTTTTGTTGCTCACGGCAGTGGACCTGCGGTCCACGCCTCCGCAGGGGCGCCGGACGACCGGCGGGCCGCAATTCGCGGCCGTCTCGTAGATCCTGGCCGGATCTACTCTTGTTTTTGTCGCTCACGGCAGTGGGCCTTTGGCCCACGC
>QIGO01000131.1 GCA_003230015.1 Alphaproteobacteria bacterium | reverse complement strand
GAGGTTCGCGAGCGGCTGCCGGATCTCAAGGTGATCTGCATTTCCGGCTATGCCGAGGACAGCTTCCGCCGCAAGATCGGCGAGGGCGGCGATATTCATTTCCTGGCCAAGCCGTTCAGTCTGGCGCAGCTGGCCAGCAAGGTGAAAGATGTGATCGGCGCGACACCCTAGAGCGCCGGAGCGCAATTCGAGACTAGAACAAAAAAAGAACTTGAGACTGAGAACAAAAGCTGTACATTGACCGCTCGTTGCGTCGGCGCGTGCCGCTGTGAAATAAGAGGGGGATTGTGACAATGTCGGCAAAAGTCGTTCGGATTTCAGACAGGGACGGGATGGGAGATAAACAAAAGGCCCTCGACGCAGCGTTGGGCCAGATCGAGCGGGCGTTCGGTAAAGGCTCGATCATGAAGCTTGGCGGGGATGCCAAGGTGGATGTGGATACGGTCTCAACCGGCTCCATTAGCTTGGACATCGCCCTTGGCCTTGGCGGCCTGCCACGGGGCCGGGTGGTGGAAATCTACGGGCCGGAGAGTTCGGGTAAAACAACATTGGCGCTGCATGTTATTGCCGAGGCCCAGAAAGGCGGCGGTACTTGCGCTTTTATCGATGCCGAACATGCCCTGGATCCATCCTATGCGAGAAAATTAGGCGTCGACCTTGAGAATTTGCTGATCTCACAGCCGGACGCCGGGGAGCAGGCGCTGGAGATCGTCGACACGCTGGTGCGCTCGGGCGCGGTGGATGTACTGGTTATCGATAGTGTCGCGGCACTGGTGCCGCGGGCGGAGCTGGAAGGGGATATGGGCGATTCCCTGCCGGGTCTGCAGGCGCGGCTGATGAGCCAAGCGCTGCGGAAACTCACCGGGTCGATCTCACGCTCCAACACCATGGTTATTTTCATCAACCAGATTCGCCACAAGATCGGGGTGATGTTCGGCAGCCCGGAAACCACGACCGGCGGCAATGCGTTGAAATTTTATGCCTCGGTGAGGCTCGATATCCGCCGGATCGGGGCGATCAAGGCGCGCGACGAGGTGGTGGGCAATCAAACCCGCGTGAAAGTGGTGAAAAATAAACTGGCGCCGCCGTTCAAAATCGTGGAGTTCGATATCATGTATGGTGAAGGTATCTCCAAGACCGGCGAATTGCTGGATCTGGGGGTGCAGGGAAATGTGGTGGATAAATCGGGTTCGTGGTTCTCCTATGGCAGTGAGCGGATCGGCCAGGGGCGGGAGAATGCGAAGCGGTTTCTGGCGGAGCATCCTGAAATCGCCGGAGACATAGAGCAGAAGATTCGGGCCAATGCCGGGCTGATTTCGGACAGTATGCTGGACGGACCGTTGCGAGCGGAAGTCCCGGAGAGCGCTGAATAGGGCCAAAAATAAGCCAGCAGAGCCGGAACCCTCGCCGGCTTTGCGAAGGGCTAAAACTGACGCGGTGCCAGAGGCTGGTGCCGCGTTTTTCTTTTTTTGTTGCGTTTTGAGCCTACCGGCCTAGCCGTAGCGGCCCTCGACACTCCAGTGGTGGCAGAGTACAAGGCGTCCGGTTGCCGCACAGCGGGGAAATGTGCGGTTTTGCGGCCCTGGCGCGGTGTTCGGGCCGGTATGGGTCATTCTTGGTGCACCCTGGTATAGCGGATGATGTGGTGACGTCAACAAACGACATTCGAACAGCCTTTCTGGAGTATTTCGCGGCGCGTGAACATGTGATCGTACCGTCGTCTCCGCTGGTGCCCCAAAACGATCCGACATTGCTGTTTGTCAACGCCGGCATGGTGCAGTTCAAGAATGTCTTCACCGGGGCCGAGAAGCGGCCCTATCGGCGGGCTACCACGTCACAGAAATGCGTCCGGGCCGGGGGTAAGCATAACGATCTGGAGAATGTCGGCTATACCACCCGCCACCACACATTTTTCGAAATGCTCGGCAATTTCTCCTTCGGCGACTATTTCAAGGATGTGGCGATCGAACTGGCGTGGAACCTGGTCACCAAGGAGTTCGGGCTGGCGGCGGACCGGCTGACAGTGACGGTCTATGCCGATGACGACGAAGCGCACGGTTTGTGGCGGCGGATCGCCGGCCTCCCCGATGAGCGGGTTATCCGGATTGGCACCTCGGATAATTTCTGGGCGATGGGGGACACGGGTCCCTGTGGTCCCTGTTCGGAAATCTTCTACGATCATGGCGCGGATATTCCCGGTGGTCCCCCCGGCAGCCCCGACGAAGATGGCGACCGATTCGTGGAAATCTGGAATTTGGTCTTCATGCAGTTCGAGCGGGATGGCTCGGGGGCGCAGACGCCGCTGCCGAAGCCGTCGATCGATACGGGCATGGGGCTGGAGCGGGTCGCCGCTATTCTGCAGGGCAAGCACGACAATTACGATACCGATACACTGCGGCAACTGATCGAGGCTTCGGCGGAAGCGACAAATATGCCGGCTGACGGGGAGCATGGGGTTAGCCACCGCGTGATCGCCGATCATATACGCTCGTGCAGCTTTCTGATTGCCGATGGGGTGCTGCCGGCAAATGACGGACGGGGCTATGTGCTGCGGCGGATTATGCGCCGGGCCATGCGCCATGCGCATATCCTGGGGACCCGGGATCCCCTGATGCATCGGCTGGTGCCGACGCTGGTGGCCAGTATGGGCCAGCATTTTCCCGAACTGGTGCGCGCCGAAGCCCTGATCAGCGAGACTTTCCGCCTGGAGGAAGAGCGCTTTCGCCAGACCTTGGATCGGGGCATGAAGCTGCTGGAGGAAGAGACCTCGAAGCTGGGCGACAAACAGGCATTGGCCGGCGATGTGGCGTTCCGGTTGTATGACACATTCGGATTTCCGCTGGATCTTACCGAGGACATCCTGCGCGGGCAGGGGCGCAGTGTCGATATTGCCGGGTTCGAGGCGGCGATGACGCGGCAGCGGGAGGCGGCACGGCGGGCCTGGGCGGGATCGGGCGAAGCGGCAACCGATGCGGTGTGGTTCGATGTGCGCGAACGGGTGGGGGCGAGCGAGTTTCTCGGCTATGGCATGGAGAGTGCCGAGGGGCAGGTGACCGCCCTGGTGGTGGATGGCAAATCGGTGAGCGAGGCCGATACAGGCACCAATGTCGCCGTGATCGTCAATCAAACACCGTTCTATGGCGAATCCGGCGGCCAGATGGGCGATTGCGGGGTGATGTTTACGGCCGAGGGGGCCGAGATCGCCGTGCTGGACACCCAGAAGCGGCTGGATGACATGCATGTGCATTTGGGGCAAGTGGGGCGCGGTCGTTTGAAGGTCGGCGATATGGTCGAGCTGCGGGTTGACGGCGCGCGGCGTGCGGGGCTGAGGGTACATCATTCAGCGACCCATTTGCTGCATGCGGCCTTGCGTGCCGTGCTGGGGGCGCATGTGACCCAAAAGGGGTCGCTGGTGGCGCCGGACCGGCTGCGGTTCGATATCAGTCACCCAAAAGGGCTCAGTCGCGACGAGATCGCCGAGGTGGAAGCGCTGACGAATAACCAAATCCGGCGCAACACAGGCGTTGAGACACGGTCGATGACGCCGGATGCGGCGGTCGAGGCCGGCGCCTTGGCGCTGTTTGGCGAAAAGTACGGCGACGAGGTCAGGGTGGTTTCCATGGGCAGTGGGAATGGCGATGCCCGTGCGCCTTTTTCGACTGAGCTGTGCGGCGGTACCCATGTGGCGCGCACCGGCGATATTGGAGTGCTGAAAATTGTGTCGGAAAGCGCGGTGGCGGCCGGGGTGCGGCGTATTGAGGCGGTGGTGGGCGAAGCGGCGCTGGCCTATCTGAGCGGGCGCGAAAGCCTGCTGGACGAGACCGCGAGTTTGCTCAAAGCCGGGGCCGAGGATGTGCCGGGCAAGGTGCGCTCGCTGCTGGAAGAGCGGCGGCGGATCGAGCGCGAGCTCAGGGAAGTCCGTCAGAAACTGGCGACCGGGGATGGCGGTGGTGCGGCGGCCGCTCAGAGCCAGGAAATTGACGGTGTGAGCTACTTGGCGCGCAGTCTTGAGGATGTGCCGGCAAGAGACTTGCGGGCGATGGCCGATGCGCTGAAAAAACAAGTGGGTTCGGGTGTCGTTGCGGTGACCACCGTGGTCGATGGCAAAGCCAGCCTGGTGGTGGGGGTCACGCCAGACCTGATCGGCCAGGTTAGCGCGGTTGATCTCGTGCGCGTGGGGGTGGCGGCCCTGGGCGGCAAGGGTGGCGGTGGCCGTCCGGATATGGCGCAAGGCGGCGGGCCCGAGGGGGCCGCCGCCAAGGATGCGCTGAAAGCGATCGCGGCGGCTCTTGCTGGCTGAACCAGCCAGTGTCAACCCAGCGGGGTTGTCACCGTCAGGCGAGGGCGGCCTTGAGGCCAGCGTCGATCTTGTCGAAGAATTGACTGGTGGTCAGCCATGTCTGGTCGGGGCCGATGAGCAGAGCCAAGTCCTTGGTCATGGCACCTGATTCGACGCAATCGATGCAGACGCGCTCGACCGTCTCGGCAAATTGCACGACCGCCGGCGTGTCGTCGAATTGGCCGCGATATTTGAGGCCGCGGGTCCAGGCGAAGATGGAGGCGATGGGATTGGTGGAGGTCTCCTTGCCCTGCTGGTGCTGGCGGTAATGGCGGGTGACCGTGCCATGGGCGGCCTCGGCCTCGACCGTCTTGCCGTCGGGGGCCAACAGGACCGAGGTCATGAGGCCGAGGGAGCCGAAGCCCTGGGCAACGATGTCGGACTGAACGTCACCGTCGTAATTCTTACAGGCCCAGACGAAACCGCCCTCCCATTTAAGGGCGGCGGCGACCATGTCGTCGATCAGGCGATGCTCATAGGTCAAGCCCTGGGCCGCAAACCGGTCCTTGAACTCATCGTCGAAAACCTCCTGAAAGAGGTCTTTGAAACGGCCGTCATAGGCTTTCAATATGGTGTTCTTGGTGGACAGATAGACCGGATTTTCACGCTGCAGGCCATAGTTGAAGCTGGCGCGGGCAAATCCACGGATGGATTCGTCGATATTATACATGGCCATGGCGACACCGGAGCCGGGGAAGTCATAGACTTCATGGGCGATGGGGTCGCCGCCATCGGCGGGCTTGAAGGTGATGGTCAGGGTGCCCGGGCCCGGGACCCTAAAGTCGGTGGCGCGGTATTGGTCACCAAATGCGTGGCGGCCAATGATAATGGGCTTGGTCCAGCCGGGTACCAGCCGCGGCACATTGTTGATGATAATGGGCTCACGAAATACCGTGCCGCCAAGGATATTGCGGATGGTGCCGTTGGGGGAGCGCCACATTTTCTTGAGGCCGAATTCCTCGACGCGCGCCTCATCAGGGGTGATGGTGGCGCATTTGATGCCAACGCCATGTTGGTTGATGGCATTGGCGGCATCGACGGTGATTTGATCGTCGGTGTCGTCACGCTTGGTGACCGACAGGTCGTAATAGAGCAGATCGACATCGAGATAGGGCAGGATCAGGCGTTCCCTGATCCACTGCCAAATGATGCGGGTCATTTCGTCGCCGTCGATCTCGACAATCGGGTTGGCGACCTTGATTTTGCTCATGGACCTGGCTCCAAACTCACATCAGGGGTGGAAAAGACCGGCAGAACGCGGTCGCGGGCAACATAAGTAACGGGTGGGTGGGCGCGCAAGGCTCAAAGCCATTTGGAGTCCACTTTCGAGACGCCGCTGGGAAGCTTTGCGAGAGCCGGGAAGATATCGTCAATGGTGGGGACAAAGGTCAGCAAACCAACATTCTCGGGCTGGGCGTATCCCTGCTCAATGATCGAGTCGATCAGGGTGCGGACCGGCCGCCAAAAACCCGCTAAATCGACGACGATGATGGGCTTGGTGTGCAGCCCCAGCTGCTTCCAAGTCAGGGTCTCGAACAGCTCCTCCAGGGTGCCAAGGCCGCCGGGCAGAATGACAAAACCGTCGGAGAGCTCCGCCATTCTGGACTTGCGCTCATGCATGCTGTCGACGATCTCAAGCCGGGTCAGCTCGGTGTGGCCGATTTCATACTCGTCGAGGAAACGAGGGATGATGCCGACGACTTCGCCGCCGGCATCGAGAGTAGCATCAGCCGTCTTGCCCATGACCCCAACCCGGCCACCGCCATAGATCAGGGTAATGTTCCGATCCGCCAGTTGCCGGCCTAACTTGGCCGCGGCGTCCAGGTGGCTTTTGGCGCCCCGGCCGGAGGAGCCACAATAGACGCACAGCGCGCTAATCTCGGCCATTTTTGCCTTCAATTCTGGGAAGTTGTGAATCAGGCCGCACAACGCCGCCTTTGACTTGTTTTGTCAAGTCTTGGGGGTTGATTGCGTCGAATCGTTGCCCGTACTAGGTTACGCGCATCGAGCATCTTTCCTACTTCGTGAGGCTTCGTGAATCGCCCACTTGTGTTCGGTGGGATGGCGGTACTCGCAGCAGCGGCCGCTGTCGGATTGTTCCTGTTCTTCGAAATGGAGCCACCGCCGGAATTCTCGGCAAAAAGAACCGATTCGTCAGTACTCGAGTCGGTGCCCGCACCGGCTCGCGAGCCGGCCAGCGAGCGTACCGGGGTGGTGTCGGCGTTAGACGGCTCGGATGCCGCCCGGCGCGAGCTCTTGCCGAGTCGGGATGCTGAGGCGGGTGGAGATGAGGGCGCGCCGGCGGAGAATAACGCGGAGGTAGGGGCACCCGAAACGCCGGTGGCGCGTACAGTCGATCCGGCGCCGGCGATCGGCGATGAGGCGGCGGAGAGGGAACCGGCGGCGGTGGTGCCGAGCGATCCTCCGGCGGCCGGTGATACTGCCGGCGTGGCACCGAAACTGCCGCTGGTTGAGGCGATAGAGGAATCCCTGGCCGGCGTCGAAGAGGGCGTCGAGGGGGCGGTCAACGAACTGGGGGAAAGTTTGCCGAGGCCGTCCGCGGACAGCCAGGTTAGCGACGTGCTGCCTGGCAGCGACGCGGCCACGCCCGGTGTCGCCGAGGCTGTGATTGCAGAGGCGCCAAAACTGCCGCTGGTTGGCGCGGAAGAGGCTGTCGAGGATGCAGTCAGCGCACTGGCGGAAGGCGGGCCAAGCCCAGCCACGGACACCGAAGTCAGCGATGTATTGCCTGGTGATGGCGAGGCCGTGCCGCCTGCTGCCGAGGATGTGATCGCAGAGGCGCTTAAACCGCCGCTGGTCGAGGTGCTGGAGCAGCCGGCTGCCGGCGAAGCCGCAACTGCCGCGACGGAGGGAACGACAAGCCCGCCGGTGGATACGCAAATCGCTGAATTGCCCGCCGGCGGCGGTGGGGTCGAGGCGCCTTTGGCCGCGGATGTGGCCGCTGTGGCACCGAAGTTGCCGACCGCGGCGGCACCGGTGCAAGCGGTGCCTGGTGCGGCGGGGGCGGGGGTGACGGAAGTCGCGCCAAGTCCGCCCAGGGACGCCCAGATTGCCGAGGCGCTGCCTGGTGGCGAGGCGACGGCGCCGACGGGTGGGGATGGTGCCGCCGTGGCACCGAAATTGCCGGTGGCCGGCGCGGCACAGCCGCCGCTAGCGGACGAAGCCGGGGCGGCCGAGACGGAAGTGACGCCGAGCCCGCCCAAGGTTGGCCAGATTGCCAAGGCGCTGCCTGGGGCCGACGCGGCCTCGGCGCCACCGGCCGAGGATGCGGTTGTCGTGGCGCCCAAATTGCCGTTGGCCGAAGCACCGGCGTTGGTGGCACCCGCCGATCCTGCCGCCGTGGTGGCGGACACCGGCGGTGACACGGTTCCCGAGCCTGCTGTTGGCGGTGCCACGGTGCCGGAGACGCCGGTGACCGGGGTCCAGGATGGGGGCGAAACGACGGTGACTCAGGAGACCCAGGCGTCGCCACCGGTCACGGCGGCGACGCCTGGCGTTCGGGTAACGGACAGCGATGGCGCAGCAGGCACTGTGGAGGCGCTCGATGGATCGGGTGAACAGGTGGCTGCCGTGCCGGCTGACAATGTTGTGACCGAGGAGGCCGGGCCGGCGCTACCCGAGATTGTGGAGCCCATACTGCCAAAGGCAGCGGAGTCCCTACCGCCAGATGCAACGGTGCCAGGCGCGCAGGCAAACAAAGCGGCGGAGGCGGTTGCCGGGGCGGTGACAGAACAGGCGCCCGCGGCGGCGTCCGTTGTTGACGCGCCGGCCGTGAAAACGCCTGTTGCCGAGGCGCCGGTTGCCAAAGTGCCGGTCGAGACCGAGGTGGCGGCGGTCGCCCCACCGACACCGTCGCCGGAGCGGGCCTTGATCATCACGCCGCCGGCGGAGGTGCCAGCGCCGGCGCAAGCCGGTCAGGTGCAGAAGCCGCCCGTCGAAGTGGCGCGTGTCGGTCCGGAAAAGGTGCCGGCCGTACCGGCGCCGGCGCCGGAGGGGGCTTTGGTGGTGACGCCGCCGGCGGATGTGCCAGCGCCGGCGCCAGCCGGTCAGGTGCCGGAGACGCCGGCCGAAGTGGCGGGCATCGGTCCGGAAAAGGTGCCGGCCGTACCGGCGCCGGCGCCGGAGGGGGCTTTGGTCGTGACGCCGCCGGCGGATGTGCCAGCGCCGGCGCCAGCCGGTCAGATGCCGGAGACGCCGGCCGAGGTGGCACGTATCGGTCCGGAAAGGGTACCGGCGGTGCCCCTGCCGGCGCCTGACCTGCCAGAGGTACCGCCACCGACATTCGATGTGGTGCGAGTGGATCGGAGCGGCCAAGCGGTGATCGCCGGGCGGGCTGGGCCCGGTTGCCGGGTCGAGGTGCGCGATGGTGATCAACTGATCGGCGTCGTGACAGCGGATCGCCGTGGCGAGTGGGTTTTAGTGACCAACGAGCCATTGGGACCGGGCTCGCGGGAGCTTGGCCTGACGGCGTTGTGCGATGGCGCCGCGCCGGCGCAGTCGGACCGGCTTGTTGTTGTGGTCATACCGCAGCCGGGTGCGGATATTGCCGGCCGGGCATCGGAGGAGGCGTCCGGCGCGCTGGCGCTGTCGGTGCCGCGGGAAGGGGCTGGGCAGACGACAGTGTTGCAGGCGCCGGTGGCGTCCACGGCGGCAACCGAGGCGGAGGAATCGGCGCCGCAGGTGGCGACACTGGGCGACAGCCCGGCAGCGGATGGTTCGGACGAGGTGCCGTTGAGCCTGGATGTCATTGACTATACGGACGCTGGGCGCCTGGTGCTATCGGGCCGGGCCGAAGCGGATGCCGAGCTGCAGATATATTTGGACAACGCCTTGATCGGGCGGGCCGACGCCGACGGAGAAGGGCAGTGGACCTTGTCGCCGGAGGATGAGGTAGAACCCGGTCTCTACCAGCTTCGCGTGGACGAGGTGCGGCCGGATGGCAGCGTGGTGGCGCGTATTGAGTTGCCGTTCTTGCGTGGGGAGCCGCTGACGGATTTGCCCGAGGGAAGGATCGTGGTGGTGCAGCCCGGCAATAGCCTGTGGCGCCTGGCGCGGCGGAGCTATGGCTCGGGTATTCAATATACGCTGATTTTTCAGGCGAACCGGGACCAGATTAGGGATGAAGACCTGATCTATCCGGGTCAGGTGTTTACGCTGCCGTCGTCACTTAGCGAGTAGGTGGGGGGTCGTCGCCGGCTCAGGCTCTGGCGCCGTGGGCTAGCAGTTCCTGCTGTATGCGGCTGACAAAGGGGCCGCTTTGCAAGATGAACCGAATGGCGGCGCTGACCAGGTCAATGGGTGTGGTCGGGCCGTCGATGGGAACCTCGCTGGTAACGGTGATGCGTTGTTTGGCCGATAGGCCGCAGACGCCCCAGCGGGCGTGCTTGGCGGCCATCATCGCGGCGAAGATGGCCGTACGGGCACCGGGCGCTTCGGCGGTGTAGGGCATGGTGGCGATGTCGGCACAAAGGACAAGAGACGGAATCTCTCCACTGGTGTCGACCCGCGCCTCATATGGTATCTCATGGACGATAAATCCGAACCGCAGCCGTGTATTGGCCGCAGCAGGTTTTACCTGGCCCTCGGCATCGATGAATTTGGATAGCGCCGTTGCGGCTCCAGGCTGGCTGCTCACGCGGATAGCTCCGGATTAGTTGCGTCATTGGTTCTAACACGACGCCTTGAAGAACTTGTTAAGACCCAAATTCGACAAGCCTCATTGTATAATACCTAGTATTTTCAATATGTTATCTTGGTTATTTGCCGCGCCGTGTGAATCTTGTGCTGACGAATGTTTGTGACTCCTTGCCCCATAACCGGCTTAAATCTCCTTATCAGTGCTGCTTGGACAAATAAATAGATGCTCGACGCGCCAGTACGGAAACTTGTTGACCCACCGCTCAACTCTGTGGGGCGGCGGCTTGCTGCATATGGCGTGCCGGCCAATGCGATTACGCTGTTGGGATTTGCCATAGGCTTGAGCGCGGTGCCAATGCTCGCTTATGAGCTGTACGCAGGGGCGCTGGCGGCTATTCTCATCAACCGGATTTTCGATGGCTTGGACGGGGCGACGGCGCGCATCGCTGGGCCGACCGAGTTTGGCGGCTATCTGGATATCGTCTGTGATTTCATCTTCTATTCGGCGGTCATCTTTGGCTTCGCGCTGGCGCGACCGGTGGAAAACGGGGTCGCGGCGGCGTTCCTGATTCTGAGCTTTGTGGGTACGGGGTCCTCCTTCCTGGCCTACGCCATCCTGGCGGCCAAAGACGGCAAGTCGACCGAAAAGCGTGGCCGGAAATCGTTTTTCTATTTGGGCGGGCTGACCGAAGGCACCGAGACCATAGCGTTCGTGGTTGCCATGACCCTGCTGCCAAATTGGTTTGTCCCGCTGGCGTTTGTGTTCGGCGGCTTGGCATGGATCACGACGGCAAGCCGGATTGTCATGGCCCGGCAGTCTTTTGGGCCAAATGCTTAGTGCGGTGTGAGCCAAGGAGCGCTTAGGTGGCCATGTTCACTCGGCCGGTGCCGGCATGGCGCCGGTGGCGGGTCTGATCCGCTTGCCGGCTCGCCGCTCCTGGACGTTGGCCCGGACCATGAGCGCACAGGGGGTGACGATAAGGGTCAGCACCGTGGCGAAAGCGAGGCCGGAAACGATGGCGGTGGACAGCTGAACCCACCATTGCGTCGATGGCGCGCCCTGAGCGATCTCGCGGGTCACGAAGTCGATGTTGATCTGCAACACCATGGGCATGAGACCAAGGATGGTGGTGAATGAGGTGAGAAGGACCGGGCGCAAGCGTTGCGCGCCGGTTAGCAGAATGGCCTTGCGGGCGTCGCTGACGGTGCCTTTCAGGCGGTCGTAGGTATCGATGAGGACAATGTTGTTGTTGACCACGATACCGGCCAAGGCAATGACACCGACACCGCTCATGACGATGCCAAAGGGCTGGCGGATCAACAACAGGCCAAGCATGACGCCGACTGTCGACAGGATGACGGCCGACAGGATGAGCAAGGCGCTGTAGAAGCTGTTGAATTGGGTCACCAAGATGATGGCCATGACAAATAGCGCGATGGCCAAGGCCTTCTGGAGAAATGCCTGAGCGGCCGCCTGCTCTTCGTCTTCACCCTGGAAAGTTACCGTGACGCGGGGGTCAATATCGGCGCTGGGCAGCCAGGCCCTAATTTGTTGAACCATATCCTCGGCAAGGATGCCGGGAAACAGGTCTGCTTTGACCGACATAATGCGCTCACCGTCGACACGTTGCAGGTTGCCGGTTCTGGGGATCGGTTTGCGCTCGACAAAATTGCTCAGAGGTACCAAACCCGCCGATGTGACGACGCGGATACGATCGAGCTGGTCGGTGGTTCGATTGTCGATGGGGAAACGGGCGGAGACTTCGATCTCCTCGTCGCTGTCGTCGGGCCGATAGTCCGTTACCTGCAGGCCATTGGTGGCCAATTTGATGGCATTGCCGATCAAGGCAATGTCAGCGCCGAATTTGGCGGCTTCAGGTCTGTCGACGGACAATTCCCACTCGATACCGGGCATGGGCCTGCTATCTTCGACATCCTTGAGGCCTTCGAGGCTATCGAAGAAGGCGCGGACCTTGGCGGTCTCCGCCGGCAGCAGGGCCGGGACGCGGGAGCTGAGGCGAACCTGGACCGGCTTGCCGACAGGTGGCCCGCCTTCCTGCTTGCGGCTCTCGACCTGAATGCCGGCGAGATATTCGGTACGGCGGTCTATATCCGCAAGGATTTCGTCGGCCGGGCGGCGTTGGTCCCAATCGACAAATTCGAGCTGGATCTTGCCGATGATATCCTCGGCTTCGTCATCCTGGTTGGGCAAATTGCCGGAGTTGGTATAGATCGAGTCGAACTCACCATACGCTTCCTGGATGAGCAGAATCTCGGCTTCGACCTCGCCGACCAGAGCCGCTTTTTCGGTGACAGACAGATTGCCGCGCGCATGGACGTTAATCAGTGCCACGTCGGGTTCGATGTCGGGAAAGAATTCGACGCCCTTGCCAAACAGACCATATGCCGCCCATGAGCCGACGAGCAGAAGGCCTGCCGAGGCAAGGACCAGGGCGGGGTAGCGAAGGGCGCCGCCGAGGACGCGGACATAGAGGCCGGTGGCGCCGCCAACTTCGCGAATGTCGGCGCCGCTTTCCGGCGACAAGGCCCGCATACGGGCATTGTCGACATCCGTCGGCGGGTTGTTGAGGGTGCGGTAGGCACTGCGGCCGGCTCGGCGACCCAACCTTAGACCCAAGAAGGCCCCGATCAGACTGGCGAGCGCGGTCGCGCCGTAAAGCGGCGGACCACCAGGGAGTTGCAGGATGTTGCTCAGGCCCATAAAGGTCAGGGCGCCGAACAGAGCGATTCCGGCGCCAAGCCCCGTCACGATCAGCAGTATTTGGGTCACGGTGCCGAGGTTGGCGCCGAGCACAGGCACGAAAATAAGTGCCATGAGCAGCGATGCGCTCAATGTCGCCAGCAAAGTGATGGGAAGGAATTTCATGAACTCGCCGACGATGCCGGGCCAGAAGAGCAGCGGGGCAAATGCCGCCAGCGTGGTCGCGGTCGAGGCTATGATCGGCCAAGACATACGCTTGGCGGCGAGGCTAAAGGCGACAGACGGCGGTTGACCCTCGCGCAGTTTGCGGTCGGCATATTCGGTGACGACGATGGCGCCATCGACGAGCATGCCGACGGCCAGAATGAGGGCGAACAGCACCACGACATTGACCGTCAGCCCCAGTGACTGGAGGACCAGAATCCCGGTCAGGAACGAACCGGGGATGGCGATGCCGACAAGGACACCGGAACGCACACCCAGTGCGGCAACAATAACGATCATCACCAGCAGAACGGCCATGATGACGTTGTTGCGCAGATCGCCCAGCATTTGACGGATATCGGTGGATTTGTCCTGGGTGAAGCGGACCTGTAACCCCGGCGGCCAAGCTTGGCGCTCCTCTTCGACAAGCTGGCGGGCCGCTTCGATCGTCTCGATGATATTCTCGCCGGTGCGTTTGGTTATTTCCAGAGTGACCGCGGGCTGACCATTGACGCGGGCGTATGTCTCGCGGTCCTTGAACGTGCGCCGGATGGTGGCGACGTCGCCGAGGGTGACGACGGCGTCGGGGCTGACCTTGATGGGCATCTGCAGGATGTCCTGGACAGACTCGAACAGCCCGGGGACCTTAATGGAAAAGCGGCCGCGGCCGGTGTCGAGAGCGCCGGCCGCGATCAGCAAGTTGGAGCGGCTGAGCTGACTCAGCAGCAGGCTTGCGTCAAGTTCATAGGAATCGATGAGGGCGGGGTCGATGATGATTTCGACAGCTTCGTCGCGGTCGCCGCCAATATTGACACTCAAGACGCTGGGTATGCCTTCGAGACGGTCGCGGGTCTTGCGGGCGACGCGCATCAGCGTGCGCTCCGGCACGTCGCCGGAAAGTGTTACGATGAGGACAGGAAACAGACTCAGATTGACTTCGTTGACCGTCGGCTCATCACTATCGGCCGGCAATTCGTTCTTGGCGGTGTCGACTTTCTCGCGCACGTCAGCAAGGGCGGTTTCGGCGTCGAAACCGGCATCGAACTCCAGCAGTACATTGGCGCCACCCTGATAGGCGGTGGAGCGCATCTCCTTGACGCCCTCGATACCGCGCAGTTCGGTCTCCAGGGGACGAACCAGAAGACGCTCGGCATCGCCGGGGGAAATACCATCGTGGCTTACGGTGACATAGATGATGGGTATATTGATATCCGGGTCGGACTCCTTGGGGATGGTGATGAATGCGACGATTCCGGCACCGAGCAACATTACCAAGACCGCCATAACCGTGCGTGAGCGATTGAGGGCGGCATCGATGATGCTCATGAGGATTGACCCGCCTTGATGGGCCCGTTGGCCTCCACGGCCTCAACGGTTTGACCGGGGACGACAAAATCCTGGCCGACGGTGATCAAGGTGACGTTGTCGGGCAGGCCGCCGAGCCAGACGCCTTGCGCGGTGTCGGCCAAGATTTCGACCGGGAGGAATTCCACCCGCTGCTGGGCATTGACAATCTTGACGCCGATTTCTCCGCTGTCGGCCAGGGTCAAGACAGATGGTGATACCAGATGCGCCCTGTCGCTCTGTGTGGCCACGGTAATAACGCTGGTCAGGCCGTCACGGATGGCGTAACCGGGATTTTCCACCTCAAGCTCGAAACGATAGGTGCGGGTTGCATCGTCGGCGGTAAACGCGACATAGCGCACGATACCTTCCACCGTCCCGCTACCGACAATCTCCGATTGGCCTAGAATGCCGAGTTGCAAATACTCGACCTCGCGCTCGGTCGCATAACCGACGACGAGAATCGGATCGAGGTCAACGATTTCGGCGGCGATGTCGCCGGCCATAAGGTAATCGCCGACCTCGGCGCGGTCGCTATTGACAATGCCGTCGAACGGGGCCCGGATTTCAGTTCGGGCGACCTCGATACGCATGCGCTCGACGACAGCGCGCGCGGCATCAAGCAAAGCATTGGAAGCCGCCAAATTGGTTTCGGAGCGGAAACCCTTCTGCTGGAGCTGTGCGGCGGCGCGGTATTCTATGTCGCGTTGGCGCAACAAGGCTTCGGCCTCGGCAAGCTTGGCCTGGCGGTCGTCCAAGGCCAGCCGGGCGATTGGCTGGCCGGTGACGACGCGGTCGCCTTTGTTGACGAATACCTCTTCGACACGGCCATCTGTTTCGGCCCGCAGTTGCACCGAGCGCGACGATTCGGTGCGGCCGTTGATCTGCAGCAGACCAAGACGGGGCGTGGCGACCAGTTTGGCGACACGGACTTTTGCCAGTGCGGCTACCTGCTGGCCGGC
>QIGO01000048.1 GCA_003230015.1 Alphaproteobacteria bacterium | reverse complement strand
GCCAACCCCCGTGCCGCCCTATGTTTCCATTGGAAATCCGTCGGCCTCCAGGTCCGTATTGAAGGCGCTGTCCGAGCCGTGGATGCCGCCGAGGCCGACGCCTATTTCGCCACCCGCCCCCGCGCCAGTCAGATCGGGGCCTGGGCATCCCATCAGTCCCAAATCCTGCCCGATCGCGACATATTGCACCGGCGGATCGGCGAGTTTGAAACCCGCTTCGCCGGTGTTGAGGTCTCCCGCCCGCCCTTTTGGTCCGGCTATCGTGTCGTGGCGTCGCGCTTTGAGTTCTGGCGCCACCGCGAAGACCGTCTGCACGAGCGTTTGGCTTTCCAACGCGCCGCGGCCGGTTCTTGGACAAACGACTACCTCTACCCATGACCCAGACGGCCGAACATCGCCCGGTGGATATTTCAGGCAATGGCACCCTTATGCGCCGCGCCACTTACGCGGCGGTGAGCGTCGCGATTGCCTTGGTTCTTGCAAAACTTGTGGCCTGGGCGCAGACCGGCTCGGTGGCGGTACTGGCCTCGTTGCTGGATTCCGTCCTCGACGCATTCGCCTCTGTGTTAACGCTTTTTGCCGTGCGTCACGCCTTGACCCCGGCGGACAAGGAGCACCGTTTCGGTCACGGCAAGGCCGAACCCCTGGCCGGTCTTGCCCAGGCGGCCTTTGTCGCCGGCTCTTCGACCCTGCTGTTGCTCGAAGCGGGCCGCCGTCTGTGGCGCCCCTACCCGGTGGAGGCGCCGGCCGTCGGCATCGCCGTCATGGTGCTGGCCATCGTCATGACATTGGCTCTGGTTTCCTTCCAGCGCCGGGTCGTTCGCAAGACCAATTCTTTGGCCATTAGCGGCGACTCCCTGCACTACACTGGCGATTTGCTCACCAACCTCGCGGTCATCCTCGGCCTGGTTCTAACCACCTGGCTCGGCTGGTTATTCATTGACGCCCTGTTTGGCGCCGCCATCGCTATATTTCTTTATTACAACGCCTGGCGCATCGCCGAAAAGGCCCTGCACATGCTCATGGACCGCGAGATGCCCGACCGCGACCGCGAGCGGATTTTAGCTATTGCCGCCAATCATCCCAACGTCGTTAGTGTGCATGAGTTGCGAACCCGCACTGCGGGCCGTAACTGCTTCATCCAGTTCCACCTGGAAATGGACGGCGCCATTTCGCTATCCCAGGCCCACACCATTTCCGACACGGTCGAGGCGGCGGTACTGGCCGCCTATCCTGGTGCCGAGATTATGGTTCACCAGGATCCGGCGGGTCTCGAAGAGGACCATCCCAGCCCCGCCGGCTAAATAGTTTGGCGCCTTTTTCTGGTGCTGCGGGTCATTATCGCCTACCTATGGCCCATGGCAAAGCAACGACGCACCGTCATACTGACCGGCGCCAGCCGTGGCATTGGCCATGCGACGGTCAAGCGTTTTTCCGACGAAGGCTGGAGCATCATCACCTGCAGCCGCGACGCCGTCCCCGAACACTGCAAGCGCGATCCCAACTGGACCATGCACATCCCCACCGATCTGGGCGACCCGGCAAGCGTCGATCTGTTCATCGAACAGGCCCTGGCTGGTTTACAAGGCGGCCCCCTTGACGCTTTGGTCAACAACGCCGCCGTGTCCCCCAAGACGGAGTTCAAGGAGCGCCTGGGTTGCCTGAACGGAACTCTTGACCGCTGGCGCGAGGTTTTCGAGCTCAACTTTTTCTCGCCCCTGGTGCTGGCCCGTGGTTTTGCCAGCGCTCTCGCCCGCAGCCCGGGGCGTCATGGCGGCCAAAGCGAATCCGCGGCCATTGTCAACATCACCTCCATCGCCGGCCACGCCATCCACCCCTTCGCCGGTTCGGCCTACTCGACATCGAAGGCAGCACTTTCGGCTCTCACCCGCGAGATGGCGGTGGAATTTGCCGAGCTGGGCGTGCGTGTCAACGCCGTCGCCCCCGGTGAGATCGAGACCGAGATGATTGGCGAGGAATATGAACCCTTGATCAACCGCATCCCCATGCGCCGCATGGGCACGCCCGAGGAAGTGGCGGCGACGGTCTACCAACTCTGCAACGCCGATTTCGGTTACGTCACCGGCTCTGAAATTTTTGTAACCGGCGGCCAGCATTTATACTGACAACCAACAGGGCCGCTTCATACCCGACATGGGCGGCAGGAGACGACATGGCTGATCTGAATCGTGAACGCGTGCTTGCCTGCCTGGAAGGCCTTGGCGACAAGGATGACCAAGCCGTTTTGGCCATCGCCCGGGATCTGCACGCCCAAATCACCCAGGCGGGGGCGACCTGGGATGAGTTGCTGCGGCCCGAATACGAGCCGGAGCAATTCGAAGAACCGGAGGACGAGGTTGCCGCGGAGGATGATGCCACCGCGTTGGACGACGACGCCTTAGACGACGACGAGGTCGAAGATACCACCGCGTTGGACGACGACGATGACGCCGTGGAGGAGGACGAGGCGCCCGACGACGACCCCGCCGACGACGACGAGACAGAGAAGGCAGAGGAAGCAGAAGAGGCAGAGGAAGCAGAGGAGGCAGAGGAGGCAGAGGAAGCAGAGGAGGCAGAAGAGGCAGAGGAGGACGACGACACCGAGGATGACAAATCCGCCGGTCCCAAGCCTGCTCCGGCTGGCGGCGGCGACGATCTTGCCATCATCAACGCCATATTGCGCCGCTCAAAACTATACGAAGGCACCCGCGCCGAACTGCAAGGTTTCAAGCAGGACATCAAGGCCGGCGGGTTCACCGCCGAAGACAAGAAATACCTGCGTTCCCTGGCCGCCCGCCTGGGGGTAAAGATACGCTAGAGCATCGGACGTTTAATCTGCGAGATACCCTGCGCCTTGGCAGATTTGTGCGATGACAAATTGTCGGCGATGACCACATCACCGGGCTGCAATGTCGGTTCGAAAGCGGCCCGGTTCATGGGCCCGTCAAGCACCCAGGGCGCGGTCAGTTCGCCGACCCTCAACCCGGCGATGAAGGTTTGCGTGCACCAGTGGCCGAAAGGCGCGTCGGCTTCCAGGCGGTCACCGCACCGGCTGCGGCCACGCAGGCGGGTCATCTTGGTGGTGAGGCTGGTCTCGTCAATAAACACCAGCCTATGGGGCTCCAGGCGCATCCGGGGTTGGCGATGATGGCGCCAGATGTGGTGCATCCGGCGAACCCGTGCGCGCCCGCGTTCGGTTACGATCAGGGTTTTTTTTGTATGTGTAGCCAAGCCGGTGCTTGAGAAACCGTGACAGCATGGCCGGGGCAGCCCGGACACCGTGGCTGGCCCACAAAGCGGCCGCCAGCTCGGACATTGTGATGTCGGGTTCCGCCTCGACCCGTGCTTTCAGAAAATCTGCCAATGGCTCCAGCTTGCCTCCGCTCAGCAACACCTGCGCATGTCACATTGCACAACTATCTGCAACGGCGGATCCTGCAAGCTGATAGAGCTACCTGGCAGGATTTCGCGCCGCCTGATGTTCCATTCTCCAGCCAGGTAACGTCACAGATTCCTGCGGCTCGATGAGCTTACCGTACAATTCCGGTCGCCGCGCTCTGAGGTACCGGCGCCCTGGTGTGTGTTTGAGCGTATTCGGCTTAAGGAGACCAACGACGACATCATCAGCCAATGCGTGACTCTCGACTAAGACTTCACCGAAAGGATCGAGTATCATGGCGAGCCCGGGCTTCACCGTATCGTAGTCCCAGCCGATGCAATTGCTGAATACTGCGTAGACACCGTTTTCATAAGCTCGTGTTGGCAACCAACGCATAAGCCATTCGCGGCCCTTGGGTCCGCGGAATTCTTGCCGCAACCGAACAGGATCCTCGTGGCGATTCTCCCAAATCTGACGGTCAACCGTGCCTCGACCGGGCATGATAGACGGTAGGCAGCCTGTAACGTGCGGCATGAAGACAATATCGGCACCCATCATCGCTGTGATTCGAACATTTTCTGCCAGGTTGTTATCGTAGCAAATCAAGAAGCCCACACGACATCCTAGCAATTCGATGACCTTGTACTCGCTGCCGGGCGTCAGGTGCGGATTCACAAACGGATGTAGTTTCCGAAATTTTGCGACAAAGCCATCTGGGTCCACTGTTACGTAGCAGTTATATACGTTGCCGCGGCTGTCTCGCTCGAAAAGTCCAGCCATTAGCACGATATTGAACTCTCGCGCGATGTTTGTAAGCTCACGCACTGAAGGACCGTCGGGAACAGTTTCAGCTATCGCCAACAGATCTTCCTTGCTCATCCCTTGGACCCACGTATATCCAGGAATACAACATTCATGGAAGCTTACGATTTCCGCGCCCATATCCCCTGCCCGGCGCGCCAATTCGCGAATTCGGCTAAGATTTTTTGCCTTGTCACCGTCCCGAACCTCGAATTGTGCAGTGCCAACTCGGATCTCTCTCATGATGAAACTTCCCCGCGCAGAGTGGGTTATCTATTTTGATGCGCCCGCGCCCAGCCCAACGATCAGTTGGCGCGAGAATCAGATGTAGAGGATCAGAACGGGCACGATCACGAATATCAACGCAGCGAGTATGGAGTTCCAATCCGTGTTGATCCCCATACTCCTAAACAACACCGCTCAACCGTAATATAGCGCCCTGTTGATGTCTAGAGGATCGGATGTTTAGTCTGCGATCTGTTCCAAGAAACTGAATGTTCAAACTTCTTCAAAGACGCAGGCTACATCGCAGATTAAACGTCCGATGATCTAGTTTGATTGCAGCGAGGCCAGCCAGGCGATTCGCCCCTCGACCTGCTCCAACTCCAGGTCCAGCCACGCGCATAGCAGGCCGGGCTCTTCGCCATGGCGCTGGCGCAGGTCGTGCAGCCGTTGCAGTTCGGCCTCGCTGGCCTCCTGGATCAGCTCCAATTGCGCTTGCCGGTCAGCCGCGTTCAGCAGATGCAGAAAGCGCAGTTTCAGTGCCAGGATGAGCTTGCTCACCCCGTCGACGGGGCCGCGCACATTGGCGCACAGCAGCCCCACGAGGGCGGCCTTGCCCGCGGCCGTGATCGCCACCACCGGGTCCGCCTGGTCTCCATCGTCATCCACCGGCGCCACCAAGCCTTCCAGGCGCAACAATTCCAGACTGTTGCCCAGAATATCCAGTGACGGTCCCGCGATGCGGCTGGCGAAGGCGCGCACATCGCGCGCCAGGGCGCTGAACCGCATCGGTTGCATTTCCAGGGTGCCCAGGGCCGCCAGGCGGATCGCCTCGGTCGGGAGCAGTGTCTTGTCGCGATACATCGCTGATACTCCCTCTTTTCGGCCGGGATTTAGGGTCGTGTCTGCCAACGCGCCGAGACAATTTGCCACATCGCGGCCAATCCGACAAATCAAGCAAATGGCATAGCGCGGCGGTGTCGAGCGCCGAGGCTATGCTGCTTTGCGTAAATCCAGTCGCGACCAGACATCGCTAAGGCCGGCTACCAGCTTGTCCATGGCGTCGTCGTCATGCAGCGGCGTTGGCGTTATCCGCAACCGCTCCGTGCCCCGCGCCACTGTCGGATAGTTAATCGGCTGCACATAGATACTGTGCCGCTCCAGCAATTCGTCGCTGGCCTGTTTGCTCAATCGCGGATCGCCCACCAGCACCGGGACGATGTGGCAAACCGACGGCATCACCGGCAGCCCGGCCTCGCTCAGGCGCCGTTTTAGAGTCGCAGCCCGTTCCTGATGGCGCGCCCGCAGGTCGTTGTCCTCGCGCACCACCTGGATGCTGGCCAACGCGCCGGCGGCCAGGGCCGGCGGCAATGAGGTCGTGAAAATAAAGCCCGATCCGTTTGAGCGCACGAAATCCACCAATTTTGCCGACGCGGCGATATAACCGCCCATGACCCCAAACGCTTTTGCCAGGGTGCCTTGAACGATGTCCACTTGGTCCATCACGCCGTCGCGCTCGGCCACGCCGGCGCCGCGCGGTCCATACATGCCCACCGCATGCACTTCGTCCAGGAAAGTCATGGCGCCGTGGGCTTGGGCGACGTCGCAGATTTCGCCGATCGGGGCGACGTCGCCGTCCATGGAATAGACCGACTCGAAGACCACCATTTTCGCCCGGCTGTCATCATAGCGCGAAAGCAGGCTGTCCAAATGTTCCGGATCATTGTGCCGGAAGATACATTTTTCCGCCCGGCTATGACGAATGCCTTCGATCATCGAGCTATGATTGAGGCTGTCGGAAAAGATCACGCAATCGGGCAGTCCCGCACCCAGCGTGCTCAGCGACGTCATATTGGCCACATAGCCCGAAGTGAACAGCAGCGCCCCTTCTTTTTTATGGAGGTCGGCAAGCTCGCGTTCCAGCAGCACGTGGTAATGGTTCGTCCCGGCGATGTTGCGGGTGCCGCCGGCCCCCGCGCCGCAATGCTGCAGCGCTTCGGTCATGGCCTTGAGGACGGCCGGATGCTGGCCCATCCCCAGATAGTCGTTGCTGCACCAGACGGTCACGGTCTCGGTCTGATTTTGCCAATGGCGTGTGGCCATGGGAAAGGCGCCCGATTGCCGCTCAAGATCGGCGAAAATCCGGTAGCGGCCTTCGGCTTTCAGCTCACCCAGCGCATCGGCAAAAAAATGGTCATAGTCCATTTCAACGAGATCCCATCAATATTGGACTCCCGGGATACCCTTCAATTTAGGCCCGAAAGCGCCAATACATAGCAAATATTCAGTTAACGGACGCTGAAAATTACCAAGGACGAGGCTCCAAGCCAAATCCGACGCGACCCTAAGCCGCACTTGTCGGTCGGCGCTGTGGCGCCATGGCGTCCCAGCCAACCGCGGGTAATCTCTTGACCTTTTGGCCATTTGAATGCCTACGATGGCCGCCATGGCTGCGTTCATTCTCCGCCGCGTCTTTCAGGCGATCATTGTCATGCTGGTCGTCTCGGCGTTGGCTTTTGTTATGTTCAAATTCGTTGGCGATCCCATCGCCCAGATGGTCGGACAAGACACCTCGCTGCAAGACCGGGCCGCCTTGCGCGAGCGGCTGGGTTTGAACGACCCCATCATTTTTCAGTATTTGCGTTACCTCGGCGACGTCATCCAGGGTGACTTCGGCATCTCCTTCCGCACCGCGCGCCGCGTCGACGTCTTGCTTGTCGAGCGCCTGCCCGCGACTTTGGAGCTCGCCCTCGTCGCCGCGGTTTTCGCTTTGGCCGCCGGTGTTCCCATGGGTGTCTACACCGGGCTCTATCCCGACAGATGGCTCAGTCGGGTATTCCAGGCGGTGTCTCTTGCCGGCATTTCCCTGCCGACCTTCTTCATCGGCATTCTCTTGATCCTGTTTTTCGGCGTTGTGCTCGGATGGCTGCCGACGTTCGGCCGCGGCGAGACCGTGCGGATCGGCTGGTGGAGCACCGGCTTGTTGACGCTCAGCGGGCTCAAATCGGTCATCATGCCGGCGTTCACATTGGGCATGTTCCAGCTCACTCTGATCATGCGTCTGGTGCGTTCTGAAATGCTCGAAGTCCTGCGCACCGACTATATCAAATTCGCCCGCGCCCGCGGCCTCAGCAATTTCGCCGTGCATTTTGGCCACGCGCTGAAGAACACTCTGGTGCCGGTGATCACCATCACCGGTCTGCAGCTTGGTTCGCTGATCGCCTTCGCCATTATTACCGAAACCGTGTTTCAGTGGCCTGGCATGGGTTTGCTGTTCCTCCAGGCGATCCAGTTTGCCGATATTCCTGTGATGTCCACGTACCTGATCCTGGTTGCCGCGTTTTTTGTCGTCATCAACCTGGTTGTCGATCTGCTCTATTACGTGGTCGATCCGCGCCTTCGTTTGGACCGCAGCCTCGCCACATGAGCGCACCGACGCAAAGCGAGGCAGAGATCGAATCCAGGCTGACCGCCATCGGCCGCGTTGCCGATGGCATCCGCCGTTTTTTCGACGGCGACATTTGGTACAGTTTCAAATCCTCGCGCATCGCCGTTGTCGCCGGCATCGTCACCCTTGTGATCTTCCTCGCCGCTTTGTTCGCACCGATTGTGGCGCCATCGAATCCCTATGATCTCGCCACCCTCAATCTTCTTGATGCCTTTACCGCGCCGGCATGGATCGAGGGCGGCAGTTCTGCCTTCCTCCTGGGCACCGACGACCAGGGTCGCGACATGCTGTCGGCGATTATCTTCGGCACCCGGGTTTCGCTGATTGTCGGCTTCGCCAGCATTATTTTTGCCATGCTTCTTGGCATCACTCTGGGCCTGATCAGCGGTTATGTCGGCGGTATTACCGACGCCGTGATCATGCGCATCGCCGACGTGCAGCTAAGTTTCCCGGCTATTCTCATCGCCCTCTTGGTTGACGGCGTTGTCCGTGGCCTGTTGCCGCCAAACCGCCATGCCGACATCGCGGTGTGGGTATTGATCTTTTCCATTGGCATTTCCAACTGGGTGCAATTTGCCCGCACCGTGCGCGGCTCCTGCATGGTCGAGCGCAACAAGGAATATGTTCAGGCCGCCCGTATCATCGGCATCCACCCCATCCTCATCATGCTGCGCCATGTGCTGCCTAATGTCATGGGGCCGGTATCCGTCATCGCCACCATTGGTCTCGCTGTCGCCGTGTTGACCGAGGCCACGCTAAGTTTCCTCGGCGTCGGCATGCCGCCCACTCAGCCTAGCCTTGGCACTCTGGTCAACACCGGCCAGAACTTCCTCGCCTCGGGTGAATGGTGGATCGCGGTGTTTCCCGGCTTCATGCTGGCCACCCTGGTCTTGGCGGTCAATCTGCTGGGCGACTGGCTGCGTGACGCCCTTAACCCCAAGCTGCGTTAACCCTCACCCATGGCCGCCCCCCAGCCCTTGCTTCAGGTCGACAATCTGCGCATAGAGTTTCCCACCCGGCGCGGCACGTTGCTTGCTGTCGATGATATTTCGTTTCACATCGACCCGGGCGAGGTCCTTGGTGTCGTCGGTGAGTCTGGCGCCGGCAAGTCTCTCACCGGGGCGGCGATTATCGGCTTGCTCGATCCCCCCGGCCGCATTGCCGGTGGGCAGATCCGGCTCGATGGCCGTCGTATTGACAATCTGCCCTACGAGCAGATGCGGCGCATTCGCGGCAAGGAAATCGGCGCCATTTTTCAAGATCCCCTGACCAGCCTCAATCCTCTCTACAAAATCAGCCGTCAGCTCGTTGAAACCATCCGCACCCATGCCGAAATGTCGCCAAGCCAGGCCCGCGCCCGCGCCTTGGAGTTGCTCGATGCGGTTGGTATCCCGGCGGCATCCGACCGCCTCGATGCCTATCCCCACGAATTTTCCGGTGGCATGCGCCAGCGCGTCGTCATTGCCCTGGCTCTTGCCGCCAATCCGCGTCTGATTATCGCTGATGAGCCCACCACGGCCTTGGATGTTTCCATCCAGGCCCAGATCATCGCCCTGCTGAAGCAGCTTTGCCGCGACCATGGCACCGCGGTGATGCTGGTAACCCACGATATGGGTGTCATCGCCGAGACCGCCGACCGTGTCGCCGTCATGTATGCGGGCCGTATTGCCGAGATCGGCCCGGTGGCAGCGGTCATTAAACAGGCGCGCCATCCCTACACCCATGGCCTCATGGGCTCCATCCCGGCCATTGGCCATCCCGTCGAACAACTGACCCAGATCGACGGCGCCATGCCCCGTCTTACCGAGATCCCCAAAGGCTGCGCCTTCAACCCCCGATGCCCCGAGGTCTTCGACAAATGCCTGAGCCATCGTCCCGATTTGCGGCCCGCAGGCGGCAGCGATGTCTCTTGCTGGTTGTTCTAGGATGACCAGCGCCACCATCCGTCATGACGAGGCCCCGCACCCCAAGCTGCGGGTTGACGGCCTAAAACGCTATTTCGATGTTTCGCCACCGTGGCTTAATCGGGTCACCGAAGGCCGCCCTCGGCAGACGCTCAAGGCTGTCGACGACATCAGTTTTGCCATCGAGCCTGGCAAGACCCTGAGCCTGGTCGGTGAATCCGGCTGCGGCAAATCCACCGTTGCGCGCTGTATTGTCGGTCTTTATCGCCCCAGCGGCGGCAGTATCGCCTTCGAAGGCGTTGATTTTGCCTCCCTGCGCAGCCGCGCCGCCCAGGCTCCGCTGCGCCGCCGCATGCAGATGATCTTTCAAGATCCTTATGCCAGCCTCAATCCCCGTTGGCGCGTCTTCGATATCATCGCCGAGCCCGTCCGCGCTTTTCGCCTGCTGCGTGGCAAGTCGGAAATCGTGCGCCGGGTCGATGAATTGCTGCGTCTGGTCGGTCTCGCCCCCCGCGATGGCGAGAAATATCCCCACGAATTCTCCGGTGGCCAGCGCCAGCGCGTCTCCATCGCCCGCGCTTTGGCCTCCAACCCCGAATTCCTCGTCTGCGACGAGCCGACATCGGCCCTGGATGTGTCGGTCCAGGCCCAGATCCTCAACCTGATGAAGGCGCTCCAGCGTGAGTTGGGGCTGACCTATCTGTTCATCAGCCACGATCTCTCCGTCGTTTATCATATGTCCGACAGCGTCGGGGTCATGTATCTCGGCCGGCTTGCCGAACTCCGCGATGCGCCGGCCTTGTTTGCCCAGCCGTTGCATCCCTATACCCGGCTGTTGCTCGAAACCATTCCGGATCTCGATGTTATCGGCCGCCGGCGCGAGCCCCTGGCCGGTGAAGTGCCCAATCCCATCGACCCGCCCAGCGGCTGCTCATTCCATCCCCGCTGCCCTTTTGCCAATGAGCGCTGCCGGTCCCAGCGTCCCGAACTCGCACCCGTCCCTGGCGGCGCGGTCGCCTGTCACGCTGTCGCCGAAGGCCGGCTGGCTCCGGACGACTAGTGGCCAAAAAGATTGCTCGGGTCGGCTGGCCGCAGCCGCTAGACTGCCTTTCCGTCCAACAAGCGTCCGCAAGCCATGAAAAAGATCACTGTGATTCAGATCAATGCCGGCCAGGAGAAAGCGGCGAACCTGGAGCAGGCCCGCGACTTGATTGGCCAGGCGGTGGCGGCTGACCACCCGGACATGGTTGTACTGCCCGAGACCTTTGCCTCGATTGGCGGTTACAGGGAAACCCGCACCGCCAACGCCGAACCCCTGCCCGAACCCGGCGGCGACGGCGGCGAGGTCTATGAGACCCTGCGCGGTCTTGCCGCCAAACACGAGATATTTGTCCATGGCGGCAGTTTTATCGAGCAGGCCGGCGACCGCCTCTTCAACACCACCGTTGCTTTCGACCGCGTCGGGCGCGAACTCGCCCGTTACCGCAAGATCCACATGTTCGATGTCGTCACCCCCGACGGTGCCGAATACCGGGAATCGGCGCTGTTCGAAGCCGGTGACGCCATCGTCACCTACCAGGCCGAGGATCTGACTATCGGCTGCTCCATTTGTTACGACCTTCGTTTCGGCGAGCTATACCGGGCCCTGGCGGCCAAGGGCGCCACGGTGATCATGGTGCCGGCCGCCTTCACCCTGCAAACCGGCAAGGACCATTGGGAGGTGCTGCTGCGCGCCCGGGCCATAGAGACCGAGACCTATATCGTCGCCGCCGCTCAAATCGGTAGCCATACCGAGGGCAATCAGCGACGCCAAACCTGGGGCCATTCCATGATCGTCGATCCCTCCGGCCATATTATGGCCCAGGCGAGCGATCAGCCCGGCTTTGCTTCGGCCAACCTCGATCTGGCCTACCTGGCTGATATCCGCCAGCGTATTCCGGTCGCCCAACACCGTGTTCTCTAGACTGGACCCGCGATGATCGTTGCGTATGGATCTCTGAACGTTGACATGGTGATGACCGTGGACGCCCTGCCGCGGCCCGGCGAGACTGTGTTATGCCCTGGTTATGTTCTGGTTCCGGGCGGCAAGGGCGCCAATCAGGCCTGTGCCGCTGCCCGGGCGTCCGGCGCCGGACGCGTCGCCATGGTTGGCACTGTCGGCCCCGATGATTGGGGCCCCCTGGCCACCCATCTGTTGCGGGCGGCCCATGTCGATGTCACCCATATCGCCCGTGGCTCCAAACCCACCGCCTGCGCCGCCATCTGGGTCGAGGGTTCCGGTGAGAACGCGATTGTCGTTGCCAGTGGTGCCAACCTCGAAACCGCTGCCGATCAGGTTCCCGACACGTTGCTGACCGCCGACACCCTGCTGCTGTTGCAGATGGAGGTGCCGCAAGCCGGCAACTGGGATGTCATCGCCCGCGCCCATGCCGCCGGCGCCAAAATCCTGCTCAATGTCGCCCCCGCCCGCCCGGTGCCCGACGAGATACTGCACCGCGTTGATATCCTGGTACTGAACGAGATCGAGGTCGCGATGCTGACCGGTGGCCCCGGCGCTGCCCCCCTCGACACGGCCCAGGCCGGTGCTGCCGCCCGCCGCTTGGCCGACGAACATAATCTGACCTGCATTGTCACCCTCGGGGCTGCCGGCGCCATCGCCCACGCCCCCGGTGAGGCCTGGTTGGTCGACGCCTTGCCCATCACCCCGGTGGATACCACCGGCGCTGGCGATGCGTTCGTCGGCACTTTGGCAGCCGCCATCGATGGCGGCGACAGCTTGCCCGAGGCCCTGCGCCGCGCCGCCGTTGGTTCGGGCCTGGCGTGCCTTAAGGTCGGCTGCCAGTCCGCCTACGCCCAGGCGGAGGAGATCGCCGCCCATATGCCCGATATCGGCCCGGCCCGGCCCGTCGAGACCCTGGCGTCATGAGCATTCTCTATAGCGGCGGTCTGGTCTTCGATGGCCAGGGTGAAATCCACGAAAACCATGGCGTTCTGGTCGACGAAGGCCGCATCGAGCGTTTCGCGTCACTTGGCGAGTTCGACGGGTATCGGGGTGAAACCGTCGACACCACCGGCGCCACGTTGCTGCCGGGCTTGATCGATTGCCATGTTCACCTGGTCATGGCCGGCGAGGGCGACCCCGGCGCCATGGTCGCCAAGCTGACGCCGGGCCAGATCACCATGCGGGCCCTCAAACATGCCCAGCAAAGCCTCGCCGGCGGTGTCACCGCGCTACGCGACTGCGGCGGCCGGGACTATCTCGAATTTGCCGTTCGCGATGCCTGTAATCGCGGCCAACAGCTCGGCCCCACGATCCGCGCGTCGGGCCGCATTATTTGCATGACCGGTGGCCATGGCAACCACATGGGCCGCGTCGCCGACGGTATCGACGATGTCGTCAAGGCCGTACGTGAGCAAATCCATGCCGGTTGCGACTTTGTCAAGATCATGGCCACGGGCGGCGTCATGACTCCCGGCGTCGATCCCGAGGACGCCCACTATTCGGCCCCGGAAATGGCCGCCGGCATCGGCGAAGCCAAACGCTTCCATCGCCCCACGGCCAGCCATGCCCAAGGTGCCGAGGGCGTGCTCAACGCCGTTCGCGGCGGCGTCACATCCATCGAGCATGGCATATTCATCAATGAGCGGTGCATTGCCGAAATGCTCGAAAACGGCACCTATCTCGTACCCACCCTCGCCGCGATCGACAATATCATCGCCCGTGCAGACGCCGTCGCCGACTATGTCATTGAGAAGGCCACTCGCGTCAGCGAAATCCATAAGCGGTCCATCAAGGCATTTCATGACGCCGGCGGCCTCATCGCCATGGGCACCGATGCCGGCACGCCCTTCAATCACCACGGTCAGAATGGCCAGGAGCTGGCCCTGATGGTCGCCATCGGCATCCCGCCCAAGGATGCCATCAAAGCCGCGACGGCAACCGCCGCCGACTTGATGCAACTGCCCGCTCAAGGCCGCATCGCCCAGGGTAAGCAGGCGGATTTCCTCATCGTCGATGGCGACCCCACCCAAGACATCGCCAAGATCGCCGAGCCGGTCCACCACCGCGCCGTCATCAAGAACGGCCTGTTGGTGGACCGGTCGCTGGCCCGGGTTAACTGAATAGGGAAGACAATGGGCATAAAGCCGGAGATTGCAGCACTTCACCCCCAGATGACGGCGTGGCGGCGCGATATCCACGCCAACCCCGAAACCGCCTTCGAGGAGACGCGCACGGCCGCCATCGTCGCCGAAAAACTGCGTGATTTTGGCTTGGAGGTTCACCAGGGCCTCGCCGAAACCGGAGTCGTCGGCCGCCTTAAGGCCGGCTCCGGCAATCGGGCGATTGGTTTGCGCGCCGATATGGATGCGTTGGATATTTTGGAGAAGAACAGCTTCGATCACCGCTCCCTCCATGACGGCAAGATGCATGCCTGCGGCCATGACGGGCACACGACCATGCTGCTCGGCGCCGCTCACTACCTGGCCCAATCGAAAAAATTCGACGGCACGATTTATTTCATCTTCCAACCCGCCGAGGAAAATGAAGGTGGCGCCCGGGTCATGATCGAACAAGGCTTGTTCGAGAAATTCCCGGTTGAGTCCGTCTATGGCATGCACAATGTGCCCGGCATTCCTGTCGGCCAGTTTGCGGTTCGGCCGGGACCGATGATGGCCGCGTTCGACATTTTCGAAATCACCGTCACCGGCCGCGGCAGTCATGCCGCCATGCCCCATCAGGGCGTCGACTCGGTGATTGTTGCCAGCCAGATTGTTGCCGCCCTACAGACCATTGCCAGCCGCGCCACCGACCCCCTCGATGCCGTGGTTGTCAGCATCACCCAGATCCATGGCGGCGACACCTGGAATGTCATCCCCAACGAAGTCGTTCTGCGCGGCACCTGCCGTAGTTTCGACGCCAAGGTCCGCGATACCCTCGAACCGGCCATCAAGCGCATTGTCGATGGCGTTTGCGCCGCCCACGGCGCCAATGCGGCGGTCTGGTACGAGCGCCGCTACCCCGCCACGATCAACACCGCCGCCGAAACCGAAAGTGCCGCCGCCGCCGCCGCCGGCGTTGTCGGCGCCGCCTCGGTGGACAATAACCCGACCCCGATGATGGGGTCCGAGGACTTCGCCTACATGCTCAACGAGCGTCCCGGTTGTTATATCTGGGTCGGCAACGGCCCCGGCGACGGCGGTTGTATGCTCCATAACCCCCATTACGACTTTAACGACGAAATCCTCCCCATTGGCGCCAGCTATTGGGCAACCCTGGCTGAGTCCCTGCTCCCAATCACCTCTCGTTAACCATATCGCAAGCCTTGCGCGGCAGGCTGGGAATCTGCCGACCAGGGAACCATGTCTTTCCTCCTGCACCTAGCCATCATCGGGACGTATACCGCCGCGGCAATCGTCGCCTCCGTCGTGGCGCCGGGGCGGATCGCCATGGTTGCGCCCGAGTTGACCCCCCTTGTCGGCGGCTTCTTGCTCATTATCGCCGGTTTTGTGCATTTCGTTATTGTCCAGGGCTTCCGCTACCGGGTTGTCAGCGATCATTTTTCGACGGTTCGCGAGGCCTATAACCGCCTCGCCGAAGATGTCGATCAGGTCTATGACCAATCGAGCCAGCTTCGCGATGCCATGGTGGCAACTTCCAAGCGTGACGCCAAACGTGTTTCCGATGTCATTGCCGAGGTCAGATTACTCCAGGGTTTGATCGAGAAATTCCCCAGCGGCCGTGCCGCTGCCCCACCGTCGGCTATTGCACCTCCGGTTCCGGAGCAGGAAACACCGGCCGACGTCATGCCCATGCCGCCGCCCAAAATGGTCAACCAGCCGCGGCCGGACATGCCGCAAATCGTCGAGGATATTGACGAGGACCGGGCCCTTGCCATACTGCGCGAAGGCCTGCGGCTCGACCGCGTCGACGTCTATTTGCAGCCGGTCGTCAGTCTGCCCCAGCGCAAGACCCGCTATTACGAATGTTTCACCCGTGTCCGCGACAACCAAGGCACGGTTATCGTTCCCGAGCAATATATTCAGCTGGCACGGCGTGAGGGCTTGGTCACGGCCATCGACAACATGCTGTTATTCCGCTGTGTTCAGCTCATTCGCCGCACCCAGAAGCGTAATTTCAGCACCCTGTTTTTCTGCAACATCTCTCACGACAGCTTGGCCGACGAAGAATTTTTCGACGATTTCCTCGAGTTTGTCGCCGAGAACGACGATTTGGCGCCGATGCTGGTATTCGAGTTCCGCCAGGAGGACGTCCAGGCTGCCGACAACGCACTGCTGCGCAAACTCGGGCGTTTGGCCGATTTGGGATTCCGGTTTTCCCTCGACGGGGTGACCCATTTCAATATGAACTACAGTGCCCTGGCCACCGCGCAGTTCCGTTTTTTGCGCATCGACGCCGACCACTTGCTCGGCCAGCTCAACCAGGGCAGCAGCGAGGTCGATATTCGCGATCTCAAGCGCCGCCTCGACCGCGAGGGCATCGATCTCATCGTGCAAAAGATTGAAAAAGAGGAGGATTTGCGCGAACTCCTCGACTTCAATATCGACTTCGGTCAGGGCTATCTATTCGGCGAGCCACGCCTCAGCCGCGACGACTAGTCAAATTCGCATGATCAGCACGCCCAGCGCCACCATCCCGGCGGCGGCAAACCGCCACATACCGAACCGCTCCCGCAGCACGACTGTGCTGATAATCGCCGCGAAGATGACGCTGGTCTCGCGCAATGCCGCCACCGGTGCCATCGGCCCCAATGTCATGGCCCAGATCACCAGCCAATAGGCGCCCAGCGACAGCGCCCCGCCCGCCAAGCCGGAACGCCAATGCAGCCGCGCGATTGCAATACCCGGCCAGCCGCGCCGCCAAATGGCAATGGCCGCGATCGGCACCCCATCGAGAGCAAACAGCCACATGGTATAGCTGTGGGCCGAACCCGCGGCACGGGCCCCCAGGGCGTCGGTGATCGTGTAGCTGGCGATGAAGCCGGCGGTACCCAGCGCATAGAGCAACGCCCTGGGGTCGTCGCGCACGGACACGCCGCCGCGGAAGGCCATGCTGATCACCGCCGCCGAGATCACCGCCACCCCGGCCAGCCCGCCGGGGCTGAGCTGCTCACCCAGCACCAACACCGAAAACAACGCGACCAGTGCCGGTGCCGCACCCCGGGCCACCGGATAGACCTGTCCCAGGTCCCCATGGGCATAGGCCGACAGCAGAAACAGCCCGTAACCCGTATGCAAAACCACGGACAACAACAGCAGCGGCCACGCTTCCGCCGCCGGCAGCGGCAGCAACGGTAACGCGGTCAGGGCCAGCAGGCCGGAACTCCCCGTCACCAGCGCCATCATGACCAAGGAGTCGGCCTTCGCCTTGACCAGCGCGTTCCAGCTTGCATGCATGAGGGCGGCCAGCAGCACCAGCCCGGCTATTTTGGGGTCCAAGTCTTAATTCCTTTGCCGCTTGCCCGGCGGTCTATCAATCGCTTCCAACCGGCGCCCCGGCGTGGCACAACATCGCGGCCATTTTTGAATCACCGCGGAAGACCCATGCAACCAGGATTATTGACCGGAGTTGCGGCTCTGGCCAACAAATATGACTATTTCGTGCTCGACCTGTGGGGCACGCTCCATGACGGGGTGCAGCCGCTGCCCAACGCCGTCGAATGCCTGACCCAATTGCGTAAGACGAGCTGTCGCATCGGTATTCTGTCCAATGCGCCGCGCCGCGCCGAAATCGTCGAGCAGAGCATGAACCGCATCGGTATCCCCACGGGCCTGTATGATTTCGTTTGGAGTTCCGGCGAGGAAGCCTGGCAGGCCATCGCCCATCGGCCCGACGATTGGTACCGCTCCCTTGGCCGCCGTTGTTTCCACATCGGCCCCAACCGCGATTCCGAAATGCTTAATAACCCTGGCCTTGACCGCGTCGATGACTTGGCCGATGCCGATTTCGTACTCTGCACTGGCCTCGAGCGGTCCGGGGATACCTTGGCCGACTACGCACCGATTCTGCAGGCAGTGGCCGATCGCGGCCTCAAGATGGTCTGCGCCAACCCGGACCTGGTCGTGCTGCGCGCCGGCCGCCGGGAGTTTTGCGGTGGTACTCTGGGCACCCACTATGAAAACGACCTCGGCGGCGATGTGCGTTGGCATGGCAAACCCCATCGGCCAACCCTGGAAAACTGCCTCGCCAAACTTGGCGCCACGGACGCCAGCCGGGCCGTGATGGTCGGCGACGCCTTGCGCACCGATATTGCCGCCGCCTCGGCCGCTGGCGCCGCTTCGATCCTGCTTCTTGGCGGCATCCACGCCGACGAGCTTGGCATAGAATTCGGCCAAGCCGCTGACCCGGCGCGCCTTAAAGCACTCTGCGCCGAGGTCGGCCATACCCCCGACCACGTGCTGCCGGCCTTTGTCTGGGATTAGAGCTTTTTCCGTTCAAACGGATCCGTTTGAACGATAAGAAAATGCGCCAAAACAACAAGCTAGAGCACATGGAGTGAACGCAAGTGAA
>QIGO01000220.1 GCA_003230015.1 Alphaproteobacteria bacterium | reverse complement strand
CCAGCCGGTAGCCCGCTTCGTCGATCGTGCAATGCTCGCGTATGCAGGTCAGAACATCTTGCAACACCCGCCGTGACGCCCCATGGGCATGCACATCATTGGTCGCCACCATCGGCGTCCCGCACGCCCCGCTCACCCCATGCAACAGCGCCAGCCGCCGCCCATCGTCGCCCCGATAAAGATGACTGGCCGCCAAATAACACCGGTCCCCAAAGACGGCTTTCAACCCTTCAAGCTGTTTGACAAAAACATCCCCCGGCCCACCTCCGTCATCCCCCGGCGCCCAGTCCGGCGGAATCACGACGATAATCTGCCCGTCGCCGTAATCGCCGACATCCTCCAGCGTCAGCCGGCAAGACCCTTTCTCCGCCCGCCGCTTGCCCAGGGTCAGCAACCGCGACAAGCGCCCATAGGCCGCCCGGTCGCTGGGAAAACAAAGCATCGACGGCCCGTCTTCCAAATCCAGCCGCGCCCCCACAACCAGACGAATCCCAACATCCCGCGCCGCCATAAACGCCCGCACCACCCCCGCCAACGTATTCCGATCGGCAATCCCCACCGCCCCATGCCCCAAGGCAGCGGCCGTCCGCACCAACTCCTCCCCATGCGACGCCCCCCGCAAAAAGCTGAAGTTACTGGTGACCTGGAGTTCCACATAGTCCATCATGTTCATGATATGTTCTATATCAATATGGGGCGGTGAGCAAGTCGGGCAGGGAATTTTATGGTCCGGGTCTCCCCGCCATAAGATAACGTGTGATTGCTTCCTGGTCAGCGCCGCGCCTAAAGCCGCCCACTGAATTTTCCACAAACCTATTCGCCAACACATCCATTTCAGTGTTAGATAGGCTCGGGCAGAAACAGCCGCAAAAGCGGCTCCAGGGGAGAATGACATGACGTTAAACAAGTACATCATTGAGCGGGACATACCAGAGGTCGGATCCCTCGACCGTGAGCAGCTGGCCGGTGCGGCGGCAAAGTCCAACGAGGCTCTTGCCCAATTGGCTCCGGACATTCAGTGGGTCGAGAGTTTTGTCGCCGCCGACAAGACATTCTGTGTCTATCTGGCGAAAGACGAAGACATGATTCACAGGCATGCGGAAATCAGTGGTTTTCCGGCAACGAAGATCACACCTATCAGAAAGATGATTGATCCGACCACCGAGAAGGGCGTCTGACAAAAACCCGGCGCTCACTTTGAGTTTGGTGCGGAGGGGCGATCCATGATCGAGGCACCGCCGGTCCTGACACTGCGCCGCGACTTTGAACGCCCCGACCCGGAGCTGCTCGCGGCCCTCGAAGCTGTGTCCACCAGTTATGTGGCCGATGCTCTGGGCGGGCGAGGGGCCATGGACTATCGCATCAAGCCGCTGCCCGACGCCGGCAGTCCCCACCCCGCCTTCTTTGGCACGGCACTCACCTGCGCCTGCGGCCCGGCCGACAATCTGGCCGTGATCGCCGCGCTCTCCCTCGCCCAACCCGGCGACGTGATCGTCGCCTCGACCGACGCTTGCGTCGTGACCGCGCTGATCGGCGACCGCATCATGGGCATGGCCCGCAACGCCGGCGTGCGGGCTCTGGTGACCGATGGCCTGCTGCGCGATGTCGAAGGCATTAACGCCGTCGGCCTGCCGGTTTTTTCGCGCGGCGTATCGCCAAACTCGCCGGCCTGCAACGGGCCGGGTTCGGTCGGCCTGCCGATCACGTTGGGCGGCGTCGCTGTCGCTTCGGGTGACGTCATCGTCGGCGACAGGGAAGGGGTCGTCGTCATACCCCGTACAGGGCTTGCCTCCGTCGTGGCCCTGCTACCCTCCATCCGCGAGGCCGAAACGGCCCTGGAGGCCCGCATTGCCGACGGCCTGGCGCGGCCCGAACTGCTAAGCGAGCTTTATCAAGCGGGCAAGGTACAGGAGGTCGACGAGGCCGCGAGGCCCCTACATGTCGCGGATTAACCACCGGCGGCATTCCAGCGAATTTTGGTTATTCCGGCAATCCAGCCGTGCGCATGCCCTCCAGCAAAATTTCGAGCCGTTCCTGGTCGCGTATCGGCAATTGCGCCCGTAGGCGCGAGAGCGTCACGCCGGGTGCAAGCGTTAACAGCTTTGACACCGCCTCTTTAGCCTCGGCGGCTCGCCCCAAATAGGCCAAAGCGGCGGCCAGGATCCAATAGCCCGAATCCCATTCCGCGTTCACGCCGAGCGCCTTGGTCGCGAAGGCAAGGGCGTCTTCGTACCGACCCGAGAGCAAATAAATACAACTGATTCCGAACAGATGGAAGTGAGCCTGCGGATCGGACGGGCTCAAGCGTCGGCTGCGCTCCAGGCAATCGAGCGCGACACCCAGATCGCCAAAAAACACGTTCGCCATACCGGCCAGCATTGACACCATGCCGGCATTGGGATTGAGGTCGAGCGCCCGTTTAACCGCGCGCAGCGCCGGATCATACTCCCGTCCTAACATGCCCAAGACGAAACCGGCCATCGCGATCGCGTTGGCATTTTCGCTCTCGGTGGCGATTGCTGCCCGCGCCAGTGCAACCCCGGTCTCCACATCGTCCGGCTGCGCCGTCGGCCAGCCCCGCACGACCCGTTGTTCCCGGCACCAAGCCGCGCAGGCCAAAGCCTCCGCGAACCGCGGATCGAGCCCGATCGCTCGATCCAGCAGGTCGGCGGCCTGTATATTGTCGTCGGGAGTGAAGGCGTACGCGTGTGGAAGCGCCCGCATGTAATAGTCGTAGGCCAAGAGGTTTTCTGGCGGTTTGCGCCTCGAGCGTTCTATCTCCGCCTTGCGCAAGGCCGGCTCGATGGCGCCGACCACGCCCACCGTAATATTGTCCTGCAGTTCGAAAATATCCTCCAGGCGGCCATCAAATCGGTCGGCCCATAGATGGGTACCGGTTGCCCCTTCTATCAGCTGGCCGGTAACGCGGACTTGGTTGCCCGCCTTGCGGACACTCCCTTCCAACACGTAGCGCACGCCCAACTCTTGCGCTGCTTGCCGCACGTCGACCGCGCGGCCCTTGTAGACGAAGCTCGAATTGCGAGCGATTACGAACAGTGAGTCAAACCGAGAAAGCGCTGTGATAATGTCTTCGACCATACCGTCGACGAAATATTCCTGTTCCGGATCATCGGACATGTTGTCGAAGGGCAGCACGGCGATCGACGGCTTGTCCAGTGGCGCCATCCCCAGGCCCCCGCGCGGCGGCGTTGCTCTGGCCGCCGCGGCCGCGCCATCCGGCCTCACGCGGTAGACCCGGATCGGTTTCTTGATGTTCTTGACGGTGTGCTCGCCCAGATCGTCGAAGGCAAGGCCTAGCCTGCCCTCGACCTGGCCGTACGCCGCGCCGGAGAGGCAGATACCGCCTGGATCGGCGAGCGCCTCGATCCTCGCGGCGACATTCACCCCGTCCCCCAATATATCGTCGCCATCCATGACGATGTCGCCCAGGTTGATGCCGACGCGGAACTCCATCCGCCGGTCTTCAGGCTGGTCGGCATTGCGCTCGGCCACCTCTCGCTGAAGCTCTACCGCGTTGCGTAATGCGTTGACAACGCTGGGGAATTCGATGAGGAACCCGTCACCCATGGATTTGACGACCCGCCCATGGTCATGCGCAACGCTCGGATAGATCAGTTCTTCACGTAACGCCGTGAGGCGCGCGATTGTGCCCTCCTCGTCGTCACCGACGAGGCGTGAGTATCCAACCAAATCGGCGGCAACAATTGCGGCAAGCCTGCGCTGAACACGTCTTTCGGCCACGCCCGTCCTCCAGTAAATTCCCCCGCGCCATGTTATACGATGTGCAAAGCATAGGTAGCACTCGTTCGCACCGGCCGGATGTCTCAAGCGGGTTAGACTCGGTAATTCACCGAAATTGTTACCTTTGACCGTCGTCGATCCACCGCCGATCTCGCGGGTCGCTCCTCAAAACATGCGCCCCTTGACCCGACCCACCGCTGGGCTTAGTCATCAAGGGCGCTGATTTGACAGCGCCCCGCCCGCGGGAAGGGCTGCGCCCATCAAATGCCAATCGAGATACCGATTTCCTTGATCCTGTTCGGCGGGCGCCAGGACAATTTGTCAAGGAGATCGTCATGATCGAACGCCTCGCGGCGCGCGCCGCCGCCATGTCCAGCCGCCGCCTCGACTATTACCCCTCCCTCAACCTTGAGCAGCAGAAAAAGCGCGCCAAGGAACTGCTAAAAGCATGGCAAGCCGATGACCCGGAGGCTCTGGCGCGCTTAGCGGCCAAAAACCAGCATCCCGCGAAGCTCGCCGACGCCCAGCGGACCATCGCCCGGGAACTCGGTTTCACCAAGTGGGAGGGCCTCAAGGCCCACACCCAGGCGACGGCAATTGAACAAGCGGCCCTGCGATCCGGTTCGCCATCGGCCCTCGACGGCGATGCCCGCACCCTGCATATTCGCTGCGGTTCGGATATCCGCGATGGCCTGGCCATCGCCGGTTTCCGGGGAGATTATTTGAGCTTCGCTTATCCCTTCGTCCATGGCCCCGCGCCCAGCGCCGACCCCATCTCCAATTTCATCGACACCGGCGCCCGCTTTCTCGCCTCGGTGGGTTTTGGCCAATCCGAGGACGCCGCCCGCGCCAGACTCACCGAGGAGTTCGCCGGTCTTGATAAAGCGCCCGGCTATGACCGCGTCTGTTTCTGGTTCGAGCATGACGCCTATGACCAGCTCTGCCTGATTTTCCTGCTCGACTGGTTTGCCAAACCGTCCCGCCGCCCCATCCAGGTCGATCTCATATGCTGCACCGGCTATCCCGGCGTTACCGACTTCCACGGCCTTGGCGAGTTGCCTCCCGAAGCGTTACGCCGACTCTGGCCCGGGCGCCGGCCCGTAACCATGGCCCAATACGGCCTCGGCCAGCAGGCTTGGCACGCCCTCATTCAACCCACACCCGAGGCCCTATTTGATCTGGTCGCGCCGGGCACGCCGCAACTGCCCCCCATGGCCCCGGCGATCTTGCGCCAGCTTCGCGAGCTGCCCGCCAGCACCAACGGCCTCGGCCTCTCCGAGCAATTGGCCCTGACCATCCTCAAGCGGGAAGGGCCCATGACCGGTGGCCGCCTCTTTGGCCGTTACACCAACAATTATGAACCTCTCGTATTCATGGGCGACCTAGGTTTCTACAACATCATTCTGCGTCGTCTGGCAGCGGCCCCCAATCCGGCCATCACCCACGAAAAGGAAAGCGGCGGGCGGGATTGGTGGCGCAATGTCATGCACCTGACGCAAACCGGCATCGACCTGCTCGAGAGCCACGTCAACTGGCTACAAATCGCGCCGGTCGACCGCTGGGTCGGCGGCACCGAAATCCAATCCGGTGCCCCCGCCTGGTGTTGGGACCAACAATCCGGGCGTCCGGTCTTGATCGACTTTTAGGCCGCCACCCCGTTGCCGGCGGCGGTGAGCGCCCGTGCAACCCGCTCCGGCAACGCCTTGGCGAAGGCCTCGTTGAGGGGCTGATGCCCGATGAGCAGCCGGTAATAGATTGGGCCGTATATGAGATCGAGCACAAGATCCGTATCGAGCCCTGCGTCAAACTCGCCGCTTTCCTTACCCCGCTCGATAACAGTGCGGGCCGGCGCCAGCAGTTGCGAGAAGAAACGGTCGCGGAATTCTTCGAGAATATGCGGGTCGTATTGGCCCTCGCCGACCATCTCGGCGACGATTCTGCCGGAGCGACCGCGCAGCAGCCTGATCACGCGCTTTGCCTGTAGGGCCAGACAGGCCGCCGAGGAATCATTCTTCGGGACGGCGACCTTGGGCGCCGCCGTCGCCAGAAAGGCATCCATGACCAGCGCACATTTCGAATCCCACCAGCGATAGATCGTCGGTTTGCCAACCCCCGCCTCTTTGGCAATGCCGCCGATGGTGATATCGCGGATCGGCATCTCCGCCATCAGGCGCGCGGTCGCATCAAGCAGCGCCTGATGGGCTTCCTCGCTGCGCGGGCGGCCGGGTTTACGGGCAGGCGTTGACGGCTCCGGCATTTTCCTATTGCCAATTGGTTCCAGGAGGATATATTACGAGGCGTAACGTAAACAAAAAAATAAAATACGCACCGTAACGTAACACAGGATTATGCCCATGTCATTTCTCAGCTACTCCAGCGGCTTCCAGGGGATTGTCGATGTTTTCATGCGCGATCCCCGCCGCTACCTGCCATTTGCCCAGCTCATGGCGGGCATCATGAACGATGAGGCGTCGGAGCTATCGAAACCACAGCGTGAAACCATCGCGCTGCACGTATCCAGGCTCAACGACTGCCACTATTGTGTCGGCTCCCATGAGGCTGTTCTTACGAATCTGGGTGCCGGTGATGACGTGGTCGCCGACCCTAAGATGGCGCCGGTGCTGGCCTTTGCCACCAAACTGACCCAAAACCCCGGCGCGGTCGTGCAAACGGATATAGACGCCCTGCGCCAGGCCGGTTGGTCCGAACAGACGGTCGAGGATGTAATCAACGTCGTATCGTTATTCTCCTATCTCAATCGGTTGGCGGACGGATTTGGCATCAAGGGCTCGGCGGAGGTTTTCGCCCAGGCCGGCGGCATGATTGCGAAACACGGCTACGGCCCTGTCGTCCAGATGATCCAGGAAAAGGCGACGGCCTGACTGCCTCCAATGCAAGCAGGGGCGAGGCATGGTGACCCGGGCCCCTGTCTTCGTCTAGCAGACTTCTTCAGCAGCCTGCTAAGCTGCGTCCCCCTCGACCAGGCAACACGGGACTCATGCGCCTAAGGATCTCCCCTTACGTCTTGCTCACGGCCACGGCCCTGTTCTGGGGTAGCAATTTTGTCGTTGGGAGGGCTCTATCCATCGATGTCCCGCCGGTCGCCATGACTTTTTGGCGGTTTTTTGGGGCGCTGGTTGTCCTGCTGCCCTTCACTCTGGGTCCGGTCTGGCACCATCGGCGGGTCATGGTCGCCAACTGGCCGCTGCTGCTGATATTGGGTCTGACCGGCATCAGCGCCTTTCATAGCTCTGTCTACATTGCCCTGACATCGACCACGGCGATTAACGCAGCACTGTTCATGGCCTTGACCCCGCTGGCAATCCCGTTATTCGCCTACATTCTGACCCGCGATACCCTCAGCAAGCGCCAGATCGCCGGCATCTGCCTGTCTTTTATCGGTGTCCTGGTGCTGGTTGGCCGCGGCGATCTTTCGGTCCTCAGGCAGTTGCAATTCAACCGCGGCGACCTGTGGATGATGGTCGCTTTTCCACTCTGGGCGTTTTATTCCGTGCTCCTAAAACGCCGCCCTGCCGAACTGCCGCCCGTGGTGCTCTTGGTCGGCGTCATGTGCATCGGCTTTGCTCTACTTATCCCGGTCTATATCTGGGAATACAGCCAGGTCGGTGGCTTTACGGTGGGTTTGCAGAACCTCGCGGGCTTGGCGTTTTTGGCGGTTTTCGCCTCGGCCCTTGGTTACCTGTTCTGGAATCGCGGTATTGGCGAGGTTGGCGCCGCCCGCGCCGGCCCCTTCATGCACCTGGTCCCCGTCTTCGCGACATTTCTGGCCATCGTTTTCTTAGGCGAAAAACTGTTCATCTATCACCTGGCGGGTGCTGGATTGATAGCGCTTGGCATTTTGGCGGCATCGGGTTTGCGCCTGCAGGAACGCAAAGCGTTTCGCGATTAGGCAAAAAACCCATGCAGGAACCATTGCGGCGGTGCTGAATCCGCTTCATAGGGACCGGCGCGGTACAGCCAGAACCGCTGACCGCTGTCATCCTCCACCTGGTAATAGTCGCGCGTTTCTTCGCCCAGAGGGGCGGTGGCGCGCCACCATTCCGCCGCCAGCCGCTCCGGTCCGTCGGCGCGCGCCACCCGATAGCGGCGGCCGCGCCAGTTGAACATCACCGGCGGATCGTCGGGTACCGGGGCAACCGCGCTAATCGGCTCCGGACGGGGCAGCAGACGTGGCGGCCGCGGCCGCTCCGGTGCCGGGTGTGCTGTGGTCAGGGAACCTGTCAGCGCCGGGATGGCCAATTGTGCCCGTTCCGGCAAATGGCTCTCCCGCGCCTGGAACTGCACCACCCTGTCGCCGCCCAGGCGGTTGCTCAACCGGTCCACCAGCCCGGCAGCGGCGGTTTGCGGCGCGTCGCCACGATGCCCTCCGGCCAGCTTTGTCTGACGGGCGGCGAGGGGCTCGCTGCGCAGCACCCCCAGGATCAGCAGATCCACCAGATTATCTTCACTGGTATCTTCCGGCATCCGCGCCAATTTTTCCTCCAGCAGCCGCCACAGATGCACCGCGTCCCGGCTGGCGCGGTTGGCTCTGATCTCGAGAGTGTCCACCCGGCCGTCGCTGCGGTTGAGTGTCAGCATCAGCCGCCGCACACCACGCCCAAGCTCATCGAGTTTTTTCATCAGGACATCGAGCAACTGTTGCGCCGCCGCCGCGATATCTTCCGGGCGGCCTACGGGGTCGGCAAAATTCATCCGCACGCGTAAAGAGGGCTGCGGCTGGCGTGGCGAAATCGGCTCGGTGACCCGCCCCAGGGCCTGGTCCAGACGCTGCGTCAGGACAGAACCAAAGCGCGCCGCCAGCCCACCCCGTGGCAGGGCCAGCAAGTCACCGATTTGGCGCAGCCCAAGCCGGTCGAGATCCCCAATCAGCGCGCCGGGCAGGCGCAGCCCGGCAATCGGCAAGCCGCGCAAGGCAGCCTCTTGTCCATCTGCCGGCACGTTAGCGCGGTGCCCATAACGAGCCACTGCCCAGGCCGCACCGGGCGTATCGGCCACCCCCACACGGGCACTGTAACCCAGCCGCGCCAGCCGGCCCCGCAAATCGGCGAGCAGCGCTGCCTCGTCACCGAACAAATGGGCGCAACCGCTGATATCGATCCAGATACCGCCGGAGCCATCCCCCTCCAACCCGGTCGCGGCGGTCCATGGGCTATAGCGTCCGCACCAGTCCGCTAGCCCGGCCAAGGCCCGGCTATCTCCCACGGGATCGGCATCGATGGCGTGCAGCCCCGGCTCCAACGCCCGCGCGTCGGCCAGACTCTTACCCGGATACAGCCCGGCGCTCGCCGCCGCGTCATTGACGGCGATCAGCCGCAAGCCGGTATGGCTACGCCCCCGCGCCGCCAGCTTGGCGACATTCACCACGCCGTCGCCCGGGGACCACGGCGCGATAGTAACGAGGGGCCTAGCCCGCCAGGGCGTGCGGTTCTTCGCCAGCTCCCGATCCGCGCGCCGGCACCACCGGTCGGTCGCGAAGCGGGGCAGCCAAAGCGAAACCACGCGTCTCACGGCACCACTCCAAACACCAGGATCGCGGTGCCCCGCCACGGCAGCGCAAGAGCTCTGCCTGCCAGCGAACCGCCCCCACTAATTTCTCCAACCCGTGCACTGACGCACTGGGTGCCGCGCCAACGCGCCAGCGCGTGACGGCGGCGGAGGGCGCCAACGCCGCCTCGTCTTTTTCTTTTGTCGGGGCGGGCAGCAACAACACCCCCACACTGCCGCCGGCCTCGGCGGCGAGTTGCAAGCGCCGGCTGGCGGTCAGGTCCACCTGCGCCACCTCGCCGACGACCGCGCCGACACAGTCCGCGCGCAGGCTCTCTTCCATCGCCCATAGCGCTTCATCCTTATCCCTGGCGGTAACCGCAATGAGGTTTTCAGCCGCCAACCCGAAACCCAAAAGGCCGGGCGCATGGAGGCTTTCTTGCCGGGTAATCCACACCACCGGGCGCCCCCCACGCCGGCTCAGGCGCGCCAGCAGCGCCGCCACAAAACCGCTCGCCGCACCGCTCGGCTGGTGCCGCGAGAAACCGCCCGGCGGCGCCCAGCCATCATTCACCTCATGCAAACAGCCCCCCGGCAGCCCCCCCCACGGCAAATGCCCATCCACCGCCTCGACCCCGAAGCGCACGGCCGGCGCCACCCCGCCATCCGCCGCCGGCAACCCGGCCCGCCCATCGAGCCGCCCCGCGCCGGCCCACCCCGTGCGCTCAAGTGCGGCAACCTGCTGCCGCAGAATATTTAAAAGGGCTTGGTTCATGTTCCTAGTTTGTTCTATGCCTGGGAACACCAAAAGTCAATCCTCCCGACCTGGCAATGGTCGAACGGGCAGCCTTCGTCGAAATACAAGCGACCCTGATTGTGGCGTTACCCGGATCCCATGTCTGAGGCCGGGCCTAACTCTCCGGTTGATCCTTCAGCGCCGCGGGTCCGTCCGGGGCGTCTGTCGTGATCTGTCGCAGCCGGCTCGTCCGCAGCTCTCCCGCTTCCTCGAGAATGGGATAGGCGACGGAAGTCAGGTGGCTGTTAATCCGTTTCAGGTCGCGAATAAGATCGAGATGCAAACCGCTGCTCTCCACCGTTTCGGGCCGCCGCGCCCGCAACCTGTCGAAGTGGCTCTCCGCCGCCGACCACTCCGCATCCCGCAAATTGACTTTCTCACGCAGCAACTGCCGCGCCAGCTTTACGTCCCGGGTTAGGAACACGTTGAACGCCAGTTGCATATTATGCACGACCTGCTTGTGCATGTTGGTGATCTCTTTCCAGCCGGCTTCGGAGAAACTCAGCCGGTTGCGAATTTTCTTCGCCGCCAGTTCCATCAAATTCTTATCGATGATATCGCCGATATGCTCCAGGTTGGTGGTGAAGGTCAGCACCTCGACATATTGCAGGCTCTCCTTGGCATCCAGCGCCTCGTTTGAGACCTTTGTCAGATAGAGTTTGATCGCCTCATGCAGGCGGTCGACCGCATTGTCTCTTTCCTCGATCTCGCGCACCATTTTTTCGTCGTCGCGCCGAAACACCTCAATTGTGTCGGCGAGCATGCGCTCCACCAGATCACCCATGCGCAGCGTCTCACGCGCGGCACTGGCCAGCGCGACGGTCGGCGTATCCAACGCGCCTTCATCGAGATAGCGCGGTTTCGCCGGGTCCTCTTTGTTCACCGACACCGGCATCAGTTTCACGCAGAGTTTCTCCACAAAAGACACCAGCGGCAAAAACACCAACGCCAGCGCCAGATTGAAAGCCGTGTGAAAATTCACCACTTGGCGGGCCGCGTCGCCGTCCAGACTGGCCAAGACCGGCCCGATCAGCCCCAGCAGCGGCAGCACCGCGATACCGCCGGTAACCCGCATGATCAGGTTGCCCACCGGCACCCGGCGCGCCAGCGATCCTCCCCCCAGGGTCATCACCACGGCCGGCAGGGCGCCGCCCATATTCGCACCCACGACGAAGATCAGAGCCAGGTCGACAGGTACCACGCCACTCGCGGCCAGTGACATGATCAGCAGGATAATGGCCAAACTGGAATGCGCCAGCCATGTCAGCAGTGCGGCGAGCAGGACCGCCAGAACAGGGGCGCTGGCCAGTGGCATGACCAGCATGCCCAGCAGTTCCGAATCCCGCAGCGGCGCCGAGCCCGCGACCACCAGCTTCAGCGCCAGCAGCATCAGGCCAAGGCCGATTGCCACCCGGCCCAGATGCCTTGGCCGTCCACTGCCCGCACTCCTGAACGCCACCACGCCCGCCAGGATGAGTACCGGTGACAGCAGGCTCAAATTGAGCGACAGCACCTGCGCCACCAGGGTCGTGCCGAGATCGGCACCCAGCATGACGGCAAGCGCCGCCGAGGCCGCGATCAGACCGCGGCCGGCGAAGGACGCTATAATCAACGCGGTTGCGGTGCTGCTCTGCAGCAGGAAGGTCACGCCGAGCCCCATACCGAAGGCCCGCATTCGATTTTTTGTACCGCTCGCCAATGTCCGCCTTAGCGCCGCGCCAAAGGCTCTCGTAACGCCGGTACGCACCATGCGGATGCCCCAAAGCAGCAGCGCCACGCCGCCCGCGATATTGAGCAATACTTCAGTCCCGCCGATGACGAACCTCCTAGAGCTTTTTCCGTTCTAACGGACATGTTTGGACGTTAGAAAACGCGTCGAACAAGCGCAAAATTGAATAACACGAATTAAGGCCGAACGAGAACCACGCCACGTTCGGCCAACGTGACCGAAACCGAACTGCCGGCGGTAATCGCCTGGCCGTCCCGAGAATCGCTGACGAACAATTCCCCGATGTCTGTGTCGACCGCATATTCGATGTGGCTACCCAAATAGACAGCCTTACGCACACTCCCCGCAATGGCGGTCGCAGACGGCTCCGTGTTCAGCCTGATGGCTTCCGGCCGGATCGCCAGATTGGCTTCGCCAACCGGCAGATCTCGATGTGGTAGCCGGCGCTCAGTGCCACCCAGCCGAACCGTTGCTTCCAGACCGTCAATACGAGTAATTTCGCATCTTATCACATTTGCATCGCCGACGAAATCGGCAACGAACACGTCCAATGGCCATTCATAAAGGTCATGCGGTGTGCCTTCTTGCGCGATTTCGGCATTGCGCATGACGATAACGCGGTCGGAAACGGCCAGGGCTTCTTCTTGATCGTGGGTTACATAGACGGAAGTCATATGCAGATTTTGTTGCAGTTCGCGGATATCCTCGCGAACCCGCCGCCGCAGCTTGGCGTCCAGGTTGGACAGGGGCTCATCGAACAACAGTACCTGCGGCTCTAGAACCAGGGCGCGGGCCACGGCCACGCGCTGCTGCTGGCCGCCGGAAAGCTCGCTTGGCAGGCGGTTGCCGTAACCGGCAAGTCCCACCTGTGTCAGGCCTTCTTCCGCTCTCTCCCGCGCCACCGGTTTCGCCATCCCGCTCACCACCAGGCCATATGAGACATTTTCGATGACGTTCATATGGGGGAACAGCGCGTAGGACTGAAACACCATACTCACATCGCGGTCCGTCGCCGGCAGCGAGGTTACGTCCTGATCGCCGATCAAAATGCGCCCGGCCGTCACCATCTCCAACCCGGCGATCATCCGCAGCGTCGTCGTTTTGCCGCACCCGCTCGGCCCTAGCAGCGTCACCAGCGATCCGGCCTCGACCGTGAAAGAGACCTCGTCGACCGCCACCACCGCCCCGAACGCTTTTGTCACCCCCTCGAACCGCACCGCCGCGGAATTCGCATTCATCGTCATGCCGCCAATCCAGTACTAGCCGTGGGAACAGGGGCTGCGGTCCCGGCCCGCCGCCGCAGCCGGCGCTCGCCCACCAGCAGTTGCAGCAGCAGGATCGCCACCATCATCACCAGGATCAGCACTGAGGAGTAGGCGATCGCCTGCCCGAAATCGCCATTCTCGACCCGGCCGATGATAAATGATGTCGCCATGTCGTAATTGGCGCTGACCAGGAAGATGACGGCACTGATCGCCGTCATCGCCCGCACGAAACTGAACACCAATGCTGCCAGGATCGCCGGGCGCAGCAGCGGCAGGATGACTTTTCGCACCGTGGTGAAGCTATTGGCGCCCAATGTCAGCGATGCCTCGTCCAGGCTGGCATCGAGTTGACTCATCGACGCGATACCGGCGCGCACGCCCACCGGCATGTTGCGGAACATGAAACTCAGCACCAGAATAACGCCGGTGCCGGTGATTTCTATCGGCGGCACGTTAAACGCCAAGATATAGCTGACGCCGATGACGGTTCCGGGGATGGCGAAACTCAGCATGGTCCCGAATTCGAACGCATTGCGCCCGACGAACCGCTGCCGCACCAGGATATAGGCCGTGAGCAGGCCGATGGACGCCGTCAACGGCGCCGCGATCGCCGCGATTGAGATCGTCGTGAAGAACGAGTTCCAGGCCAGCCCGCTAAACACCAGCCCGAAGTCGCCCCGTGTAATACCGAAGGTATCGATATAGTGTCGGAGAGTGAATGTGTTGTTGCGGCCCAGCAGTTCAACAAACCCGCCGAACAAAATAATTATATAGACCACGACGGTCAGTGCAGCCCACGGCAGAGCGGTGCCAAAGACAATGGCCTTCACCCGTGCCGGGATCATCACCGGCATGCCGGAATCTGCTTTGCCGGTGACCGTGACATAGGATTTGCGCCCCAGCCACAGCCGCTGCGCGATAAACGCCGACAGCGTAAATGCCAGCAGCACGATGGCCAGTACCGCCGCGCGGCCTTGGTCGTTTTGCGCCCCGACAATGGCAAAAAATATCTCGGTCGACAGCACATCGAAATTACCGCCGAGTACAAGCGGGTTGCCGAAATCCGCCAAACTCTCAATGAAGCCCAGCAAAAAGGCATTGGCCAGCCCGGGCCGCATCAACGGCAGGGACACGGTTGAGAAGGTCTGCCAACTGGTGGCCCGCAGGGTTTGCGATGCCTCTTCCATCGCCGGGCTCACACCTTCGACGATACCGATCAGCACCAGGAAAGCGATCGGCGTGAAAGCCAGTGTCTGGGCAAACCAAATGCCCGGCAGGCCGAACACCCAACGGGTCGGCGCAATACCGAACAGGTCCCAAAGCGACTGGCTGACCAGGCCGGCGCGGCCGAACAACAGGATCACCGCCAGACCGATAACAAAGGGCGGTGTGATAATCGGCAGCATGGTGAGCACGCGCAGCAGACGCTTGGCCCGAAAATTGGTCCGCGTCGCGATCAGCGCGAAGGCCAGACCCAGCAAGGTCGAGCTTATCCCGGTCAGGATCGCCAACAGCAAGGAGTTCCAGGCCACCCCGCAGCGCAGATTGGCTGTCAGGCAAGCCACCCCCCAAATCTTATCGTCGAACAGTTTCGACAAGAACAGGTTGAATGAATAGGAGCCATCATTGTCCTGGACCGCGCTGATCAGGATCCTGAACACCGGAAAGAACACGAAAACCGCCACCAGAGCCATGATCAGCCCGATCGAGCCGACCACGAATACATCGCCCTTGATGGCACCTCGGGCAGCAAAACCCAGCGTCACCATGAACAGGAAGGCGGCGGCGGCCAGCAAGGCCCCGTATCCCATACCGTCTTGGCGCAAGTCCGTCGGCCCGAGTAGCGGCTCGAGCAAGGGAAATTCCCAGCCGCTAATACCGATCGTGAACCCTTGACCCACCACATAGGCCAATCCCGCCGCACCGATGGTAATCAAAGCCGCGCCAAAGACCGGGTCGGCCTTTGGCCGCCCCACCACGGCAATGGGCGCCACCAGCAGCACGCCCACCGGCAACAGCCATGGGCGGTCATGCAGCAACCCTTGAAACAGGCCGGACGCGTAATCCGCCGTTAGGGGTGCGCCGCCGAACAGCCACTCCAGCGACCAAAAGCCGCCATCCGCGACATACCACGGTAACAGCAGATAGCCGCCGAAACCGACGGCTATCCACAACACAAGATTCCGGTTCAACGGAAACCCCTAACGGTTTGTTTCACGCGTTTTAGCGCGGTAGCGAGTTGACCTCGTCATCCCAACGCTTCAGCAGGCGCCGCCGCGTTTCCGACGAGCCGTATTTCTTGAAGTCGTAGTCGATCAACTTGATGTTCTCCAGCCTTGGCGCCTGTGGTGGCGGCGACGCGCTGGCGTTTGAAGGCACCTGATAGGCCTTGGCGCTGGCGGCCATCTCCTGAATGTCCTTGTCCAGCGCGAAGTCATAGAA
>QIGO01000049.1 GCA_003230015.1 Alphaproteobacteria bacterium | reverse complement strand
ACGCTTCACCCCAGCCCGTAATCCCTGTATCGGTCGTCAACTCGAGAATAACCGTCTTGACTGACGCCACGTCGCCGCTGCCGTGAGAATGAGTTTCCCTAACCGGCAGTTCCACTATGGATACGCGGCCCGATCGGACCCTGTGGCAGTGCATCAAATCAGCCAATCTTTATATCAAGGTCACCGGGAATTGGCCGTCCTCATATTTTCCGGCAGGAAAGTCGCCAGATCCGGAAAAAGGATCAGCACAAACACCATCAACACCATAATCAGGAACATCGGAATAGCAGCTTTCGCGATATACCCCATCTCGTGATTGGTTATGCCCTGCATGACAAACAAGTTAAACCCGATTGGCGGTGTGATCTGCGCCATTTCCACAACGACGACGATAAATATGCCGAACCAGATCACGTCGATTCCGGCGCCGCGGATCATCGGCTCCACCACCGCCATTGTCAGCACCACCGAGGAGATGCCGTCCAGGAACATGCCGATGACGATATAGAATACCAACAGCACCATCAGCAGTTCGAAGCGGCTCAAATCCAGCACCGCGATCCATTCGGCCAGCGCCCTTGGCAGGCCCGTAAAGCCCATCGACAGCGATAAGAACGCCGCGCCCGCCAGGATCAGGGCGATCATCGCCGATGTGCGCGTCGCCCCCATCAGGCTTTGGCTAAACGAGTCCCAGGTCAGCGATTTTTGACTGGCCGCCAGCACCAGCGCCCCGATAACGCCAAAAGCGGCGGCCTCCGTCGCCGTGGCGATGCCGGCATACATGGACCCGATGACCACGAGAATCAGACAGATCACCGGAATCAGAAATCTTGAGTTGGCGATCTTTTCGGCGAATGTCATTTTCGGTTCCGGGATCGGCCTGAAATCGCCCGAAACCTGAGAATAAATCGCCACATAGCCCATGAACATTGATGCCAGGAGAAGCCCTGGCAGGATGCCCGCTATAAACAGTTTCGAGATCGACTCGTTGATGGTCACGCCATAGACGATCAGCGTCAGCGAGGGCGGGATCATAAGCCCCAGGGTGGCCGCTCCGGTGAGCGTGCCGATGATCAGTTTTTCCGGATATTCGCGCTTGCGCAGCTCCGGAATCGACATCCTGCCCACGGTCGTTAGCGTCGCTGCCGATGACCCGGATACCGCCGCGAAAACCGTGCAGCCAACGATGTTGGTGTGCACCAGGCCGCCCGGCAACCGGGCCAGCCAAGGCGACAATCCGCGAAACATATCCTCGGACAATCGCGTCCTGTAAAGGATTTCACCCATCCAGATAAACAGCGGCAGCGCCGTCAACGTCCACGACGACGAGGCCGACCAGATGGTCGTGATCATGATGTCGCCAACCGGGCGTGACGTGAACAATTCCATCCCGACGAAGGCGACGCCCAACAGGGCCAATCCGACCCAAACACCGGTTCCCAGCAGTAGGAACAGAATAAACAGGAAGACGGCGATAAGTCCGAATTCACCCATTGGCGGTGCACCCCATGGCCTATTCGACAGCTTCGGTTTCGATGCGGTGCCGGCCCGAGAATATGACGTGGATCAGGTTATCGGTCAGCGCGATGGCGAAAACGGTGCTGCCAAGGACCATCGCGGTTTGCGGAATCCACAACGGGGTCGCGTCCTGACCTTGGCTGACGTCGTTAAACTTCCAGGACCAATAGGTGGCCTTAACCGCGAAGTAACTGAAATACCAGCCGAGCGCCGCGGCGATGGAAAAACACCAGGTCTCCATGGCGCGGCGGGTTCGCGGACCGACCAGGTTCAACACCATGCTGACCCGGATATGAGCCCCCCGGCCGAGCGCATGGGCAAAGGCGAAAAAGGACGCCGCGGCCATGCTGTAGCCGGCATAATCCGGCGCCCCGGGAAAGACTTCCCCGGTCCAGCGCGCCAGCATTTGCAAAACGATCAGCGACAATATGGCGATCAGGAACAGCGCCGCGATAACGCCGCAACCCACATAAACACGGTCCAGAATGCGGCGAACGGAAACGCCGAAAGCCAGCATGCGGAGCCCCCCCTGGCGAATGTTGGGGAGGTTGCCCAAGCAACCTCCCCAACGGCCCTACTTCATGGCTTTGTAAGCCTCGACAATAGCCTGACCCTCTGGGCCGGCTTTCTCCAGCCATTCAGCGGTCATCGTTTCACCGATGGCGCGCAGGTCGGCGGTCAGCTGCTCGCTCGCCGGCCCGACTGTCATGCCGCCGTCTCTGAGGCCTCTGAGCGTGAATTGTGTGTATTCCACTGCCCGCCAGTTGCCGGCATATTCGGCCAATCCGGCGCAGGCCCGAATGACATTCTGGTTGGCCTCGGTCGTGTCGTTCCAGGCGTCTTTATTGGCCATGATATAGTTGCGCGGCAGCCAGGCATCGACTTCGTAGAAGTACGACAGACTTTCCCAGACCTTGCGGTCATAACCGGTCGCCCCGGATGAGATCATCGAATCGGCGACCCCGGTCGCGAACGCTTGCGAGATTTCCGCCGCCTCGATCGACACCGGAAGCATGCCGGACAACTCCGCCAGACGCGCCGTCGCCGCATTGTAGGAACGGAATTTGATGCCTTTCATGTCGGCGACGGAATCGACTTCTTTTTTGAAGTACAAGCCCTGTGGTGGCCACGGAACGGAATAGAGCAGGACCATATTCTGCTCGTCCAAAATCTTGGTCATGGTCGGCTTCGTGGCTTCCCAGAGTTTGGCGGCGTCTTCGAAGGACGTCGCCAAGAAAGGCACGGAATCAATGCCGAATATGGGGTTTTCGTTCTGATTGCCGGATAGCAGGCGCTCGCCGATCGGCACTTGGCCCGTTTGGATGGCGCGTTTGATATCGGCACCTTTGAACAGCGAGCCGGACGGATGGGTCACGACTTCGATGTCGCCGCCGGTTCCCGTTGTTACGCATTTGGCAAACTCGGCACCTGTGACCGAATGGAAGTTTGTTGCCGCATAAGCCATCGGCATGTCCCACACTTGCCCATAGGCGCTGCCGCCCGTCAGAACGACTGCCGCGCCGGCGGCGGAAACGGCTTTCAAGATCATATGTCGCATTTCTGTCTCTCCCTGGTTGTTATTGGTTGATTTCGGTCCCTTCAGCCAAACCGATCGCAACGAAAGGCATCGAGATCTATATTTTGCTGAAGTCCCATCACATGTTGAGCCACGATCCGGCCGGTTTTGGGCCCCGCCGTTAAGCCAACATGGTGATGTCCATAGGCGAAGGTGACGCGCGCGTTGCCGGGCGCCGGCCCGATCACCGGCAGACTGTCGACCGTGGCGGGGCGGTGTCCCATCCATGTCCGTTTCGCTTCGAATTCCAAACCCGGCAGCATGCCCTTGGCGCCGCGCATCAGCAACTCTATGGGACCCTTTGAGGGCGGCGCGTTCAAGCCGCCGAATTCGACGATACCGGCCAGCCGCAAGGCGCCATCCACGGGATTGGCGACGAATTTGCGCGCCGCGTCCATCACCGGTTGCGCCGGCTGTTTATTCGCGCCGAGCAATTCCAGATGATATCCCCTTTCCGATTCGAGGGGCACGTTGGCACCGAGATCTGCCGCCAGAAGATTCGACCAGGCGCCCGCGGCGATAATGACTTTGTCGGCTTTTATGTCATCGCCGGCGGTTTTCAGGGTGACCTCGTTATCGCCTGCAAGCACCTGTTTGATATTCTCTTGCACCACGTCGCCGCCGCCGGCGGCGAAGCTCCTGGCCAGATCGCCCACATAACGCCCGGGGTTGGCGATCATGCCATGATCCTTCAAGACCACGGCGAGTTGATATTTTGGCGACAGGGCGGGGTCGAATTCGCCAATGGAACCGCCCTCCAGAATGGTCCATTCGAAACCGTTTTCCTGGCGCAGATGCCAGCCGAAGGCGTCGCGCTCGAAGGCCGCGCGGCTTTCATAGACAAAGACATAATCGCAACTGCGCACCCAGCGCGCCGCCTCGGTTCCCTGCGCCAAGGCGCGGTGTTCGTCGACGCTGTCGAACAACAACGGCGCCAGATTGCGGGCGATATGCTCGACGCTTTTTTTGTTTGAGGAGCGAATATAGGGAATGAGCCAAGGCAGCAGGCGCGGCAGATAGGACCAACGCAAGAACAGCGGCCCGTCGGCGCCAAACAGCATCGCCGGCACCTTGCGCAGCATTCCCGGCGTCGCCACCGGCACCACCGAACAGCGCGCCAAGACCCCGGCATTGCCGAAGGAGGCGGCATCCTCGTTCCCCGGCTCGTTGCGGTCGATCAGCGTCACCGCCGCCCCCAGGCGCTGCAGATGCAAGGCGCAGGAGACACCGACGATGCCCGCCCCGATAACGGCGATCCTTTCTGGCTGTCGCGCGTTCATCACGCGATCCACTCGCTAACCGGGGCTTGTGCGTCCTGCAGCGGTTGGCAGATCACATCGACCAGGCTCGGCCCGTCATGCTCGACGGCTTGTTTGAGAACGCCGGCCAAATCGCCCGGATCTTCCACCCGCCAGCTTTTGACGCCAAACGCCTCTGCCACCGCCCCATGGTCCGTCCGGTTGAAATCGACGGCGAAGTAGCGTTCGTTGAATCCCGTTTTTTGCCCGGCTTTGATCCACCCAAAGACGCTATTGGAGAACACCAGGAATGTAATCGGCAGCTTCAGGCGCGTGACGGTCTCCAGTTCGCCGACGGTGAAACAGAAACTGCCATCGCCCATCGCCGCCACCACTTTCGAACCGGGCCGTCCTATCTGCGCCCCAACCGCCGCCGATAGGGCATAACCGAGCGCCCCATGCGCCCGGTTGGAAATAAAATACCGCCCCGCATGAGGAATCTTATAGAACGCGGAGAAATAGGGGCAGGGCGTGCCCGGGTCGGCGACGATCACCGCCTCGGACGGCAACACCCGGTTTAGCTCGCCGATCACCCGCTCCGGTTTGATCGGCCGATCGTTGCTGGCGGCCAGCTTGTCGAAGGCGGCGAATTTGACCTCCAAGGCCGCCGCGACCTTTTCCCCGCCGCCAAAATCGATCTTGTCCGTGCCCATCGCTTCGAGCGCCAGGTTCAATTCTTCGAAAGCCAGGCGAACATCCGCGACCACCGCCACGTCGGTTTGGTAATTGGCCGATATCACCATGGGGTCGCTGTCCATATGGATGATTTTCACGCCCTTTGCGGGCGAGCGCCAGCGTTCCGTAGTCACCGATCCGGCCCGGCAGCCCGCAAAGACCACCAGATCCGCCGCGTCCACAAGCGCGCGGGTGGCGGGCACGCCGCCGTTCGATCCCACGACGCCAAGGTTATTGGCATGATTGTCGGCCAGGCTGCCTTGGCCGCTGACTGTGGTCGCGACGATGATATTGAGCCGCTCCGCCACCGCCTGCAGGGCCGCCTCGCCGCCCGCCAGGACCACCCCGCCGCCGCAAATGATAATCGGATTGCGGGCCGCGACAAGGGCGGTCGCAGCGGCCTCGATTGCCGTCGGATCCGGCGCGCCCGGCCATGCCGGGAAACGCGCAAAATCGCCTTGCGCCCAGATATCGGCCTCGTCCACGGGTGCTTTCTGAATATCGTAGGGCAGCCCCAGATGGGCGGCACCGGGCCGCCCCGTGGTCATCGCCCGGAATGCCGCCCGCACCATGTTGGGCAGTCGGCCGCTATCGCCGATGACCCCGTTCCACTTGGTCAACGGCCGGAACAGGGCGGTTTGATCCAGTTCCGTCAGTGGGTAGCGTCCCAACGACGACACCGCGACATCCGTCGTGATCGACAGCAGCGCCACCGACGATTCATTGGCTTCGACGACGCCTGGAAGAATATAGGTCGCCCCGCCCCCGCTGGGCCCCTCGCACACCCCCACGCGCCCGGTGACGCGCGCATATCCGTCCGCCATATAGGCCGCACAGCGCTCGTCCCGGGTCAGAATATGCTCGATACCGTGATCGAGGCGATAGAGCGCATCGTAGAAGGGCAGGGAGGTATCCCCGCAAAGTCCAAAAATATGCTTCACGCCATGGGCCTGGAGCAGCAGCACCATGGCCTCCGCCCCAGTCAGCACATTGCTTTGAGTCTGCCCCATCGGTGTTATTTTGCCTGCCTTTATTCAGAATTTCATACACTATGCCCATTTGCGCGCGCATCATATGAATTCTCTTATGGCCAGGCGGCTCGATCGGATAACCGCCGTCATCAAGGATAAATATTCCGTCATTTATCTGGCGGGCGAACCCAAGGGGACAAAATGAAACAGAATTCAGCTGTGGTGGGAGGCAAGACGGTCTACGGCGCCGCTGTTGGCATTTTGATGCTGGAAACCCGCTTTCCACGTATTCCCGGCGACATCGGCAATGCGCAAACCTGGCCCTTTCCCGTCCTCTATAAGGTCGTCCGGGGCGCCTCCCCCGATCAGGTCGTCCGCCGCGGTGCCGAGGGACTGGTCCAGAGCTTCGTCGACGCCGCCCGCGAGCTTGTTGCCGCCGGTGCCGACGGCATCACGACGACCTGCGGTTTCCTGACTCTGTTTCAGAGTCAGCTTGCCGCCGCGCTCGGCGTTCCCATTGCCACATCATCGCTGATGCAAGTACCCATGGTACAGAGCCTCCTGCCGCCGGACCGGCGCGTCGGGGTGCTGACCATCTCAAAAGCCAGCTTGACTCCCGAGCATCTGCGGGCGGCCGGCGCGCCCCCCGATACCCCGGTTGTGGGCACCGAATCGGGCCGTGAATTCAGCCGCGCCATTTTGGATGACGAGCCCGCCTTGGACATCGATCTGGCCCGTGCCGATCTGATCGCCGCCGCCCGTCAACTAGTGGAAGAATTTCCCGCAACCGGCGCCATCGTCCTTGAATGCACCAACATGGTGCCCTTTGCCCCGGACTTGCGTCACGCCGTCGGATTGCCCGTTTTCAGCATCCATAGTTTTGTCAGTTGGTTCCAGGCCGGTCTGCTGCCGCCGGTTTTCGACCAGCCCTTACGGGACCCGAGAACCCGGTGATCCTAGACGCTGCGGGCCAGGCCCCCATCGACGCGTAAATTCTGGCCGGTGATATAGCTGGCATCCGACGACAGCAAGAACGCCGCCGTACGGGCGATTTCGGCGACTTTGGCGTAGCGCCCCATGGGTATCGAGGCCCGGCGCTCGGGCTTCTCCGGCAGGCTGTCGGTAAAGCCGGGCAGCAGGTTATTCATGCGGATATTCTGGCCGGCATGGGTATCGGCATAGAGTTTGGCGAACGCACCCAGACCGGCGCGCAGCACGCTCATGGGAAAGGCCGCGTCGGGCTCAAAGGCGGCGTAGGACGAAATATTGACAATGGCACCGCCGCCTTGGCGTGCCATCACCGGGGTGACCAGCCGCGCCAGGCGCACCACATTCAGCAACACCAGATCGAGGCCGCGATGCCAGTCCTCGTCGCTGATTTCCAACAGCGGACCCTTCGCGGCATGTCCTGTACTATTGACCACCGCGTCGATGCGGCCATAGCTGTCCAGGGCGGTCTGCACCAATCGTTCGAGGTCGCCCACTTCGGTCACCGACCCGGTCACTCCTTGGCCGCCGAGTTCTCGCGCCAGCTCTTCTGCCGCTCCTGACGGTGACAGCAGCGCCAGGCGATAGCCGCGCCCGCTGAGTTCTCTGGCGATGGCGCCACCGATGCCACGGCCGGCGGCGGTAATGATGGCAACGGGGGCTTGGCTCATGAATCTCCTCTTGGCGGCATCCTCGCGCGCGGGTTCAAGGAGTTAGCACAGCCACCGCAAGCCGGCAAATGGGCCGCGCAAAAGGCCCCCGTGCAGACGGCCTTAGCGAACCGGGCGATTGGCGATTTGGGTCGGGATCAGACCCGGCAGCGACGCCAATTTGGCTTTTTCGAATCCGGCCAGGCCGTTGACCCGGATAATGGCCCGCAAACTGTCCACATAGTCGGGGCCGCGCTCCGAATAGCTGGTCAAGGCGCCGGCCAGGACCATCGCGTCGAGATCGCCGCCGCCGTTGCGCATGGTTGCGCGAAGCGCCCGCAGATCCCCATAGCTGCGATGGGTGTTCAGATTGAGGGCATAGGCGCTGACGCTTTCCAGCAATGTCGTAAAGGCACGGACCTCATATGTTTCGTTGCCGCCGCGGCCGGTCGGAACGATGCCGCCGCCACGCACCCAGGTGCGCTGGCCGAACAGGGCGTTGCCTTCCTGGGCGAAGCGCGACCGTCCCCAACCGCTTTCTTCGGCGGCTTGGGCTAGTGTTAGGGCTGGCGAAACCGTATCGACCCGCAGCAGCAAGGTGGCGAAATCCGCCCCGTCCACTCGATATTTGGCGGCCAGGCGCGACAGCCAGCCTTGTTCGGCAAGGCTCAGCTTCGCCCCGGCCAGATATTGCGCGTGAATTTCACTCAACCGCCGGCGTTCCGCCGCAATCTCCTCATTGACCAACAGGACCAGCGGCAGAACGGCACTGAAGAACGCGGCCTTACGGGCGGCGACATCCTGGATAACCGGCAAATCCTCGGGCAGTTCTTCCGCCACCTGTCGCGGCACCGCGCCATCGCCGGCGCGAATGGCGTCCAGGTCGATCGCGGCGACGCCGGCGAGTTTTTGCGCGGCCGGCAGCTGTCTTGCCTGGCGCAGGGCAGGGGCCGTTCTGCCCACCAGCAAAGGCCCCCCGACAGCGCTCGGCGCTACGTCGCGGGCCGCCAGGAAACTTGAGTTATTCTGCAACGCCGCCTCTAGCGACGGCGCGGGCTGGCTCGGCACGGCCAATTGGACCAGGGCCAGTGCATACAGACCGCCCACGCTTGCGGTGAGAACGGCGAGGGCAACATTTTGATGACCCACCGGCCCGGACCAGGGCGCAGCGGCGGTGCTTAGACGGGTAAATGGCATGAATTCTCCCAAAACAGCCTTGCGCTGATGGGTGCATTAGAAATCGCCTCTCCAAAGGGCGCCAGCGTGCGGGAGCGATATCGCCAAAGGGGAAGTTCGCACCCCCTCTTTCGGATGAATTACCTATATCGCTATTGGCCCCAGCCGGCAGTGAGAGCACAGGCAAACCGATGTCGAATTGACCAACCGCCGCGAGAACGCTAACAAGCCCGTTGAAACCGACGGCGATGGACATGACCACTGACGCACGGGAGTTGCGGATGGATCGACACAGGCGCCACCTGTCAGTCTGGCGCCTGCCGCGCCTGGTTTGGTTCCTCGCCGGGCTCTTCTGCCTGCTGCTTGGCATCATCGGCATCCCTTTGCCGCTGTTGCCCACCACACCCTTTTTGCTGCTGGCGGCTTTTTGTTTCGCCAGAGGTTCCCAGCGGGTTCATGACTGGCTGCTCGCCCATCCCCGGTTAGGCCCGCCCATCGTCGCCTGGCGCCGCCACGGTGCCATTTCCCCGCAATCGAAAATCCTCGCCGCCGCGGCCATGGCGATGGCTTTCGGTGTTAGTATTGTGCTCGGCGCCCCCGGTTTTGCTTTGCTGGCGCAGGCTCTGGTGCTGGTTGCCGTGGGCGGCTTTATCTTCACCCGGCCCGCGCCGCCGCGCCGCGAGTAGCCGTCCGATCGCGCCAGCCGAGGAACAACAAGATGGCGGAGACCTCCGCGCCGCATGACAGCACCCCCGGCCGCACCGAGACCCGCACCGACCGGCTGAACCCCGGCCCCCTCGACCGGCTGGCGGCGACATTGGATCGCCGGGACCCACCCTTTGCCGCCGGCGACCCGGTGCCGCCCCTGGGACATTGGCTCTATTTCCTTGGCCATGACCGCCAATCGGACCTCGCCGCCGATGGCCATGCCAAACGCGCCGACATTTCGCCGCCGTCGAACGATTTGCCCCGCCGCATGTGGGCCGGCAGCCGCATCGCCTTCGCGGGCGATCTGCGCGTCGGCCAGGACCTTGTCAAACGCAGTGCCATCACCACGGTTGAGCACAAACAGGGGTCAAGCGGCCCCTTGATTTTTGTCACTCTGCGCCACGAAATAGGGCCCGCCCAAGGACCGCCGCTGATCATCGACGAACAGGACATCGTCTACCGCGGCCTTGCGGCTGCCCCGGCAAAAGCGGCTCCGGCGGCGCCTGAGCCCGGCCCATGGCATCGCGTCGTCCTGCCCGACGAAGTCATGCTGTTTCGTTTCTCCGCCCTCACATTCAACGGTCATCGCATCCACTATGACCGCGACTATGCCGTGCGGGCCGAGCTTTATCCGGGCCTGGTCGTGCATGGCCCCCTGGTCGCCACCCTTTTGATCGATTTGTTGCGGCGCCACCGGGACCCCCTGCATCTTGCCGGCTTTTCTTTCCGCGCGGTTTCGCCGCTGTTTGACGGCCGGCCCGTCAATCTCAACGGATCGCCGCCGGACGCCGACGGCGTCATCAAGCTATGGGCCACCGATGAGGCCGGCGCCCTGGCCATGCGGGCCTGGGCCCGTCTCGCCACCGATCCTGGCAAATCGCCATGAGCCGGCCCCTTGACGGCATGCTTGTGGTCTCCGTCGAGCAAGCCATCGCCGCCCCCTATTGCACGCGCCAATTGGCCGACCTCGGCGCCCGCGTGATCAAGGTGGAGCGTCCCGACGGCGGCGATTTCGCCCGCGCCTATGACCGCCGCGCCCGCGGCCTGTCCAGCCATTTCGCCTGGATCAACCGCTCCAAGGAAAGCCTGGCCCTGGACCTCAAGACACCGGCCTGCGTCGCCGCCCTGAAAAAGCTCATTGCCGGCGCCGATATATTTGTCCAGAACCTCGCCCCCGGCGCGGCGGCCAGGCTTGGCCTCGCCAGCGCCGGTTTGCGCGCCGCCCATCCCCGCCTCGTCACCTGCGACATTTCCGGTTATGGCAAGGGCGGTCCCTGGCAGGACCGCAAGGCTTACGACTTGCTGATCCAGGCCGAGGCCGGATTTCTATCTGTTACCGGCACGCCGGGCGCGGTCGCCAAGGCCGGCATTTCCGTTGCCGACATCGCCGCCGGAGTCACCGCCTTCAACACCATACCATCCTCGCCGCCTTGTTTCACCGCGAACGCACCGGGTCGGGCGACCATATCGAGGTCTCCATGCTCGAGGCCATGGTCGAATGGATGGGCTATCCTCTCTATTACGCCCTCGACGGCGCGCCGCCGCCCCCCCGTGCCGGCGCCGGCCACGCCACCATATTCCCCTATGGCCCTTTTGCTACCGCCGACGGCGGCATCCTCTTCGGGCTGCAAAACGACCGCGAATGGGCCAGCTTCGCCGCCGGGGTGCTGCAGCAGCCGGCCCTGGCCAAGGATCCCCGCTTCGCCAACAACGCCGCGCGCGCCAAAAACACCGATGCCTTGAACACGGTCATCAATGCCGTGTTTTCCGCCCTCACCACCCGGCAGGCCTTGGACCGGCTGGCGCAAGCCGGTATTGCCACCGCCCGGGTCAATGACCTGGCCGCGGTCTGGGACCACCCGCAAATTGCCGCGCGCCAACGCTGGCAGGACATCGAGACGCCGCACGGTCCCTTGCCGGCATTAAAGCCTCTGAGCGGCGCCGGCTGGCAGCCCCGCATGGACGCGATTCCGGCCCTGGGCCAGCATAACCACGCCATTCTCCGGGAAATCGGCCTCGACGCGGACGAAATCGCCAATCTGACGGGTCGCGCCCATGAGCCCTGATCCCCATGACGATCTGCGCCGGGCCTTGCGCGATCTCTGCGCCCGCTTCCCCGCCGCCTATCACCGCCAGGCAAGCTATCCGGTTGAATTTGTTGACGCTTTGACCAAGGCCGGCTGGCTGGCGGCGATGATCCCCACCGACTATGGCGGCGCCGGCCTCGGCCTCACCGAGGCTTCCGTCATCATGGAGGAAATCAACCGCTCGGGCGCCAATGCCGGCCATTGCCATGGCCAAATGTACAATCTGGGCACCTTGTTGCGCCACGGGTCGGAGGCCCAGAAACGCCACTATCTGCCCAAGATCGCCACCGGCGAATTACGCCTGCAGGCCATGGCGGTGACCGAGCCCACCACCGGCTCCGACACCACAAAGCTAAAGACCACGGCTGTGCGCCAGGGCGACCGCTATGTCGTCAACGGCCAAAAAGTCTGGATCTCCCGGGTCCGGCATTCTGATCTGATGATTCTGTTGGCACGCACCACGCCGCTGCGCGAGGTCACGCGCAAAGCCGACGGCCTGTCCATTTTCCTCGTCGATCTGGGTCACGCCATGGGCCATGGCATGACCGTCAAGCCCATCGCCAACATGGTCAACCACGAGACCAGCGAGGTGTTTTTCGACAATCTCGAAATCCCCGCCGAAAACTTGATCGGCGAGGAGGGCGAGGGTTTCCGCTACATTTTCGATGGTCTCAATGCCGAGCGCGCTCTTATCGCCGCCGAATGTATCGGCGACGGCCACTGGTTCGTCGAGAAGGTCACCGCTTATGCCAAGCAACGTGTCGTCTTCGACCGCCCCATTGGCCAGAACCAAGGCGTGCAATTTCCCATCGCCCGGGCCTATGTGAATATCGAGGCGGCAAGTCTTATGCGCTTCAAGGCCTGCGCCCAGTTCGACGCTCGCGAAGACTGCGCTGCGGCGGCCAATATGGCCAAGCTGCTCGCCGCCGACGCTTCATGGGAAGCGGCCAATGCCTGCATTCAGTTCCACGGCGGTTTCGGTTTCGCCAGCGAATATGATGTCGAACGCAAATTCCGCGAAACCCGGCTCTATCAAGTAGCCCCCATTTCCACCAACCTCATTCTGTCCTATGTGGCGGTGCATATACTCGGCCTGCCGCGGTCTTTCTAAGGCCGGAGGGAGCAAGAATGCCTTTTGTCACCCCATTATTCGTGCCCGCCGATCGCCCCGAACGGTTCGCCAAGGCCGCCGCCACCAACGCCGACGCCGTCATCGTCGATCTCGAGGACGCCGTTGCCCCGGCGGCAAAACCGGCCGCCCGCAGCGCCTTGCTGACGGCGGACCTTGGCGAAAAACCGCTGATCGTCAGGGTCAACGGTTCGTCGACCCCCTGGTGGGACGAGGATCTCGCCGCGGTTGCCCGTTCCCGGGCCGCAATGGTCATGGTACCCAAGGCCGAGAGTGTCGCCGCCTTGCATCGGGTTCGCCGGATATGCGGGGCCGGGCGCGCCATCATCCCGCTCATCGAGACCGCCGCCGGTATGGCTGCCTGCGAGCAACTGTTGCGCTGCCAGGGTATTGCCGGCGCCGCCTTCGGCAGCCTCGACTATGCCCTCGACCTGGGCTGCGATCCTGATTGGCCGGCCCTGGCGCACGCCCGCGGCCATCTCGTGTTGACCTCGCGCCTCTGCGGCCGCGCCGCCCCCATCGACGGCATCACGGCGGATTTCTCCGATGGGCAGGCCGCCGGCAGCGACGCCGCGCGGGCCCGGCGCTTGGGGTTCGGCGGCAAACTGCTCATCCACCCCCGCCAGGTAAACCCCGTACGCGCCGCATTCTTGCCCAGCCCGGAGGATGTCGCCTGGGCACGGCGTATTCTTGACGCGGTCGCCGACGCCGAAAGTGCCGTCACCTCCATTGCCTCGGAAATGATCGACCGCCCGGTCATCGAACGCGCCCGCCGAATCTTGAGATCCTAGAGTTTTTTCCATTCAAACGGATCCGTTTGAATGATAAGAAAATGCGTCAAAACAACACGCTACAGCAATTGCGGCCCGAACAGCAGATTGGGCAAGAAAGTAGAAATGGCGGGTACGTAGGTCACCAGCACCAGGAACACCAGCAGGATCATCAGCCACGGAAAGGCCGCGCGCACCACGGTCATCAGACTCATGCCGGTGATGCCGGCGGTGACGAACAGGTTCAGGCCCACCGGTGGCGTGATCATGCCGATTTCCATATTCACCACCATGATGATGCCCAGATGGATCGGGTCGATACCCAGCTCGATGGCGATGGGGAACAGGATCGGCGCCAGGATCAGCAGGATTGCCGAGGGCTCCATGAAATTGCCCGCCATCAGCAGCAGCAAATTGACCACCACCAGGAAGGCCCACGGCGGCAGATCCGCCGCCAGAATCGCCGCGGTGATGGTCTGCGGGATCCGCTCGGTGGTCAGCACATGGGCGAACAAGAAGGCGTTGGCGATGATGAACATCAGCATGATGACGGTCTTGGCCGCCGTCAGCAGGGTGTTTTTGACTTCCGCATCGATCATCACCTTGGGCAGCATCACCACGGCGATGCCGGTATTGACGGCCAGTTCCACGGGTTTGGTCACCAGCCACCCCATCGCCGGGGTGATCATCGATCCCTCGCCCCCCGGACCAAACCGGAACGCCCGGCGCCCCTTCAGCGGGCCCATGTCGCGGTAGACATAAATCGCGATGACAAAAGCATAGACCGCGGCCACCGCGGCGGCTTCCGTCGGTGTGAAGATACCGCCATAGATGCCGCCCATGATGATGACGATAAGCAGCAGCCCCCAACTCGCCTCGCGGCCGGAACTGAGCAGTTCCCTGAAGCTGGCGCGAGGCAGCGCCGGCAGTCCTTTGATCCGCGCCGCCACATAGATCCCGATCATCAGCATCGAACCGGCGATTATGCCGGGGATGACCCCGGCCATGAACATCCGGCCCACCGATACGTCGGTCGCCGCCGCATAGACCACCATGACGATTGAGGGTGGTATCAGAATGCCCAGCGTACCGGCGTTGCAGATCACCCCGGCGGCGAATTCCTTGCTGTAGCCGGCCTTGACCATGCCGGCGATGACGATGGAGCCGATGGCCACCACTGTCGCCGGCGACGAGCCGGACACCGCCGCGAACAACATGCACGCCAGCACCGAAGCCATGGCCAGCCCGCCGCGCATATGACCGACACAGGCGATGGCAAAACGGATCAAGCGCCGCGCCACCCCGCCCGTCGACAGAAAAGCCGACGCGACAATGAAAAACGGGATCGCCAGCAAAGTGAAATGCTGCATCGTCTCGAACAGCTTCAGCGCGATCGAGGCCAGGGAGTCATCCGAGAACAAAATGATGGTCATGACACTGGACAGCCCCAGCGCAATGGCGATCGGCGTGCCGATCAAGAGCAGCGACAACAGGGTCACGAACAGGGCGGCGATGGTCACGGTTCGGTGCTTTTCTTGTCGCCATTCTTGTCTGTGGCCGGGTCCAGCAGGTCGCCGAATTGCGCGATCGCGTCCTCACCTTCGTCGCCGAGCTTAAAGCCGCCCTCCTCGCCATGCAGCATACGCCAGCCCGCTTGCAGCATACGCAACAGCACGAGGCCAAAGCCGATCGGCAAAATACTCAACGGGATCCACCGCGGGATTGGCAAATCCACCGCCTCGATACCGATTTGGTATATCCGGCTGACATAATTCCACGACGCGAGGACCATGATCGCGCCATAAGTCAGGCCGGCGGTCAGCGCCGCCAGGGCGAACAGCCTTTGCAGCGGCCGCCGAAACAGCTTGACGAAAGCGTCGACACCAATATGGCTGTTGGTGCGAATGCCGTAGGAAATACCGAACAGCACCAGCCAGGCGAACAGAAAGGTCGTCAGCTCGAGCGCCCAAACCACGCCTGAGTTGAACACATAGCGCGCCACCACTTGGGAAAATGTGACCACCACCATGGCCGCGAGGAGGAAGGCGATAATGCCTTCCTCCAAGCGCTCGAGGATCCCTTTGATCCCCATGACGGCTATGCTCTGCCGTGCGTCAGCTACCGGCGTTGGCGCTGGCCGCCGCCTCGATCATGTCGGCGCCGACATCGTCGGCGAACTGGTCCCAAACCGGCCGCAACGCATCGCGCCAAGCCTGCTTCTGGTCCGCCGTCAATTGCCGCACCACGCCGCCGGAATCCAGGATCTTTTGTTTGTTTTCCTCATTGATACTGGCGGAGATGGCGTTACGCTCGGCGGTGACCTCGGCCAGGATCTGGCTCAACTCCTCACGGATATCGTCGGGCAGGCCGTTCCACCATTCGGTGCTGACCACCACCAGATAGTCGATGACGCCGTGATTGGTCTCGGTAATGCCGTCTTGCACTTCGAAGAATTTCTTGGTGAAGATATTCGACCAGGTATTCTCTTGTCCGTCCACGACCCCGGTCTGCAGGGCGCCGTAGACTTCGGCGAAGGCCATTTTCTGCGGGTTGGCGCCGAGCGTGCGGAACTGCGCCTCCAGCACGTCGGAGGTCTGGATGCGGAATTTCAGGCCGGCCGCGTCCGACGGCTCCAGCAGCGGTACGTTCGCCGACATCTGTTTCATGCCGTTATGCCAGAAGGTCAACCCCTTCAGGCCCTTGTCTTCCATGGCGCTAAGCAACTCCTGGCCCTGTTCGCTGGCTTGGAAGCGGTCGACGGCATTGATGTCGTCGAACATGAAGGGCAGGTCGAAAATCCGGTATTTTTTGGTGAATTTCTCGAATTTCGACAGCGATGGCGCGGCCATTTGCACATCGCCGAGCAACATCGCCTCGAGCACTTTGTCGTCGTTGTAGAGCTGCGAGTTGGGAAACACCTGGACTTGCACCCGGCCTTTCATTCGCTCGTTGACGCGCTCGGCGAACAATTTCGCCGCTTCGCCCTTGGGATGGCCGACCTCGGCTGTCACATGGCTGAATTTAATAATGATTTCCTGGGCCTGGGCCCCGGTAACCGAGGCCACGGCCACCAGGGCGACAGCCAGAACACGTAATCCGCTGAGATACATTGCAGTTTTCTCCCTAATTTCCCGCCGGCAACCCGAGGTTGTCGGGAGCCGGCCCGGCATTGCTATTCCAGCTAATTCTGCATTCTTTATGGCTCAACCACAAATAGAAGAATTTGCACCGGTCTCGCGCCGCCGTAAGGGGCTCAAAAGCGGCTGCGACCGGCCATGTTTATGCTCTTGCTGCGGCCTATCTTTTGGCCGGCCGGCTGCTTTGAGTTGGCCGGCCAACACGGCAAAACAAGACTCTGGTTCGCGCCAATTCAGCCCAGGCTGGCGGCCTCTACCTGCAACTCGCCTTCGGCCACCGCGGTGACGCGGACGCGGGCACCGGCGGGCAGGTCCGGGCCGGCGATGATCCAGGTGCTGTCCTGGATACTCAAAGTGCCGTGACCGTCCACGATCGGCTCTTGCAGCGTATATTCGCGGCCGATCGAGCGTTCGCCGGGTTGGTTCAGATGGGGATGGTCGTTACCCTCGCCATCGCGCGCCGCCAGCCGCCGTGCCACCAGCAGGCTGATCACCGAGAGTACCGCGAACAGCAGTAGTTGGGCTTGCCACGGGACCGTCGGCAGCAGCAACAGCACTGGCGTCAGCAACAGCAGTCCCGTGGCGACCCCGGCGATACCGAACCACAGCAGGAACAGTCCCGGCACCACCGCCTCCAGCCCCACAAGGGCGGCACCCAGGACCAGCCAATGCCAGTAGACGATGGTCACGACGGATCCGACGTGCCCCAGGGTGCGCCCTCGGCGGCGGTTTTTTCACGATCCTGCTGGGCCGCCTTGGTCAATTCCATGATCCCGCCCAGGGTGCCGATGATTTTCGACGCCTCGAAGGGCATCAGAATGACCTTTTGGTTGTCGGCGGCCGCCAATTTACCCAGGGCATCGACATATTTCAGGCCCAGGAAATAATTGATCGCCTGCACATTGCCGCCGGCGATGGCCGCGGACACGGTTTTTGTCGCATTGGCTTCCGCTTCCGCACCGCGCTCGCGGGCTTCGGCCGTGCGGAACGCCGCCTCCTTTTCGCCCTCGGCTTCCAGGATGGTGGCGGCTTTCTGGCCTTCGGCGCGCAGGATTTCCGATTGCCGTTCGCCCTCGGCCTCCAGGATGCTGGCGCGTTTTTCACGTTCGGCTTTCATCTGCCGGGCCATGGCTTCCACCAGATCCCGCGGCGGCGCGATATCCTTGATCTCGATACGGTTCACCTTGACCCCCCAGGGGTTAGTGGCCTCGTCCACCACTGACAGCAGCCTGGCATTGATATTGTCGCGCTGCGACAGCAGGTCGTCCAGGTCCATCGAGCCCATCACCGTGCGGATGTTTGTCATCGTAAGATTGATCACCGCATGTTCCAGCTGGCGCACTTCATAGGCGGCCGACGCGGCGTCGAGCACCTGGTAGAACAACACGCCGTCCGCCGTGACCATGGCGTTGTCGCGGGTGATGACCTCCTGGCTGGGAACGTCCATCACCTGCTCCATCATGTTCTGGCGCGCGCCGATGCGGTCGATGAACGGCACGATAATGTTCAGGCCGGGTTGCAAGGTTCGGATATAGCGCCCGAACCGCTCGACAGTGAAGTGATTGCCTTGCGGAACGATCTTGATACCGCTCCATACCAACACCACTGCCAAGAACAGGATCACCAGCGCGAACGCCGTTCCCCCCGAAATATCCATACTGAGGCCCCTCTTAGTCACAGGAAATCGCCTAGAGTGTTTCCAGGAAAAGTGGACACCGGTTTTCCGCCCGGAAACACGACAACACAAAAAATCTAGGGTCAGGTTTTGATTCTATCAAAACCGGAAAGACCCTAGGGCCGCAACATAGCCTATTTTGCTCCTAATGATGACTTAAGTATGTTGGCAAATCGTGGCTCTGATCGCGCGCCGGGACCGCCCTATGGCCCCATATCCTGGCTCAGCAGCCAGTCGCCCATCAGCGCGATTTGCCCTTTCACCATATCCCGGCCGGAGACGAATATTTTGCCCGCCGCTTTGGCCTCGGCCTCGAGCCGTGTGCGCGCCGGATCGGCGACAATATCGGCGACCGCCGACGCTCGCGCCACCTGCCGGCTATCGAACGGGCTCGCATCGCCCTCTTTCATGCCCAGCGGCGTGGCATTGATCAGCAGATCATAGGCGTCGTCGCCGCGTCCGGCGCGGCCGACCAAAGGGCTGTCGACGATCCGCAAGGCCGCCTCCACCAGGCTGGCGTCATGGTCGGCGATCGCCAGCCGCCGGCAGCCATGGGCGGCAATAGCCTGGGTGATCGCCAAACCGGCCCCGCCGACCCCCAGCAATAGCACCTGGGCGCGGCCGAGGGGGACCTGGGCCGCGCCCAGCGCATTGACCAGGGCGGCCCCATCGAACTGGGTGCCAACGAAGTCGCCCGCCCCCAGGCGCTTGATGGTATTGACGCTGCCCACCAATAGCGACACCGGCGAGAGGCTCTCCAGGTGAGCGATGACGGCTTTCTTGTGTGGCATCGTCACCAGCAGACCATCGATCCCCGGGTCGGCCCTGGCCTCCGTCATAAAGCCGTCGAGATCCCCGGGCTCCACCTGCCGGGTGTCCACTTTCGCGGCGATGCCCCGCGCGGCAAAATGCACCTCCAGCAATTTTGGCGAACGCACATTATGGGTCGGCGCGCCGATCATGATATAGCGCCGCCCCGTCGTCATTTGAACCGGTAGACCCCCAGCTTCTCGAAGGTCCCATAGACCCGTTGGGCATATTGGGCGAAGTCCGGATAGTCCCCAAGGTGAGCCGGCCGTGGGCGCGGCAGATCGATGCGAATATCGTCGACGATCCTGCCCGGGCTGTTGGACATCACCAGCACCCGGTCCGACAACCCCACCGCCTCTTCGATGGAATGGGTGATAAAAAGCACGGTTTTGCGGGTTTCGAGCCACAGCATTTCCAAGTCATGGCGTATCTGCGTTCTGGAGATCGCGTCCAGCGCCCCGAAGGGTTCGTCCATCAGCAGCATGGTGGGCTCATGCACCAGCGCCCGCGCAATCGAAACGCGCTGACGCATCCCTCCCGATAGCTGCCACGGATAGCGGTTCTCCGTCCCGGTTAGTCCCAGCTTCGCGAACAAGAGATCGGCGCGCGCGCGCATGATTTTTTTGTCCAGCCGCCGGATTTCCTGCTGCAGCATGACATTGCGGATGGCGTTGCGAAATTCCAATAACAAGTGATCCTGGAAAACGATCCCCACCTCCGACAACGGCGCGGTCAGCGGCGTCCCGTCGATCTCGATAACCCCCGCGCTGGCCTTCTCGAGGCCGGCCACCAACAGCATCGTCGTGCTTTTGCCGCAACCCGAAGGGCCGATCAGGCTGACGAATTCCCCCGGCTTGATATCCAGATCGATGGGCCCCAATGCGTGGTGGGCGTCTTCGCCCTTGCCGAAGATCTTGGTGATCCCGCGCCCCTGGATCGAGGCGCCCGTGCCGCCACTCATGGCTGCCTGACCCATGGCATTAGCAGCCGTTCGCTGCCCAGCAGCAGCCCGTTGAAAACCAGCGCCATCAGGGCGGTGGCAATCAGGCCGGCAAACATCAACGTCAAATCCATGAAGCTCGAAGCCCGCATGATCATGAATCCCAGCCCGGCGCTCGAGGCGATGAATTCGGCGATGATGACGCCTTCTACCGCTTTGACGATGCCGATCTTCATGCCCGCAAAAATGTAGCGCATGGAACCGGGTATGCGCACATAGCGCAAGGTTTGCAGCTCCGAAGCACCCATGGAGCGGGTGATATGGTAGAGCCGCGGATCCACCGCCTTGAACCCCGAGAGGCTGTCCACCAGCACCGGAAAGAAACACATCAGGAAAACGATGAATACCGATACCAGCGGGCTGATGCCGAACCAGATGATAAAGATCGGCCCGACCACGGTCTTCGGCATGATATTGAGGAAAACGATAACCGGAAAAAGCCCCCGCTCCAGCGTCCGCACCGATACGATGGCGAACGCCAGCGGCACCGCGAACAAAACGCCCAACAGAAATCCCAGCGCCAGCGTGGTCGAGGTGACCCAGGCATGGCCGGCGATAAGCCTGAAATCCGTCACCAACCTGGCCAGAAAATCCGACGGCTTGGGCACCAGCCAAAGCGGAATATCGTAAACCCTGGCGGCGATTTCCCAGGCCCCGAGAGCCACCCCAACCGACAGTGCTGGAAATACCAGCGACCACAGCCACGCGCCTTTAAGGGGACGTGGGGTCGTTGCCATCACGGCTGCCGCATCGGTGGTCGTCGCCACGTCCCGGGTCCTGGTGGTTGCATAAATGGGGCGGGCAGGGGGCTCGCCGGCGCCACCAGGCCGGCGAGCCCCATTTCCCTAAGTCTAAGCCCCGATGCCTGACCTGTTACGGACAGGTATAGGCTTGTGCCGGCAAATAGTCCGACGAGTAATATGCCGTTATCGGCTTGTCCGTCGGGAAGTTCATGGCGCTTGTCATGACCTTGTAGATGTTGTCCCAAGTTGCCGCATCGGTGACGCCGATGCTGTCCCCCGGGCCGGCCGGGCACAGCGAGGAGAAACTATAGACGGCACCTTGCAGCAGTGCCTCCTTGGAATTCTCCGTGTCCGGGAAGATCTCCAGCAGCGCGTCTACCGCGGCCTCCGGGTCGTTCATCGCTTCCTGCCAGCCGCGCAGGGTCGCATTGACGAACTTGCGGTACACTTCCGGATTGGCGGCCAGTTTATCTTCCCGCGCGATCAGGCTCAGGCTGACCAGGGGCACACCGTTATTGTAGAAATACATGTTACCGGCCTTGATGCCTTGCGCGGCCAGCGGCACGACAACATTCTCCGGCGTCTCCGCCACCGCGTCGACTTCTCCCGTGGTCAGCAAACCCAGCATGGCGCTTTGCGCCGCCGATACGATTTCCACGTCGGACTCGGCGATACCATTGGCGGCCAGGAACACCGGCACCAGCGGTACCATTGCCGACCCCGGCGCGATGGAGAGTTTCTTGCCGATCAAATCCTTCGGCTCTTTGATGCCCGAGGATTCGAGAAACTGGATACCGAATTGCCCGGATTTCCAGATCGTCGAGATGATTTTAATCGGTGCGCCCTTCGCCGCGACATTCAAGGTCGCACCGGCATCGGCGTAACCCAGCTCGGCTTGTCCGGTCGCGACCATTTGCGCCGCCACGGCCGACCCGCGCCCTTCCTCCAGCTCGACCTCCAGCCCTTCATCGGCGTAAAAGCCGTTCTTCTGCGCCACCGCGAAGCCCAAATGGGCCGAATCCGCGGTCCAATTCATGTTCAGTTTTATTTTTTCCTGAGCACCGGCTTGGCCCGCCAGTGATAGCGCGACCGTCGTCGCCACAACTGCCGCCAGACTTTTAAGTATATGAGTCATCGATTTCTCCCTGGATGTTCCCGTTTCACTGGGTTTGGCCTGCTTCGGCATACCCCCAGCCTTCTCTTCGTCTAACCTCGTTTTTCAAGCATTGTCTTCGCCGCTACGCCGCCATGGCAGGAGTATCGACTCCAACACCACGATGCCGTAATTCATCAGCACGCCGATGGTCGAGGCCACCACGAGCACGGCGAAGATCAGCGGCGTGTCATTGGCGTCCATGGCGCGCAGAACCACATATCCCAGACCGTTATTTGAGTTCAGCCACTCCACGACAATGACCACCGTGACGGCGATAACGATGGTGATTTTGAAACCGGAAAATATATTCTGCGCCGCGCTGGGCAGTTGAAAAAGCCGAAAAGTCTGCCACCAGGACGCGCCCATGGACCGGCTCAGATAATAATGCCGATGGTCCATCGATTTGAACCCGGCCACACTGTCCACCAGCACCGGAAAGAATGTGATCAGCGATGTCAGCAGGATTTTCGGGAAGTCGCTGAAGCCGAACCACACCAGCAGCAGCGGCGCCAAGGTGATTTTCGGCAATCCTTGAATGAACACCACCAGCGGATAGAGCAGGCGCTCGCACATGCGGAAACTGGCGATCAGATATCCCAGCACGACACCGGGCAGGGCGCCGGCAACGAAGCCGTAGACGATCAGCTTGCTCGTGATCGCCCCTTGCACCAGCAGCCGCTCGTAATCCTCGACAATCCTAACCAGAAACTCCGACGGCGCCGGCAGTACGAAGGATTGCACCTGGAACGCCCAGACCAGAACCTCCCAAAGCACCAGCAATCCGGCAAACCAAAGTGCCGGTTCATAGATTTTTTTGAGCAGCCCGGTCACGGTTCGCGTCTCATGCGCCCACCGCCTTCAGGTCCTGCCGGGTACCGCCCGCCATCTTGATCCCGCGCTGCCGGTTTCGCAGCGGCCAGAGGGCGGTGACTTCTTTGGCGGCGGCATGGATTTGGCGGTTCAATTCGTCGAACCGATCCGGTCCGATGCGCACCGAGGGCCCGGCTATGCTGATCGTGCCCGCCGCCGGTGCGGCATCGGACTCATCGGCGAAGAACGCCACCGCCAGGGCTGCCGTTCCCACTTCCGCCTCCTCGATCGCGGTGGCATAGCCCCGAGCCCGTGTTTCGGCCAGGTGGCGGCGCAGGTCATCGACATTTTCCACCGCATGGGGCCCCAGCGGACGCAGGCCCTCGAACCCGCGCGCACAGACGATCCGCAGCGCTTCATTCTCCGGCAGCGTCGCCAGCCAGGCTTTGCCGTTGGCGGTGGCGTGGAGGATCAGCTCCTGCCCCATATCCGGTTCGTAGCGCAGGCCGCCGGTCGCCCCCTGCGCCCGCGCCACCCAGACCAGGTCTTCGCCCTCGACGATCGCTAATCTGCAATATTCGCCGGTGCGTTTGGCCAGCCCGTTCAGCACCGTTTGCACGATATCGGAAACCGCCCGCGCTTCCAGGTTACGGAAGGCCAGGGAGCAGAGCCGCAGCGATAGAGCGTAATTTTGGCTCGCCGGATCTTGCACCACCCAGCCCCGCGCCACCAATGTCGAAAGCGTCCGGTGAGTGGCGCTGTTCGGCAGACCCACACGCCGCGCCAATGCCACCAGTTCCACCGGTTCCGGTTCACCGGCCAGGGCCTCGACCAGGCTCAGGCAGCGTTCAACGGCTGTGACTGTCATCGTCGTTTTCCTTGTAACGGCACCCAGCCTATAGAATTAGTTTCGAAAATGGAATAGGTTTTCAATTCGACGAAGCGGTTTGCAATATCGCCTCGTCGGGCGCCGCGGCAGAATCGGAGATTTTGATGAGTTTGTTGGGCCAAGGGGCCGTCGCCATCTGGCACGACATTGTCCCCCAGGGGCGGCAGGATTTTTATGCCTGGCACGGCCAGGAACATATGCCCGAACGCATCGGCATTCCCGGTTTCCTGCGGGGCCGGCGCTACTTTGCCGTCCGCGCCGGCCTGGAATATTTCAACCTCTATGAAGCCAGCGCCCCCGAAATTCTGGCCAGCCCGGACTACCTGCAACGCCTCAACGATCCGACCCCATGGACCCGCTCGGCCGTTAAACAGTTCCGCCACGTGTCCCGGTCCATATGCCGTGTCGCCACCACCGCCGGCGCTGGCCAAGGGGGCCTTATCGCCACCTGGCGCTATGATGTCAGCGACGACCGATCCGACGAACATCTCGCTGCCGTCTCCGGCCGAATCTTGCCGGAAATCGTCGCCAGCGGCATCGTTGCCGGCGCCCACCTCCTGGTCGCCGACACCCAGCTCAGCGCCATCGACACCGCCGAGCGCCAGGCCCGCGGCGAGCCCAACACGATCCCGCGATGGATTTTGCTGGTCGAAGGCTGGTCCGACGCAGCCTCGTTCACCCAACTCTGCCAGACGAGCCTGTCCGACCAGGTGCTTGCCTCGACCGGCGCCGCCGGTCCCGCCGACACTGGGCTTTACCAACTTCAGGCAACGATCACCCCGGCCGATCTGAACAGTCCTGACGGCGGCTGACGAGGCGGGCTGTACCGGATAGCGTGGCTTCGAGCCTATCGGACAAATATTAAATTTTTTATTCCAAATTTTCTATTTGTCCGATAGGCTCGAAGCCGGGACGGATAAATGACGCAAACAATCGTTCGAAATACCATCGGGGAGCAGGTTTTCTCCGAATTGCGCAACCGCATCGCTGCGGGCCGCTTACAGCCGGGTGAGAAACTGCGGCCCGACGACATCGCTACCGAGTTGAATGTCAGCCAAACGCCGGTCAAGGAAGCATTGCTTCGTCTCGGCGCCGAAGGCTTGGTGGAAACCATCCCCCGCCGCGGCACCGTGGTCCGGCGCTTCTCGAAAACCCACACCGCCGAGTTGTTTGAGGTGCGTGAGATGATCGAGACTTGGGCGCTGCGTTCGGGCCATGCCGCTGGCCGGATCACGCCGGGCTTTCTCGACCGCATAGCCGCGACCATAGAGGATTTGGGCAAAGCCACCGACGGCGGCCGCTTCAACGACGTCGGCGCGGCGATGGCCGCCGACCGGCGCATGCATCATTTGATTGTCGCCCTCAGTGGCAACAGCATGATGATGGATTGGTACCAGCGGGTCATCTCGCAGACCGAATTCATCCGCCTCTATGCGGTCCAGCCCGAGCGTGGCGTCGAAACCATGGCCGAGCACATGACAATCTATGCCGCCTTGCAAGCGCTCGACCTTGACGCGGTGCTGGGTGCCATCCACGCCCACTTTGAATCAGCTTGCGGCAGCCTCCTGGACGACGTCCAGCGCCACCATCAGAAACGTTAAAACATCAGTGACCAGGGAGAAGACGATGAACGATCGGAGTTTCAGATTCACGCATATAATGGCCGCGGCGGCGGCTCTGACCATTGCTGCGGCGGCGGCTCTGACCATGGCCGCGACGAGCATCGCTTACGCTGCCGAGAACACCCGTGTCGCCTTGGTACCCGGTGGCCCGCACCCCTACTTCGCCGCGTGGGAGAATGGCGGCCGCGACGCCGCCAAGGATTTCCAGCTCGGCGCCGCTGACTACAAGGTGCCGTCGGCTTGGGAACTTAGCCTGCAGAACGAGCTTATCGAGAGTTTGGTCGCGCAGGGTTACAACTCCTTCCTTGTTTTCCCCGGCGACGCCGTCGGCACCAACAGCACCCTCAACGAACTGGCCGATTTCGGCATTCCTTCCGCCGCTCTCGCCGGTTGTGTTGAGGATCCGAGCCAGGCTCTATTCTGCCTTGGCACCGATACCGGAAACTCCGCCTATCTTGGCACCAAGGCGCTGATCGACGCCCTCGGCGGCTCGGGCAAGATCGCCCATTTCACGGGTTTCCTGGTCGATCCCAACACCCAGCTGCGCATTGACGCGGTGGAGCGCGCTGTTGCCGAGACTGGCGGCGCTGTCGAGATTATCCAGGTCATCGCCGACATCGACGCGCCCGAGCCCGCCGATGAAAAGATCAACGCTTTCCTCGCCACCCGGGGTGCGGAGGTCGACGGCATTGTCACCACCGCGTGGATTCCGGCGGTGGTTGCGTCCACCGCCCTGCGCAATCTTGGTGACAAGCGCATCAAGATGGTCGGCATCGACCATGACCAGATTGTCCTCGACGCCATCAAGGACGGTTTCGTCTACGGCACCATGCTGCAGAACCCGTACGGGCAGGCCTATATCGGCTCCTATGCCATGAACTTGGTGCAAGGGGGTTGCACCGTGCGCGACGACGCCCCCTGGGCCTCGACGGCGCAGACCGACCGCTTCATCGACAGCGGTACGGCTCTCGTCCGCGCCGACCAGGTCGCCAACTACCAGGATGCCATGGTTCAGGTCACCCAGGAGCTTATGAAGACTTTCAAGGACGACTATCTTTCCTGCCCGTAATCCTGTGATGATGGTTTTTTCCGTTCAAACGGATCCGTTTGAGCGATAAGAAAATGCGTCAAAACAATAAGCTAGAGCACATGAAGTGAGCGCAAGTGAACGGAATTTGCTCTAGCTGTGGTCCGCACCATCACCAACGGTGTTGATTCCGTGACCATGGACTTGATCAAAACACGACACCGGGGTTCGGCGGCGGCGCTTTTTTCGTCCAACCAGTTCGGCCTGCTTTTGGTTGTCGTCGCCTTCGTGCTGATCTTTACCTTCGGCACCCAGGGTTTCGCATCGAAGTTTAATCTCTTCACCCTCGGCCGCGTCGTCGCCATCGATGTCATGATCGGCTACGCCATGATGGTCGTTCTGGTGACCGGCGGTCTCAATCTTGCCGTTGGGGCGATCGGTGTGTCGTCGGTGATGTTTGGCGGTTGGCTGATGGAAGTCGTCGGCCTGTCCCCGTGGCTGGCGGTCCCCATCACCATCGGATTTGGCGCCTTGCTCGGGTCCATCAATGGCTATGCCAGTGTGCGCACCGGCGTCCATAGTTTCATCATCACCCTGGCGACCATGAGCATATTTTTCGGCGCCATGATCGTGCTCACCGGCGCCCAGCCCTTCCGTGCCCTGCCGCAGGAATTTATCCAGTTCGGCAAAATGCGCGTCTTCACCATCGT
>QIGO01000019.1 GCA_003230015.1 Alphaproteobacteria bacterium | reverse complement strand
CCACCTTGGCTTTGGTCCATAACTGCCATGCCGCCGGCCTACGCCCGCCACTTCTCGGGATGGAGTGTTTGGCTAGTCAAGCTCTCCCCCTACTACACCCAGGCACCGCCGACCCGGGTTTCCCGGTACTTGCGGCTCGAACCTGATATCTATTAAACCGTGTGATGCACACGCGTGCAATTGCTTTCCGCTACTTTTTCCTACCCGGTCCTAACCGATTTGCGCGAAACCAGCCTACCTGCAATCAAACTTAGCTTTGGTTCCAAGTTTTCGTTTTCGATGCGCGCTTTCAAAATCGACAAAGTCTCGTCGGTCATTGCGTCGACATCTTGGCGAAACGTCGTCAGGTCATAGGTCGCCCATGCCGCCTGGGGAATATCGTCGAAACCGACGATCCCAAGATCCTCAGGGATGCGCAATTTGAATTCGCTACGCGCCACATCCATCACCCCCATGGCCATCATGTCATTGGCACAGAATATGCCATCTGGCTTCTCTTCCTGCGCGAACAATCGCCGCCCGGCGGCCATGCCGCTTTCATAGTCGAAATTACCCCTCTCAACCCTCGGCGGCGCCATCCCACGTTCGGCCACGCGGCTGCAGAAGCCTTGCTGGCAAAGCCAGGCGCCGATAGCCCGCGTCGATCATCTCATCCGCGATCATTCGGCCGCCGCCGACATTATCGGTGCACACCGCGCTGACCCCTGCGCCCGGGACATAGCGGTTGAAAAGCACCACCGGCCTGCCGACTTCCGCGCAGCGGTATACAACTTCCGAAGAAAACAGCGCCGAGGTAATAATCACACCATCCACCTGATACTGCAGCAATGCCGGCAACGCCTGATCGATGTCATGGGCCTGCGCCACCGAGAACAGCAGCACATGCTGGCCATTCTGCTGTAATTTCTCGCTGATCGTCTCCAGTACCGCGCTGTAGAACGGATTAGTGATCTCCGCCACCACCAGCCCGACAATATTGGAGCGTTGCGTGATCAGGCTGCGGGCAATCGCATTGGGCCGGTAGCTTAGCTGTTCCGCGGCCTCCATGACCCGCGCGCGCATATCGGTGGAGACGCTCGCACCCGCCGTGAATGTGCGCGACACCGCGGATCGGGACACGCCGGCGACCCGGGCAACGTCAAACGATGTCGCGGCCTTCTTTGACACCATCCCTTGCAACCTTTTCAAACCATCCGCTTCTTGTGAAGATAGCAGACAATTGCACGCGATTGCAGGCAAGGGTTATCAATACCCCCGACAAAGTAAAGCCGGCCATGACGCCACCACACCAATACCGAGCCCATGACGAAGCCAGTCTGCCCGCCTATTTGGCAACCCTCCCGGCAGTGGCGGCACGCCTTGGCGAGCCCGCTGGCTGGCACGTCGGCGACGCCTACCCGCAAGACCTGTTTACCGCCGGCGCCGAGGCCGCCGCGCGCAACGGGCCCGATTGCCAGACCCGACCGAGTCCGGATACGGCGAGTAATACACCCCGGATCAGGCTATCTTGCCGCCATGAGCATGGCAGCCCAATCGACCACCCTGTGCGGTGACCGCCTCTACGAGGCGCTCACCAGCCGCGATCGCCGCTTCGACGGCCGCTTTTTTGTCGGCGTCCGCACCACCGGCATCTATTGCCGGCCCATTTGCCCTGCGCCAACCCCGAAAGCCGAGAACTGCCAATACTATCGCGCCGCCGCCGAGGCGGAGGGCGCCGGTTTCCGGCCCTGCAAGCGCTGCCGCCCGGAAACCGCACCGGCCTCACCGGCCTGGCTCGGCACCGGCGCAACCACCAGCCGCGCCCTCCGGCTCATTGGCGACGGTGCCCTGAACGAGGGCTCCGTCGCCGCACTGGCCGACCGCCTCGGCGTTGGCGACCGCCATCTCCGCCGCCTCTTCGAGTGTCATATCGGTGCCTCACCGACTCAGGTCGCGGCAACACAGCGTTTGCACATGGCGCTACAACTGTTGGTGCAAACGGCCCTACCCATGACCCAGATCGCCATCGCCGCCGGTTATGCCAGCCTGCGCCGCTTTAATGCCGCCTTCAAACAGGCTTATCGCGCCCCGCCAACCCAGATTCGCCGCAACAACGCCGCGCGCGGCGGCACCTCGGCCCTCGCCCCCATCACGCTGATGCTCGGCTATCGCCCGCCATACGACTGGTCGGCGATTTTGTCATTCCTCGCCGCCCGCGCCATCCCCGGAATCGATTGCCGCGCTGGCGATAGTTACCTCCGCACAATCGAGATCAACGGCAGCCAGGGCATCTTGCGGGTGCACAACAATGCTGCCAGGCACACCCTCATCGCCGAACTGCATATCGGCGAAATCGTCAACCTGCTGCCCATCGTCCAGCGCTTGCGCACCCTGTTCGATCTTGATGCCGATCCCCACGCCGCGAACGAAATCTTGTCCGCCGACCACCGGCTTGCCCCCTTGGTCGCGCGCGCGCCGGGCCTGAGGCTGCCCGGCAGCTGGGATACGTTCGAACTTATTATCCGCGCCATTCTCGGCCAACAAATCACGGTTGCCGCCGCCCGCACCATCGCCACCCGTTTGGTTGAGCGTTACGGCCGCCCCTTGACCCTGGACATGGACCTCCCTTTCGAAAATTCACGTCTGTTCCCCGATTGCCATACGCTTGCCAAGGCTGATATTCAGGCTATCGGCATGCCCGGCCGCCGCGTCCAGACTCTCAAATTTTTTGCCCAGGCCGTCGCTGCCGGCACCCTCGACCTCGATCCCGGCGTCGACAGTCACGAGCTGAGCCAGCAACTGCTCGCCATAACCGGCATCGGCAAATGGACCGTGGGCTATATCCAGCTCCGCGCCTTCAAAGACCCCAACGCGTTCCCGCCCGGCGACATCGCCCTGCTTCGCGCCGCCCAGGCCCTCGGCATCGCCCAGGCCCAACCGCAGTTGCAACAGGCAGCACTAGCCTGGCAACCCTGGCGCGCCGCCGCCGTCGCCCATCTCTGGCGCAGTCTCGCCCAAACGAAGGACACCACCGATCTAGTTCTGGATTGTGGCCTCGCTGACGCCTAGCCATAGACGCTCAGGAGCTTGAATAACACGAGCACCCATCGACTAAATCGGGGGCGAGCAGGTCCAAATATTTATTTAAGGCAAAAAGCCGGAAAGTGTAGCGCCTATTTCCCAGTTTGACCCGAAGGCGACATTCTAATCGGAGCGGTGAATATCGCCTCTCGGACCCAGGGGTCGCCCTGTGCGCTAAGGCCAACGGCAAGAAAGGCCCTCTACCCCCGCAGCCCTTCTTTCTCCACCCAGGCTTCGGCTTCATCGAGGCCTTTGGTAAAACGGTCGAACATCTCGTCGATTTCGCTCTCGGTGATGATCAATGGCGGGCAAAGGGCTATGTTATCGCCGATGGCGCGCGAGATAATCCCATGCTTCTCGGCCCGCAGCGCGCATTGCGGCCCGACACCATCGCCCGGCTGAAACGAGCGCTTCGTTTTTTTGTCGGCGACCAGCTCCACCGCCCCCACAAGGCCCACACCCCGTGCCTCGCCAACCAGCGGATGATCGCCAAGGGCGCGCAGGCGTTGCTGGAATTTTGGCGCCACCGCCCGCACATGGGCGAGTATGTTGCGCTCCTCCATCAGTTCCAGCGTCCGCATCGCAACGGCCGCACACACTGGATGGCCCGAATAGGTAAACCCATGCCCGAAGACGCCGATCTTCTCGCTTTCCGAAACCATGGCATCGAAAATATCTTCTGAAACCATAAGCCCCGAAATCGGCAGATAGGCCGACGACAACGCCTTGGCCACGGTCATCGTATCGGGTCTTAAGCCATAGGTCTCCGATCCCCACATATTGCCGGTGCGCCCAAAGCCGCAAATCACCTCGTCGGCCAGCAACAGCACATCATATTTCGCCAGCACCGCCTGAACTTTTTCAAAATAGGTCTCCGGCGGCACCAGCACGCCACCGGCCCCCATCACCGGCTCGGCGATGAAGGCCGCCACGGTATCCGGCCCTTCTTCCACAATCATGGATTCCAAATTATCCGCCATCCGGGTGGCGAATTCCTCTTCGCTCTCCCCATCTTCGGCGTAACGGTAATGATGCGGACAGTCCGTATGCAGAATCCTGGCGATGGGCAGGTCGAAATCCCGGTGATTATTCGGCAGTCCCGTGAGGCTCGCCGAAGCCACGGTCACCCCGTGATAGCCCTTGATCCGCGAGATTATTTTCTTTTTTTCAGGCCGGTCATGGGCATTGTTGTAATACCACACGAGCTTAATCAATGTGTCGTTAGCCTCGGATCCCGAATTGGAAAGCAGCACCCGCGCCATATTCTCCGGCGCTATCGACAGCAATTTCTCCGACACATCGATCAGCGGATTAGTCGATTTGCCCCCGAACGCATGATAGTAGGGCAGCGCCCGCATCTGCGCCACCGCGGCTTCGATCAGCGCCTCTTCGCCAAAACCGAACGACGCGCACCAAAGGCCGGCCATGCCTTCGATATATTCCCGGCCATCCTCGTCATAGACATACACGCCCTTGCCGCGGGCGATCACCATCGGGCCGGTTTCGCGATGTTTGGCGAGATTGGTGTAGGGATGGATTACATTGGCAATGTCCCGTGCCGCCGGCGAGTTTCCAAGATCATTCATGACCATCCCCCGATACACGTACCATCCCGCGCCAGGCCAATGGCAGCAACACCATTGCCAGGACGATCTTAAGTCCGTCGGCAAGCAGGAACGGCACGACACCGAATTGCAGCGCCTTGGCGACACCGATCAGAGTAGAGAGCCAGGCAACACCAAGCACATAGATGACGGCCATACCCAAGACCATGGCAAGAGCAGTGAGCAACGGTTTGCGGTCCCAACCGCGCATCGCCAACCGCCCGGCCAGATAAGCGGCGGCAACGAAACCGATAAGATAACCGCCAGTCGGTCCCACCATATAGGCGATACCAATGCCCTTGGCCGGCGTACCGGCAAACACCGGCAGCCCCACCGCACCTTGCACCAGGTAAAGCAACACGGTTGCAGCACCAAGCCGCGGCCCGAAGGTCATGCCGATAACCAGCACCGCAAAGGTCTGCATGGTCATGGGCACCGGCCAGAACGGCACCTGAACTTTCGCCGCGGCGATCAGCAGCAGACTGCCCAGCACCGCCAGCATCCCATTGCGCACGAGACCGGAGCTTCCGGCCTGCATCGGCCAAAGCACGCCGGCCAGGGTTGAGTGCCCGACAGTTGACTGGCTCGTTGCCTGGGCCGTCATATGCGATCTCCTGAAGTTTTTCTGGCGCGCCTGTGAACCTCGCGGCCCGCCATCAATGTGTACCCCTAATCAGCGCCGATTTCGAGCCTCTTCATGACCTCTCCCGCCCGCCGGCAGAGCGGGGTTCGCTTTGCACGAACTGCTCAATGCCGCTATGGTCCAGCCATGGCAAAATTTATCATTTGGGTCGTCTTCGACATCAAGCCCGGCGCTTTCGCGGCATTCCAGGAGCAAATCGTCCAAAATGCAGCCGCAAGTCTGCGCGACGAACCTGGGTGCCAGCAATTCGACGTCCTATTGGCCGAGGACGGGTCGCAAGACCAGGTCAGTCTTTATGAGATATATGACGACGAGGCCGCGTTCGAAGCCCATAAGCGCACACCCCATTACGCGGATTTCATGGCCGCCATACCGGATTTAGTAAGCGGCCAGCAAGTCACCCGCTATCGCCTGGTGGAATAGCCGGCGCCGCCACAACCCTTCATTCATCGATGCTCCCTTGTTGTCTTTCCAGTGATGAGGTAGACGGCTTCATCCGCTCTGCCAACCCGAATCACCCGATTCGCCGGCACTTTGCGCCGTCCTCACCAACCCTTTTCCCAAGAGCAAGCGCACGTGACTGTCCTTGCCCAAGAGGCGCCAACGCCGCCCGCGCGCCGCATCCTCAAGCAGGTTTTTGGCTATGACGGATTTCGGCCCAGCCAGGAGGAGGTCGTCAACACCCTGATTGACGGCGGTCATGCCCTCGCCGTCATGCCGACCGGCTCGGGAAAATCCCTTTGTTTTCAGATACCCGCCCTTGTCCGTGGCGGCTTGACCATCGTTGTCTCGCCGCTTATCGCCTTGATGGAAGATCAGGTCGCCGCCCTCCGCCTCGCCGGAGTTGCCGCCGACACCATCAACGGCAATAAAGACAGGATGGAGAATATTGAAACATGGCGGCGCGTCGCCGCCGGTGAGACCCGGCTGCTCTATCTCTCGCCTGAGCGGCTGATGACCCAGCGTATGTTGGCGGCCCTTGGGCGCCTGCAGGTACGGCTGATCGCCATTGACGAAGCCCATTGTATATCCCGTTGGGGTCCGTCATTTCGCCCCGAATATGAGGACCTCGCGCGCCTGGGTTCGCTGTTTCCCGACACGCCCATCGCCGCCCTCACCGCCACCGCCGACGAGGCCACTCGCAAGGACATCGCCACCCGGCTATTCGAAGGTCGCGGCACAATTTTCGTTTCCGGTTTCGACCGCCCCAACATCCATCTCGCGGTTGAATTGCGCCAGGACGGCAAGCGCCAACTCCTCGATTTCCTTGCCGCCCATCGGCAGGCAAGCGGCATCGTCTACTGCTTGTCGCGACGCAAGACGGAAAAGACCGCGGCCATGCTTGTCGGCGAAGGCATTCGCGCCCTGCCCTACCACGCCGGCATGGACGCCACCTCCCGCGCCACCAACCAGGATCTATTCATGACCGAACCCGGCGTCGTCATGGTCGCCACCATCGCCTTCGGCATGGGCATCGACAAGCCCGACATCCGTTTTGTTTGTCATACCGGCCTGCCCGGCAATATCGAGGCCTATTACCAGGAGATTGGCCGCGCCGGCCGCGACGGCCAGCCCGCCGAAACCATGATGCTCTACGGCCTCGACGACATCCGCATGCGCCGCATGTTTATCGACCAGGAGGACGGCAACGACGGCCACAAACGCCGCGAGCACAAGCGCCTGGACGCCCTGATCAGCTTCTGCGAATCGCCCGAATGCCGCCGCCGCGTTCTGCTTTCCTACTTCGATGAGCAAAGCGAAGCCTGCGGCACATGCGACATTTGCCAGCACCCCCCCGAAGTCCTCGACGGCACCGCCCACGCCCATAATGCCCTGAGCGCCGTCCAGCAGACCGGCCAGCGCTTCGGCGCCGCCCATTTGGTGGATCTGCTGCGCGGCGCCGATACCGAGAAAATCCGCACCACCGGCCATAACCGGCTGCCGTCCTATGGCACTGGCAAAAACTTCGCCAAGGATGAATGGCGCTCCATCCTGCGCCAACTCGTGGCCGCCGGGTTTTTGCGCCTGGACATCGCCGGTCATGGCGGCCTTAGCCTCACCGACAAGGGCCACGGTCTGTTGCGGGCAGAGGAGACGTTCCACTACCGCAAACAAGCCGCGCGCAAATCTCAAAAAACCACGCCACCACGCCGCGCCGACCCCGTGGAACTTTCAGATGATGCGGGAACTCTTCTCAAGGCACTCAAGGAACTGCGCCTAGAGCTTGCCCGTGAACGCAATGTTCCGGCCTATGTCATTTTCCCTGACCGGGCCCTGGCGGACATGGCCCGGCGGCAACCGCGCACCAAAGACGAAATGGCCGACGTCTACGGTGTCGGCGCTGCCAAGCTCCGCGACTTTGCCACCCCGTTCCTCGCCGTCATCGCCCAATATGCCGAAAACCCCGAGTAGATCCGACCAGGATCTACGAGACGGCCGCAAGCGCGGCCCGCCGCCCCTGCGGCGCACCCGCGTAGGCGTGGGCCAAAGGCCCACTGCCGTGAGCGAAAAAGACTCCAAGTAGATCCGACCAGGATCTACGAGACGGCCGCAAGCGCGGCCCGCCGCCCCTGTGCGGCGCACCCGCGCAGGCGTGGACCGCGAGGTCCACTGCCGCGACAAATACTCTTCTAGTAATCCCCGGAACGAACTTCAAAATGGCTTGGTTTCCCCAAACTTGGTTTATCCCGAGACACCCAATCCGCCACCCATTCGATCATCGTATCTAGCGGCACGCGCGGATAGCCGAATAGCCGCGCCGCACGGCCGGTATTTGCCAGCCACGCCTCGCTGGATTCCGTGCCTTCAAAGACCGGTGTGCGTCCCAGCAATTCGCCCAGACGAAGTGCCAGCGCCCGAATACTCAACGTCTCCGGTCCGCTAATATTGATCGCTGCGGTAGGTGTTGTTGCATGTTTCAGCGAACGCAGGCTCTGCGCCACCGCGTCACCCTGCCAAATCACATTTACATGCCCCATGGACACGTCGACGGGCTGATTTTGCATCACTTTGCGGGCAACGTCGTGCAGCACGCCGTAACGCATATCGATAGCATAACTAAGCCGGATGAGGCTCCCGGACGTACCCTTGGTGACCGAGAAATGCTCGAACATCCGCTCCCGCGCGATACAGGACATCGCATATTCCCCCGGCGGGCCCAAAGGCGTCGATTCCAACGCACCCCCTTGGTTAACCGGCACGAACGGATAGACGCAGATCGTCGAATAAACCACGATCCGGCTGTCGGCAAAGGCCTCGGCAGCCATCGCCGGCACATGGGAATTCATCGCCCAAGTCAGCTCCTCACTACCCGAGGAGCCAAACTTACGACCCGCCATGAACACCATATTCGGCAGTTTCGGCAGCCGCGCCACTTGCTCGCGGTCGAGCAGATCAGCGACAATCGTTTCAATACCGTGGCGCTCCAGATAGTCCTTCAGTGCCGGTTGGCTGAAACGCGCAACCCCGACGATCCGGCGGTCCGGCAGCGCGCGCTTGGCCATACGCGCCAAAGTCGGCCCCATCTTCCCCGCCACCCCCAGAATAATGATGTCCCCGGGCACATCTTGCAGGTCCTCGACCACATCCGCCGACGGGCGGGACATAAACTCGTCAAGATCTTCCTCGGTCTCGAACCGCGCCGGTAGTTGCTCGCTCATTCAAATCCACATCTAGGAGATGCCTGTCTCCACTCAAACACAGGTCAACCGGCGAAAGTTTCAACCGAACGGTTGAATTTGTCAATCGCTTCCTCGCGCCCCGATCGTGCGGCGCCAAATACCCACATCCGGTGTAAAGTTCTAACCGCCCAATGCGCCTTGCGTATTCACATACAGCGCATAGACCGACTGGCTCGAGGCCATGAAAAGGCGATTACGTTTCGTTCCGCCGAAACAGACATTGGCGCAGCGCTCAGGCAGAGCAATACGGCCGATCTTGGTGCCGTCGGGCGCGAAAACAAGCACCCCGTCCAGCGCCGCTGACCCCATGCCCCAGCCGCACCACAGATTGCCATCCACATCGCACCGCATGCCATCGGGCGTGCCCCCGGGCCCGGCATCGATCAGCACCCGCTTGCTGCCGATTTCCCGGCCGTTCTGTGCAACGTCATAGGCCAGAATATTGCGGTTGGGGGTGGCGCGGGACTGCACGATATAAAGCATATCCTCGTTCGGCGAAAAACAAAGCCCGTTCGGCCCCAGAATATCATCCGCCACGATTGTGAGTTCGCCGCTCTCCCCATCCACCCGATAGACCGCCTGCGCCAATTCCGGCTCGGCCTTGTGGCCTTCATAATGCCCCAGGATGCCAAATGGCGGATCGCTGAACCAAATCGATCCGTCGGATTTCACCACCACATCATTGGGTGAGTTCAGTTTTGTCCCCTGCCAACGATCTGCCAGCACGGTGATCGAGCCATCATATTCGGTGCGCGTAACCCGCCGTCCGCCATGCTCGCAGGTGACCAGACGGCCCTGTCTGTCGCGGGTATTGCCGTTGGCATAATTGGAGGGCCCGCGAAATACGCTGACCACGCCGGTTTCTTCTTCCCATTTGAGAATCCGGTCGTTGGGAATGTCACTCCATAGCAGATAGCGCCCATCGCCGACCCAAACCGGCCCCTCGGCCCACCGGCACCCGGTATACAGGCGCTCCACGACCGCACTGAAGATACGATACTTATCGAACCGCTCGTCCAGGGATTCCACCGCCGGGTCGGGATAGCGCACGGGTTGGAAAAATTCGCTCGTCATCGGGCTCAAACGCTCCTAATTCACCCGCCGGCCATCGGCATCAAGATAAAAACCTCGCTGCCGGGCGGTATCGGTTGATACCAGGCATCGCGATAGATTTGGCCATCGATCGACACCGCCACGCCTTTTTCGATCATCGGTTTCAACGCCGGGTGGGCATCACCCAATTGGGTGAGCAGCTCGCGAATATTCTTCGCCTCGATCTCGAGCTCGCCTTCGCTGCCCGCAGCAACCTTGAGCGGTCCCCCAAGGAAGACTCTGGCCACCCCCTCACGCCTCGTCTTCAGCGGCCATCCCATCGATGGCTTCCAGCACCCGAGGTGGCGATAGGGGCAACTCGGTCAAACGAACCCCCGCCGCGGCCGATACCGCATTGGCCACCGCCGCCAGCGGCGGCACGATGGATGTCTCGCCCACACCGCGCACCCCGTATGGGTGGCCCGGATTGGGCACTTCGACAATCACCGTGTCGATCATCGGCAGGTCGGAGGCGACCGGTATGCGGTAATCCAGGAAACTCGGATTCTGCAGCCGCCCGTCATCGCCATAGATATATTCTTCGTTCAGCGCCCAGCCGATCCCCTGTACCGCGCCGCCTTGATATTGCCCTTCCACATAGCTGGGGTGGATCGCCTTGCCGGCATCCTGCACCACGGTGTAGCGCAAGATCTGCGCCCTCCCGGTCTCCGGGTCCACCTCCGCATCGACGATATGGGTGGCGAAACTGACCCCCGCGCCCTCGGCACTGATTTCGCAATGACCGGCGATCGGACCGCCGGTTTTTGCCGCCGTCGCGGCTATTTCAGCCAATGACAGGGGCTCGAAATCACCCGCATTGGCGCCCGCCGGGCGGGCATGGCCGTCTTCCCAAACCACCGCATCTTCCGGGATGCCCCAAAACTGTGCCGCGCGGCCGCATAGCTTGGTGATCGCGTCCCGCGCCGCCTGAATCGTCGCCAGGCCGGTCGAGAATGTCACCCGGCTGCCTTCGCTGATGTCGTTGTAGCCCAGCGAACTGGTATCGGCGATGATCGTGTGGATCTTGTCATAGTCGATACCAAGCTCCTCCGCCGCCATCTGCCCCATGGAGGCGCGAGAACCGCCGATATCGGGCGTCCCCACCGCCAGCGCGACACTGCCATCGGCATGTAGATTGAGTGAGACGCAAGTCTGACCGCCAAAATTGAACCAGAACCCACTGGCGACACCACGCCCCTGATGAGGCCCCAAAGGTGCCGAATAATGGGCATGTTCACGCGCCGCCACCAGGGTCTCGACGAACCCGATGGGGCCGAATTTCGGTCCATAGGAGGATTGGGTCCCCGCTTCCGCCGCATTCTTCAGCCGCAACGCGATCGGGTCCATACCGATCTTGCCGGCAAGTTCATCCATGACGCCCTCCACGGCGAACGCCGCCATCGGTGCCCCCGGCGCCCGGTAGGCCGCTTGTTTAGGCCGGTTGGCAACCACGTCATAGGCCACGGTTTTGACATTCTTCAGGTCGTAACAAGCAAAGGCCGTCATCGCCCCCAGATCCACCGGCGACCCGGCAAAGGCCCCGCCCTGGAATTTCAGCTCGGCCTCGGCGGCTGTGATACGACCGTCCCGGGTCGCCCCGATCTTTACTGTCATTGCCGTGCTGGAGGTCGGGCCGGAAGCCCGAAACACCTCTTCGCGGCTCATCACGACTTTCACCGGCCGCCCGGCTTTGCGCGACAGGGCCAGCGCCACCGGCTCAATGAACACCGTCGTCTTGCCGCCAAATCCGCCGCCGATCTCCGAGGCGGTAACCCGCAAATGCGACAAATCCATGCCGAGCATGGCAGCACAGGCATTGCGCACGTAGAAATGACCTTGGGTGCAGCACCATAATTCGCCTTGCCCGTCGGGACCCACACTGCCCAGACAGGCATGAGGCTCGATATACCCCTGATGCGTCGCCGCCGTCGTGAAATGCCGCTCCACAACCACATCGGCCTGCTCGAACCCCTGCGCCACATCGCCGTGGCCGAATTCATGTCGATGCACAACATTCGAAGCCCGATCGGGCTTTGGCCTGATCCCGCTGGTAAACATGTCTTCATGCAGCACCGGCGCATCCGCACCCATCGCCGCCTCTACATCCGTAACATGGGGCAGGATCTCGTAACTAACATCGATAAGCCGCAACGCCTTGGCCGCCACTGCCCCGCTGACCGCCGCCACGGCGGCCACCGCATGACCGTCATAGAGCGCCTTGTCCCGCGCCATGACGTTACACGACACATCGTCCAAATCCGCCCCGACCTTGCTGAAATCGGCATGGGTCACCACCGCCTTGACCCCCGCCAGCGCCAACGCCTTGCTCGCATCGATGCCGCGGATCCGCGCATGAGCATGAGGGCTGCGCAAGACCTTGCCGATCAGCATGCCCGGTGCTGTCATATCGGCGCCAAATCGGGCCCGGCCCGTAACTTTGTCGATACCGTCCGGACGCAACGGGCGTGTGCCGACGATCTTGAACTGACGTTCCTTCAGCGCATTTTCAGAACTCGCGGTCATTGCCCATCCCTCATGGTATCCGCGGCATCCAATACCGCGCGCACGATCTTGTCGTAGCCGGTACAGCGGCACAGATTACCCGCCAGGCCAAACCGGACTTCCTCTTCGCTCGGTGACGGGTTCCGCGCCAACAGCACCTGCGCGGCCACCAGAATTCCCGGCGTGCAGACCCCGCATTGCAGGGCCGCATGTTCGATGAATTTTTCCTGCAACGGATGCAGCGTCTCGCCGTCGGCCATGCCCTCGATGGTCTCGATCTCGCGCCCGGCCGCCTCCGCGCCCAGCACCAGACAGGAACAAACCACCCGCCCGTCCAACACCACGCTGCACGCCCCGCAATCGCCCGTGCTACAGCCTTCTTTGGCCCCGGTCAGTCCGAGGCGGTCACGCAGCACGTCCAGCAGGGTCTCATCCCCCTCACACAGATAAGAAACCGCCTCGCCATTGATCGTCGTGGTAACCGTTATCGGTGCCATCACGCCCTCCCCGCGCGTTCCAGCGCGATTTTAGCGGCCCGTATCGCCAACACTCGGGCAACTTTGGTGCGAAACACCTTCGTTCCGCGTTTATCGTCGATGGGCCGGCACGCCGCGGCGACGGCATCGCCCATACGCGACAGCGCACGATCATCGAGATTTGTACCGGTGAGCGCCTCGCCGGCCTCCTCAACCAGCAAAACCCGTTCGGCAACGGCACCCAGCGCCACTCTCGCCCCGCTGCATTTGCCACTACCAGCCATCGTCAGGCTGATTCCGGCACCCACCACAGCGATATCCATCTCACTGCGTGGAATAAAGCGCAGATAGGCGTCGCTGGAACCCGGTGCCCGCGCCGGCAGCAATATCGACTCAACGATTTCCGCCGCCGCCAAAACGGTCCTACCGGGACCGGTGGCAAAATTCTCCACCGCCACTTCCCGCCGTCCGTCAGGGCCGGCAATGGTCGCCACGGCACCGGCCGCGACCAGAGCCGGCACGGCGTCCGCCGCCGGTGAGGCATTGCAAAGATTGCCGCCGATGGACGCCCGCCCTTGCACTTGTGTCGAGCCGATCAAACCCACCGCTTCGACGACGCCCGGCCACAACGCCCGCACACCGTCATGCTCGCCAAGCTGCGCCCCCGATACCGCGGCGCCAATACGAAATCCGCCGTCTTCCGCGGTTATCGCCTGCAACCCGGCGATCCGCTTGATATCCACCACCAGGTCGGGTTCCACATGCCCCAACCTGAGCTGCACCAGCAGATCCGTGCCGCCGGCCAGAACCCGGGCGTTGCCGGTCTCGCCTGCCAGCAGTTTCACCGCCGTTTCGATATTTTCCGGAGCCTCATAACGCATAATGCGATCCTATCCCGCCTACCAAAGGGTGTACCCGCCATCGATGACATGGCTGGCACCCGTGATGTAACTCGATGCCGGACTGGCCAGAAACACCGCCAGCCCGCCGATTTCATCTGGCTCGCCCGGCCGCCCCATGGGGATTCCGGCGACCAGCGTCTCAATAACCTCTGGCTTTTTTTCGTTCCAGGCTTTGTTCGCGTCGGTCATGAACAATCCCGGACAAATGGCATTCACGGTGATTCCGTGCGCCGCCCAATCCGCTGCCGCGGCCCGCGTAAACTGCACCACGGCAGCCTTTGACGTTTCATAGGCACGGTTGCCGATACCACGGTTGCAAACCAGCGCACTCATCGAAGAGATATTGATAATGCGGCCACCCTGCCCGCGCTCGATCATGGACTTTCCAATGATGCTCGTACCCAAAAAACAGCTCGTCATATTGTGATCGAAGGTCTTTTGCCAACTCTCCAAGGATTGTTCTTGAATAGGCTCGGCCGACAGCCGCCCGCCAATATTGTTGACCAGAATATCCACCGGTCCTTGGTCGCTCAGACACCGCTCAAAACCATCCCGGCAACGCGCCGCATCCCCCATATCGACAACCAATGTGCTCGCCTTGCGCCCACCGGCGCGAATATCCTCGGCCGTCCGGTCTAGCGTGTCTTGATTGCGGCCCGTCAGAATAAGGTCGGCACCTGCCTTGGCCAGGGCCAACGCCATAGCCCGGCCAAGGCCCCGGCTTGATCCCGTAACCAGTGCTGTTTTTCCGTCCAGCCGAAACATATCATTCATCATACTAAAACGCACTACGGCGGCAATATCCATCCCCGGCCGAACGCCATTCCGGCGAAGTTACCCCCTAAAGTACGCGATCGGACGAGGGATCCACCAGGACGACACGGTTCATGTCAACCTGAAGCGTCAGTTGCTCGCCCGGACCCTGGAGGTCGTGCGCCTCTAACTCTGCGACGACCTCGGTACCGGCCAGATTAAAGGCGGCATAGGTCCTTGTACCTGTCGGCTGCACAAGATCTATGGTGACATCGAGCGGCGCCAATCCCTCGCGGGTGGCAGTGCCATTGGCGCGGCTTATATGCTCGGCCCGCACCCCAAATATGATAGCCGACCCCGCATGCGCCATGACGGCCTGCACACGGGCAGGCGGCAACGGCAGGACGCTGCCCCCTTCGAACCGAACCACCAGACCCCCATCCGCCGGTTCAAGGCGCGCAGGCACGAAATTCATCGTCGGCGAACCGAGAAATCCAGCCACGAAGCGGCTCTTCGGCCGCTCGAACAGGTCGAGCGGAGCGCCTTGCTGCTCTATCTTACCGTCTCTCAGCAAGACGATCCGGTCGGCCAATGTCATCGCCTCGACTTGATCATGGGTCACATAGATCATTGTCTTACCCAGATCCCGATGCAGGCGCTTGATCTCGGCGCGCATTTCCTCGCGCAACTGGGCGTCGAGGTTCGACAGCGGTTCATCGAACAAGAACAGCCGGGCGTCGCGGACGATGGCCCGGCCTATGGCCACGCGCTGGCGCTGCCCTCCCGAAAGATGCCTTGGATAGCGAACGAGCTGGTCGGTGATGCCCAGCAAGGCCGCCGCCTCGGCCACCCGTTTGTCGATCTCCAGCCGCGGAAATTTGCGCGCCCGCAAACCGAACGCAATGTTGTCAAAGACCGACATGTAAGGGTAAAGCGCGTAATTCTGGAACACCATGGCCACATCGCGGTCACGGGGCGCTAGGTCATTGACCACCTCGCCGTCGATTTCGATAGCCCCTTGATCGGCGTGCTCAAGGCCCGCGATCGTCCGCAGCAAAGTGCTCTTGCCGCACCCCGACGGTCCGACGATCACCGTGAACTCGCCTTCCGGTATGTCGAGATCGATACCGCGCACCGCGTGCAAGGCGCCGTAATGTTTGTGCAGTCCGCTCAGCCTGACGCGCGCCATACCCCTACCCCTTAACCGCGCCGAGGGAGATTCCCCGTACAATGAAGCGCTGCATCGTGCCCACCACCAGCATGATCGGCAGTGTCCCAAGGATACTCATGGCCCCGATTTTCGCCCAAAAAGTTTGTTGCTGACCGAAAAAACTCGTCACCTTAACCGGAAAAGTAACAACCTCGGTGCGTGTTAGTACCAGCGCGAAGATAAAGTCGTTCCACGCGAAAATAAACGCGAACACCGCTGTGGCGAAGAGGCCGCCCTTGACCATGGGAAACACCACGCGCCAAAGCATTTGCCAGCGCGACCAGCCATCGACAAGCGCGCTCTGCTCGAGCTCAAGGGGAACATCCTCCACATA
>QIGO01000233.1 GCA_003230015.1 Alphaproteobacteria bacterium | reverse complement strand
CAGCCGTCAACGTCGTCTTGCCATGATCAACATGACCAATCGTGCCGATATTGCAGTGTGGCTTCGTGCGCTCAAACTTCTCTTTCGCCATCGCTTACTTGTCTCCCCCGGGGTCTCGCATCAAATATCCAGTGAGGATAGTTAGGCCATCTTGGCCACTACTTCGTCGGCCACCGCTTGGGGCACTTCGTCATAGTGGTCAAAAACCATGGTGAATGTGGCACGCCCCTGGCTCATGGAGCGCAATGTGTTGACGTAGCCGAACATATTGGCCAACGGTACCATGGCATCGACGACGCGGGCATTGCCGCGCGTGTCCATGGCGGCAATCTGGCCGCGGCGACTGTTGAGATCGCCGATGATGTCGCCCATGTAATCCTCGGGCGTCACAACTTCTACCCGCATCACAGGCTCGAGCAAGCGCGGCGCGCCCTTTTCGATGCCTTCGCGGAAGGCAGCGCGGGCGGCAATTTCGAAAGCGAGCACACTGGAGTCAACATCGTGGGAGGCGCCATCAATCAATGTCGCCTTCATGTCGATCACCGGGAAGCCAGCAATGGCGCCGCTCTCGCGGGCGCTCATCAACCCCTTCTTGACGCCTGGAACATACTCGCGCGGCACAGAACCGCCGACGACGGCACTTTCGAACTCGAAACCCGAACCGGGCTCGGTGGGTTCGAAACGAATCTTGACGCGGGCGAACTGACCGGCACCACCGCTTTGTTTCTTATGGGTGTAGTCGATCTCCACGGTCTTGGAAATGGTTTCGCGGTAAGCGACCTGAGGCGCGCCGATATTGGCGTCGACCTTAAATTCGCGCCGCATCCGGTCAACCAGGATGTCGAGGTGCAACTCGCCCATGCCCTTGATGATGGTCTGGCCGCTCTCGATGTCAGATGTGACCCGGAATGATGGGTCTTCCTGAGCCAACCGGCCCAAGGCCGTGGACATCTTCTCCTGGTCGGCCTTGGTCTTGGGCTCGACCGCGATCTCAATGACCGGATCGGGAAATTCCATGCGTTCCAAGACAACCGGCGCGTTGAGGCTGCAAAGAGTGTCGCCGGTGGTGGTGTTCTTGAGCCCCGCCAACGCGACAATATCGCCAGCCCGCGCGATCTTGACGTCTTCGCGGTCGTTGGCATGCATTTCCAGCATGCGGCCGACGCGCTCGCGGTTGTCTTTTACCGAGTTGAGCAGAGTCTGCCCGGCCTCGATGACCCCGGAATAGATGCGAACAAAGGTCAGCGACCCGACAAAAGGGTCGGTCATGATCTTGAACGCCAAGGCGGATACCGGCTGGTCGTCGCTGCTCGCGCGCATAACCGGCTGATCGGAGCCCGGTTTGGTGCCATTGATCGCCGGCACGTCGACCGGCGAGGGCAGATAAGCCACCACCGCGTCAAGCAGCGGCTGTACGCCCTTGTTCTTAAATGCAGAACCGTTGGTGATGGGGACGAAGGCCGAAGCCAAGGTGCCCTTGCGGATGCAGGCGTTGAGGGTTTCTTCGTCGGGCTCGTTGCCCTCGAGATACGCTTCCATCGCCGCGTCATCATGCTCGACCGCGAGTTCGACCAATTTTTCGCGCCAGCTCGCGGCCTCCGCGGCGAGATCGGCCGGGATATCGACATATTCGAACTCGGCGCCCAAAGACTCATCGAGCCAGACGACGCCCTTCATCTTGACCAGATCGACGAGGCCGCGATATTCCGCCTCGGCGCCGATGGGCAGCTGAAGAACCAGGGGCGTGGCGCCGAGGCGATCCTCGATCATGTCGACGCAGTTGAAAAAATCGGCGCCGATGCGGTCCATCTTGTTGATGAAACAAATGCGCGGGACTTCGTATTTGTCAGCCTGACGCCAAACGGTCTCGGACTGGGGCTCGACACCGGCGACAGAGTCAAATACCGCCACAGCGCCGTCCAACACCCGCAGGGAGCGCTCGACCTCAATGGTGAAATCGACGTGACCGGGGGTGTCAATAATATTGATGCGATGATCGTGCCAAGCGCAGGTGGTGGCAGCCGAGGTTATGGTAATGCCGCGCTCCTGCTCCTGCTCCATCCAGTCCATCTGGGCGGTGCCCTCGTGAACCTCGCCGATCTTATAAGACCGGCCCGTGTAGTAGAGAATGCGCTCCGTCGTGGTCGTCTTGCCGGCGTCAATATGGGCCATAATGCCGATATTTCGGTATCGATCGAGAGGAACCTGGCGGGAGGACGACATGAGAAGTGCTTCCGTCTACTACCAGCGATAATGGGAGAAGGCGCGGTTGGCCTCCGCCATACGATGGGTGTCTTCACGCTTCTTGACCGAGCCACCGCGACTGGCGGCGGCGTCAAGGAGTTCGCGCGACAGCCGCTCAACCATGGTGTTTTCGGAACGGCTACGGGCGGCGGTGATCAGCCAACGGAAAGCCAATGCCTGGGCGCGGTCCGGGCGCACTTCCACAGGCACCTGATAGGTGGCACCGCCAACGCGGCGAGAGCGGACTTCAACCTGCGGGCGCACATTCTCGATGGCGGAGTGGAAGACCTTGACCGGGTCGTCCCCGGATTTCTTCTGAATATCGTCGAGGGCACCATAAACTATGCGCTCAGCCACGGACTTCTTGCCGTGCATCATCACATTGTTCATGAATTTACTGAGAACTTTGTCGGCAAATTTCGGATCGGGGAGGATCTCGCGCTTCTCAGCGCGGCGGCGGCGGGACATGGAGCGCTCTCCTATTTCGGACGACGGGCGCCGTATTTCGAGCGGCGCTGACGCCGATCGGATACGCCCTGGGTGTCCAAGGTGCCGCGAATGATGTGATAACGGACGCCGGGCAAGTCCTTGACGCGGCCACCGCGGATAAGAACCACGGAATGCTCCTGAAGATTATGACCCTCACCGGGGATGTAGCTGGTCACCTCAAAGCCATTGGTCAGGCGTACCCGGGCGACCTTACGAAGCGCCGAGTTGGGCTTTTTCGGGGTCGTCGTATAAACGCGCGTGCAGACGCCGCGCTTCTGCGGACAGGCCTGCAGAGCCGGTACTTTGTTTCGCTTTACAGGTACTTGGCGCCCGTGGCGAATAAGTTGGTTGATCGTCGGCATGCGGCCTTCCCCGAATTCTTTCCTATAGCCATCTATTTAACGCGCGATCTATCTCGCGCACATACAGGCCCAAGTGCAGCAAGAGAGACAGGGCAGGCGCCCAGCTCTCGCGGGCTGCACTAACCGGCCCGTATCGGTTCTTCTACTGTGACTTCCTTGCCCCGCAGGATGCGTCTAGGCCACGCGACCTACCACCAACCCCAATCGATGCGCGCGGATACTACTCAGGCGCCCCATGTTCCGTCAACCGGAAATGGTTGATATCTGTGGGCTTGAGCGCTTTTTCGACGCGTCGGCAAACGGGTGAGACTATTCTGCCGCGCCTTGGGTTTCTTCAACCACAGCCTCCGCTTGTTCGTCCTTCGTACGCTGAGCCGCCAGGGCCACCAATTCGGCGTCACGCTCGCTGGCCACGCGTTTGAGCCGGTTTACCGCACTGCCGGTACCGGCAGGGATCAGGCGACCGACAATGACGTTCTCCTTGAGGCCATGGAGGCCATCCTTCTTGCCCTGAACCGCGGCCTCGGTAAGGACCCGGGTGGTCTCCTGGAAGGAAGCGGCAGAAATAAAGGAATTGGTCTGCAGGCTGGCCTTGGTGATGCCTTGGAGCACCGGCACCGATTGGGCGGGCCGCAAACCGTCCTCATAGGCCTTCTCATTGATGGCTTCGAATTCGACCTTGTCGATCTGCTCGCCGATCAAGAACGTGGTTTCGCCAGCGTCGGTAACCTCAACCTTTTGCAGCATCTGGCGGACGATCACCTCAATATGCTTGTCATTGATGGTCACGCCCTGGAGCCGGTAGACGTCCTGGATTTCCTTGACCAAATAGGTGGCCAGCGCCTCGACACCCATGACCTGCAAGATGTCGTGGGGAACGGGATTGCCGTCCATGAGCAAGTCGCCCTTTTGGACGAGATCGCCCTCCTGGACGGAAATATGCTTGCCTTTGGGAATGAGGAACTCGGACGGCTGGGCGCCGTCCTCCTGGGCCTCCTCACTTGGGGTGACGATGATGCGGCGCTTCGATTTGTAGTCCTTGCCAAACTCAACGCGGCCATCGATATCGGCGATAATGGCGTGATCCTTGGGGCGCCGGGCCTCAAACAACTCGGCGACCCGAGGCAGGCCACCGGTGATGTCGCGGGTCTTGGAGCTTTCCCTGGGGATGCGCGCCAAAACATCGCCAGCCTTCACATGCTGGCCGTTCTCGACGTTAAGCACCGCGTCGACGGACATGAAGTAGCGGGCATCGAGGCCGTTGGCGAGCTTGATCACCTCGCTCTTTTCGTCCCGCAGGGTAATGCGGGGGCGAAGATCGGCGGCTTTGACCACCTGGCGCCAGTCCATTACCACCTTCGAGGTAATTCCGGTCGCCTCATCGAGGCTTTCGCGCACGGTCTCGCCTTCGATGAGATCCATGTAGTTGGCGATGCCCTCTTTTTCAGTGATGATCGGCAAGGTGTAGGGATCCCACTCGGCCAGGGTCTGCCCTTTTTCGACAGGCTCGTCGGCCTTGGCCAGAAGACGGGCGCCGTAGGGCAAGCGATGGCGGGCACGCTCGCGGCCTTCGGCGTCTTCAAGCACCAATTCGGTGTTGCGCGCCATGACGATGGGCACGCCGTCACTGTTGGCGACAACATTCTCGTTTTCGATGCGCAAGGTCGCGTCGGCGGACGCCTCGATGCTCGATTGCTCAGTCGCACCCTGGGCCGCGCCACCGATGTGGAAGGTACGCATGGTCAATTGGGTGCCGGGCTCGCCAATGGATTGGGCGGCGATGACGCCGACAGCCTCGGAGATGTTGACGGCCGTGCCGCGGGAGAGATCACGCCCATAGCACTTACCGCACACGCCGCCACCGCTCTTACATGTTAGAACCGAGCGAATACCTACAGTCTCGATGCCGGCGTTGGAGACGGCCTCAACGCCCTCTTCATCGATCAGCACACCGGCGGCAATAACCACGTCAGCGGTCAGCGGATCGACGATGTCATCGGAGGCCGTGCGGCCAAGGATCCTCTCGCCGAGCTCGACGATCACATCGCCGCCTTCGATGACCGCGCGCATGGTCAGGCCGTCATGGGTGCCGCAGTCATTTTCGACGATTATGCAATCCTGCGCGACATCGACGAGACGGCGGGTGAGATAGCCGGAGTTGGCTGTCTTCAACGCGGTATCGGCAAGTCCCTTGCGGGCGCCATGGGTGGAGTTGAAATATTCGAGGACCGACAGACCTTCCTTGAAATTGGCGATGATCGGGGTCTCGATGATCTCACCCGACGGCTTGGCCATAAGGCCGCGCATACCCGCCAACTGGCGGATTTGTGCCGCCGAGCCGCGGGCGCCGGAATGGGCCATCATGAACACCGAGTTGATTTGACCCAAATCATCGAGGCGCTGCATCTCCTTCATCATCTCGGCGGCGACGTCGTCGGTGCAATGGGTCCAGGCGTCGACGACCTTGTTGTATTTTTCGCCCTTGGTGATGAGGCCATCCTGATATTGGCGCTCAAACTCCTTGACCTTGTCGGTGGTGCCTTCGACCAGCTTGAGTTTCGAGGGCGGTACGATAAGGTCATCCTTGCCGAAGGAGATTCCGGCCCGACAGGCATGGGCGAAACCCAGATTCATCAGACGGTCGGCGAAGATCACCGTCTCCTTCTGACCGCAATGGCGGTAGACCAAGTCGATCACCTGGCTGATCTCGCGCTTGGTCAACAGCCGGTTAACGACCGAGAATGGAACCTTCGGGTGCTTCGGCAGGATCTGGCTCAGAAGCATCCGGCCGGGCGTGGTGGCAACCACCATGACAACCGGGGCGCCTTGTTCGTCCACGGTATCAAGGCGGGCCTTGATCTTGGTGTGCAGGGTGATCATGCCGGCGTCGATGGCTTGTTCAATCTCGCCAACGTTAATGAAGCGAGGGATGCGGTAGGCCACAATCTTGCCGGCCTTGAGCGCCTTAAATGCCTTGTCGGCGGTCTCGACCGCGAAGGGTTTGGACGGCTTCGCGGCATCCGCGAGGACAACGTCCTCGGACGCCAGAGCCGCCGCAAGCGCTTCCTTGGAGTCGATCGATACGGTGATGCCGCCGTGCTCCTGGCTCTCGTAGCTCATGTAGTAGAGACCGAGAATTATATCCTGAGACGGCACGATGATCGGCTTGCCATTGGCCGGACTGAGGATGTTGTTGGTGGACATCATCAAGACGCGCGCTTCGAGCTGGGCCTCCAGGGACAGGGGTATGTGCACAGCCATCTGGTCGCCATCGAAATCGGCATTGAAGGCGGCGCAAACCAGAGGATGAAGCTGGATCGCCTTGCCCTCGATGAGGACCGGTTCAAAGGCCTGGATGCCGAGGCGATGCAGGGTCGGCGCGCGGTTGAGCAGCACCGGATGCTCGCGGATGACCTCCTCTAGAATGTCCCAGACCTCGGGCCGTTCCTTCTCGACCATGCGCTTGGCCGCCTTGACCGTGGTCGCATAACCGTAAAGCTCAAGCTTGTGATAGATGAACGGCTTGAAGAGTTCGAGCGCCATCTTCTTGGGCAAACCGCATTGGTGGAGCAACAATTCCGGGCCGACAACGATGACCGAACGGCCGGAATAGTCGACGCGCTTGCCGAGCAGGTTTTGGCGGAAACGGCCCTGCTTGCCCTTGAGCATATCGCTCAGGGATTTGAGAGGCCGCTTGTTGGCGCCGGTGATGACGCGACCGCGGCGGCCATTGTCGAACAAGGCGTCGACGGATTCCTGGAGCATGCGCTTTTCGTTGCGGACGATAATGTCGGGCGCGCGCAGCTCGATAAGCCGCTTCAGGCGGTTGTTGCGATTGATCACGCGACGGTAAAGATCGTTCAGGTCCGAGGTGGCGAAGCGGCCGCCATCGAGGGGCACCAGCGGGCGCAACTCGGGCGGGATGACCGGTACGACCTCGAGCACCATCCAACAGGGATCGGCGCCGGATTCAATGAATGCCTCGATGATTTTCAGGCGCTTGACGATCTTCTTTCGCTTGGCTTCGGAATTGGTGACGCGAAGTTCCTCGCGCAGGGTGACGCGCTCTTCTTCGAGGTCCAATTCGGAGAGGATCTTCTGCAGCGCCTCGGCCCCGATCAAGGCGGTGAAACTCTCGTCGCCGTAGTCCTCCTGGGCCTGCGCGAATTGGTCCTCGGAGAGGAGTTGATGCAATTTTAGAGGCGTCAGACCCGGCTCGGTGACGACAAAGTTTTCGAAGTAGAGGATGCGCTCAAGATCGCGCAGGGTCATATCGACCAATAAGCCGATGCGACTTGGCAGCGACTTCAGGAACCAAATATGGGCAACCGGCGAGGCAAGCTCGATATGGCCCATACGCTCGCGGCGGACACTCTGCAGCGTCACTTCAACGCCACATTTCTCACACACTATACCGCGATACTTCATGCGCTTGTATTTTCCACACAAGCACTCGTAGTCCTTTATGGGCCCAAAGATGCGGGCGCAAAACAAGCCGTCACGCTCGGGCTTGAAAGTCCGGTAGTTGATGGTTTCCGGCTTCTTGATCTCGCCATAGGACCATGAGCGAATACGCTCCGGACTGGCGATGGAGATGCGCATCTCGTCGAAGCTTTGCGGGCCCTGTGGCTGACCGAAAAAACTTACAAGTTCGTTCATCGCATGGTGCTCCCGCTAAGGATTTGAATAATTCGGCGACCTAGTAAGATAAAATTCACTGGGCGCTCTGCTTAAGTTGGACATCGAGACCAAGGGAACGGAGTTCCTTCACCAAGACGTTGAAGGATTCCGGAATACCGGCCTCGAAATTGTCGTCGCCGCGTACGATCGCCTCGTACACCTTGGTCCGTCCGGCCTTGTCGTCGGACTTGACCGTCAGCATTTCCTGCAAGGTGTAGGCAGCGCCATAGGCCTCAAGCGCCCAAACTTCCATTTCACCGAAACGTTGGCCGCCAAACTGGGCCTTACCACCGAGCGGCTGCTGGGTAACCAGGGAGTAGGGGCCGATGGAGCGGGCGTGGATCTTGTCATCCACCAAATGATGCAGCTTGAGCATATAGATGTAGCCGACAGTCACCTTGCGGTCGAAGGGCTCGCCCGTACGACCGTCGATCAGGGTTACTTGTCCGCTAGTGTCGAGGCCGGCCATGGTCAGATGCTCGACGATCTCATTCTCGCGGGCACCGTCGAAGACCGGCGTGGCCATGGGGACACCGTCGCGCAGGTTTTCGCCAAGCTCGGTGATCTGGTCGTCGGATAGATCGGCAATGGAGCCGTCATATATCTCCTTGCCATAGGCTTGCTTTAACTGGCCGCGAAGCTTGTCGTATTTGCCAGCTTGGCGCGAAGCGTCCAGCATGTCGCCGATCTGGCGGCCCATGCCATGGGCGGCCCAACCGAGATGGGTCTCGAGGATCTGTCCGACATTCATCCGCGACGGCACACCAAGAGGGTTGAGGACGATATCCACCGGCGTGCCGTCCTCCAAATAAGGCATGTTCTCCATGGGCATAATGCGAGAGATGACGCCCTTATTGCCATGGCGGCCGGCCATCTTGTCTCCGGGCTGCAATTTGCGCTTCACGGCGACAAAAACCTTGACCATTTTCATGACGCCGGGGGGCAGTTCGTCACCGCGCTGCAGCTTGTCGACCTTGTTGTCGAAGCGGGCCTCGAGGGCGTCAACCGACTGATTGAAGCTGCGCTGCAGCTTCTCGACTTCCGTCATGCGTTTGTCGTTCTTGACGACGATCTGGCGCCATTGACCCGGGGTGTAGTCGCCGAGGAGTTTTTCGGTAACGCGAACATCAGCGGCCATGCCCTTGGGGCCCTTGACGGCTGTCTGGCCGCTCAATAGCTCGCGCAGGCGACCGTAGAAACTACGCTCGAGAATCGCCTTCTCATCGTCGCGGTCCTTGGCGAGGCGTTCAATCTCGGCCCGCTCAATGGACAGAGAGCGTTCGTCCTTATCGACGCCACGGCGGGAGAAAACGCGGACCTCAACAACAGTACCGGTAACGCCAGGCGGCACGCGCAGGGAGGTGTCGCGAACGTCGGAGGCTTTCTCACCGAAAATGGCGCGCAGGAGTTTCTCCTCCGGCGTCATGGGAGATTCGCCTTTCGGCGTGACCTTGCCGATGAGGATATCGCTGGGGCCGACCTCGGCGCCAATATAGACGATACCGGCCTCGTCCAGGTTCTTTAGGGATTCCTCGCCGACGTTGGGAATGTCGCGGGTGATTTCCTCCTGGCCGAGCTTGGTATCACGGGCCATGACCTCAAACTCGTCAATGTGGATCGAGGTAAAGACGTCATCGCGCACAATGCGCTCGGAAATGAGAATGGAATCCTCAAAATTGTAGCCGTTCCAGGGCATGAACGCGACCAGCACGTTGCGGCCAAGAGCCAACTCGCCAAGGTCGGTGGACGGGCCGTCAGCGATGATGTCGCTTTGTTCCAGAATGTCGCCGATCTTGACCAGCGGCCGCTGGTTGATACAGGTGTTCTGGTTCGAGCGCTGGAATTTCAGCAGGTTGTATATATCGACGCCGGTATCGCCGGCCTCGACATCGCCGGTGGCGCGGATAACGATGCGCATGGCGTCGACCTGATCGACGACGCCGGAGCGGCGCGCAACAATGGCAACACCGGAATCGCGGGCCACGGTTTCTTCCATGCCGGTGCCGATGAGCGGGGCCTGAGCCTGGATCAGGGGCACCGCCTGGCGTTGCATGTTGGAGCCCATGAGCGCGCGGTTGGCGTCGTCATTCTCGAGGAAAGGAATGAGGGCGGCGGCAACCGATACAAGCTGTTTGGGCGATACGTCCATGAAGTCGATGTCTTCGGGACGGGCCATGACATAGTCGTTGCCCTCGCGGCAGCTGATCAGGTCGTTGACGAAGCGGCCCTTATTGTCCAGCTCGGCATTGGCCTGGGCGATGGTGTAGCGCCCCTCCTCCATGGCCGACAAATAGACCACATCGCCGGTGACCGTGGCGTCCTTGACGGGACGATAGGGGCTCTCGATAAAGCCGTATTTGTTGACACGGGCGAATGTCGCCAGGGAGTTGATGAGGCCGATATTCGGGCCTTCGGGCGTCTCGATGGGGCAGATGCGGCCATAGTGGGTGGGATGAACATCGCGGACCTCGAAACCCGCGCGTTCGCGGGTCAGACCGCCGGGCCCGAGGGCGGAGAGACGCCGCTTGTGGGTGATCTCACTGAGCGGGTTGGTCTGATCCATAAACTGGCTGAGCTGCGAGGAGCCGAAAAATTCGCGTACCGCGGCGGCGGCCGGCCGGGCGTTAATAAGGTCATGGGGCATGACGCTGTCGATCTCGACAGTGCTCATGCGCTCGCGGATGGCGCGCTCCATGCGCAAGAGACCGATGCGGTACTGGTTTTCCATCAACTCGCCGACCGACCGCACGCGGCGGTTGCCGAGGTGATCGATATCATCGATTTCGCCGCGGCCGTTTTTCAAATCCGTGAGAATCTTGATGATCTCGAGGATATCCTGCTTGCGCAAGACGCGCTCGGTATCCGGGCAATCAATGGCCAGGCGGGCGTTCATTTTTACGCGGCCCACAGCCGATAAATCATAGCGCTCCGAGTTAAAAAACAGGCCACCAAAGAGCGCCTCGGCGGTCTCCAAGGTCGGCGGCTCGCCCGGGCGCATGACGCGGTAGATCTCAATGAGGGCGTCCTCGCGACTATTGTTCTTGTCGGCAGCGAGGGTGTTGCGGATGAAAGGACCGATGTTGATGTGGTCGATCACCAGCAGTTCCAGAACCTTGACGCCAAGCTCCTCGAGAAGTTCCAGGGTCTCTTCAGTAATCTCGTCGCCGGCGTGGATATAGACCTCACCGGTTTCCTCGTTGATGATATCCGACGCGCAATAGCGGCCGAGCAATTCCTCGAGCGAGACCAAGATCGATTTAACGCCCTGCTCGGTTAGCTTGCGGCCCAGGCGGGGGGTGAATTTGGCGCCGCTTTCGGCAAGGACATCGCCGGTTTTGGCGTCAATCAGGTCGTGGGTCAGTTTGTTGCCGCGCAGACGCTCGGCGTCAAAATCGGTCTTCCAGCCCTTCTTGGTCTTGGTAAGGCTGATACGTTCGTAGAAATAATGGAGAATCTCCTCTCCGGACATGCCGATCGCTTCGAAGGGCTGCAAATCCGTGCCCTCAGCCTGGCGCTTGGCGCGCAGCGCCGCGGTCTCGGCACCATCGAGCGCCATCAAGAATGTCGTTACGGGCAGCTTGCGGCGGCGGTCGATGCGGACATGCACAATATCCTTGGCGTCGAATTCAAAATCCAGCCAAGAACCGCGGTAGGGGATGACCCGCGCGGCAAAGAGATATTTGCCCGATGAGTGAGTCTTGCCCTTGTCGTGATCGAAAAACACGCCCGGGCTTCTGTGCATTTGCGAGACGATGACACGCTCGGTGCCATTGACGACGAAAGTTCCCTTGTCGGTCATGAGCGGCATGTCGCCCATGTAGACATCCTGCTCCTTAATGTCGCGGATGGAGCGCGCGCCGGTGTCCTCGTCGACATCCCAGACGACGAGACGCAATGTTACCTTCAGGGGGGCTGCAAAAGTAATGCCGCGCTGCTGGCATTCCTCAACATCGTATTTCGGCTCCTCCAGCGCATAGTCGACGAATTCGAGCTGGGCGCGGTCGGAAAAGTCGCGGATGGGAAACACCGACTTAAAGACCTCCTGGAGGCCATGGTCGGTGCGGTCCTTCAGCCGCGTGCCCGTCTGCAGGAAGTGGTCATACGAAATCTTCTGAACCTCAATGAGGTTCGGCATCGTCGCGACTTCCGCGATGCGACCGAAATGCTTACGCACGCGCTTGCGACCAGTGAAAGACATTCCCATTTCAGACCCTTTTCAACACGTCAATTGGAGCGGCGCCTTGCGAAAACGCCAAAAACCCGAGAGCGCCACGCGCACCCGAGCGCTCCGGACACAGGCAACATGCCGTGCCGGCAGTATGCGGCTTTGGGGCCGAGCAAACGCCGATCCGGCGGCGTTCGCCCTGGCCCGAAAGCAGGCTGATTGAGCTACTTAATCTCAACGGTCGCGCCAGCTGCCTCGAGTTTCGTCTTGATTGCTTCTGCCTCCTCCTTGGTGACAGCCTCCTTGATCGCTTTGGGGGCGCTTTCAACGAGATCCTTGGCTTCCTTAAGCCCAAGACTCGTTAACGCACGAACCTCTTTGATAACGTTGATCTTCTTCTCGCCAAATGAAACCAGAACAGCGTCAAACTCACTCTGCTCCTCGGCAGCCTCTGCGGCATCGCCAGGCAGGATGCCAGCGGCCATAACCGGTGCCGCGGCCGACACGCCCCATTTATCTTCAAGCAGCTTGCTCAATTCCGCCGCTTCGATAACGCTGAGGCTGCTCAGATCCTCAACAATTTGTTCCAGATTAGCCATTTCGTCGTTCTCCTAAAGACAGATGTTCCTTCAAAAACCAGGCCGCAACTCATGCAGCCGCTTGCTTGTCGGCATGGGCGCGGATAACACGGGCAAGCTGGCCAGCAGGGGCCTGAAGCACGCCAGCGATCTTGGTCGCGGGCGCGTTGATCAAACCAATGAGCTTGCCGCGCAGTTCATCGAGCGAAGGCAATTTCGCCAATTGCTCAACACCCGCGACGTCCAACCGCTTTTCACCCATGGCCCCGCCGACGATGGTCAGCTTGGCATTGTCCTTGGCAAAAGCCGCCGTCACTTTGGCGGCGGTAACCTCATCGGATGAATAGGCCACCGCCGTCGGACCCGTGAACAAGTCCGCCAAACCCTCGTAAGGCGTGCCAACCAAGGCAAGCTTCGCGAGCCGGTTCTTGGTTACCTTGAAACCGGCGCCCGCCGCACGCATGCGCCGTCGCAGATCAGTGCTTTCCGCGACCGTAAGACCCGTTTGGTGGGTCACGATAAGCGAAACAGCCGCGGCGAAGGTCTCGCCCAACTCCTCGACTATTTTCTGTTTTCTAGCTCTCTCCACTTGTCGTCTCCGTTTGCTAGGCGCGTTTCTACACAAACACGCCGGTAACAGCTTTGCCTCGCTCCAACCGCCGGCCGGGTCGAGGTCGCTAGAACCTGTCCCAGGAGCCCTCGCCGTCCCCAAACGCCAAGGAACGGAGCAACAAGCTTCCTGTCTATGCAGGCTGAAGTCTTAAGCCGTCGGAGCTCCGCCCCGCCAGCACCTGCAGTCTCGGACAAGGTATTCCGGTATGGGCGTACCCGCACCGGTCCTTACCCAGCCTTAACCGGCCGGGCCGTATCCCTTCACTCGGCGGCGGCCTGCCGGCCCGCCGTCAGGCTTGCAACGTCTACCTTCACCCCGAGGCCCATGGTGGAACTGAGTGCGACCTTGAGCACATAGGTGCCCTTGGCGCCGCTGGGCTTCGCCTTCATCACAGCGTCCATGAAGGCGTAGACATTGTCCTTCAATTTGGCGCTGTCAAAACTGGTCTTGCCGATACCGGCATGGATAATGCCCTGCTTTTCGACCCGGAACTGGACCTGCCCCGCCTTGGCCGCCTGGACGGCATCGGCGATGTCTTTGGTTACCGTACCCAGTTTGGGGTTTGGCATAAGGCCGCGGGGGCCGAGGATCTTGCCGAGCCGGCCGACGATGGGCATCATGTCCGGCGTGGCGATGACCCGATTGAAAGCAATGTCGCCGGCTTGCACCCTTTCCATTAGATCCTCGGCGCCGACGATGTCGGCGCCCGCCGCCGTCGCTTCCTCGGCCTTGGCGCCACGGGCGAAAACGGCGACGCTCATGCTCTTGCCCGTGCCATTGGGCAGGGAGACGACGCCGCGAACATTCTGGTCGGCGTGGCGAGGATCAACACCCAATTTGACGGCGATCTCCACCGTCTCGTCGAATTTGGCGCCGGCGTTGTCCTTAACGAGACCGACGGCCTCATCGAGGTCGTGGACTTTCTCCGGGTTAATGTGAGCGCGGGCTGCTTTTAGGCGTTTTGCTAATTTAGCCATGATTACTCCGCCACCTCGAGGCCCATAGAGCGGGCCGAACCCATAATCATCAAGGTTGCCGCGTCGAGATCGTTGGCATTCAAATCGACCATCTTCTGCTCAGCAATCTCGCGACACTGATCCTTCGTCACCTGGCCGGCGACATCGCGGCCAGGGGCGCCGGAGCCCTTGGCTAGCCCGGCCGCCTTGCGAAGGAAAAAACTCGCCGGCGGGGTCTTGGTGATATAGGAAAATGACCGATCGGCATAAGCCGTGATGACCACCGGAATCGGCATCCCCTGTTCCAGTTTTTGCGTGGCGGCGTTAAACGCCTTGCAAAACTCCATGATGTTGAGGCCGGCCTGACCAAGTGCCGGACCCACCGGCGGCGACGGGTTAGCCTGCCCAGCCGGGATCTGCAGCTTTATATAGCCGGTGACTTTCTTTGCCATACTAGTTCCTCTTACTCTCTCGAGGTTCGTGGTGCGGCTGGCCCCTGGACTTTAGAGCCGGCCTTCCACTTCGCCATGGTCGCCGAATGGCAACCAGACGAAAAAAGATCAGGTCTTTTCGACCTGGGAATACTCCAACTCGACCGGCGTGCCGCGGCCGAAAATCGATACCGATACCTTCAAACGCGCGCGCTCTTCATCGACATCCTCGACCATCCCGTTGAATGACTGGAATGGACCATCGATGACACGCACCTGCTCGCCAATAAAAAACGTGATGGAATGCTTGGGGCGTTCGACACCCTCTTTAACCTGGTGCAAAATACGGTCGGCCTCGCCCTGGCTAATAGGCATCGGCCGATTGCCGGCGCCGAGAAACCCCGTGACCTTGGGCGTGTTTTTTACCAGGTGGTAACTGTCGTCCGTCATTTCCATTTTGACGAGCACGTAACCCGGGAAGAACTTGCGCTCGGCATTGACTTTGACGCCGCGGCGCATCTCGACGATTTCTTCCGTGGGGACGAGAATTTCCTCGAACAAATCCTCCATACCCTTCTGCGCCGACTGTTCACGCATAGACTGGGCGACCTTTTCCTCAAAACCCGAATAGGCGTGCACAACGTACCATTTCAAAGACACGGTGCTGCTAACCTCCGAGTGCAAGGACAAACTGCACCAGCGCAGAAAGCCCCAAGTCGACAAGGAAGAAAAAGAGCGCCACGAGGATAACCATGATGAAAACCATCAGCACCGAGGTCATGGTCTCCTTGCGTGTGGGCCAAGTGACCTTGCTCGTTTCCTGTCTGACTTGGCGGACGAATTCGCCTGGATTGGTTTTTGCCATCTGTCCTTCTGGACCTTTATCCCTGTCGACGCGCGCCGCGCGCCGAAATAGCACGCGGATATGGATCCAAATTGGCAGGAGTGGAGGGACTCGAACCCACAACCCCCGGTTTTGGAGACCGGTGCTCTGCCAATTGAGCTACACTCCTAATAAAAGGATGCCGGACTAAAGCGCAGCTGCCGCTGCTCGGCCCGGGCATCTATTTTGTTCTCTTCTTACTCGACGATACTGGTGACGACGCCGGCGCCGACGGTTCGGCCACCCTCGCGGATGGCAAAACGCAGGCCTTCGTCCATGGCGATGGGGG
>QIGO01000065.1 GCA_003230015.1 Alphaproteobacteria bacterium | reverse complement strand
TGGAGCCGGGCCAGCGGCTTACCGTCGTCTGGCAGGGCAAGCCGGTTTTTATCGATCATCGCACGGCGGAACGAATCGCGGAGGCAAAGGCCGACGATAGTGCTGAACTGCCGGATCCGGCGACCGATGCCTCGCGGGTTCAGCGGGAGCAATGGCTGGTCGTAATCGGCATTTGCACCCATCTGGGTTGTATCCCCCTGGGCCAGAAGACCGGCGATCCATTGGGAGGCTGGGGAGGCTGGTTCTGCCCGTGCCATGGGTCGCACTACGATACGGCGGGCCGGATTCGTAAAGGACCGGCACCGAAAAACCTATATTTGCCGCCCTATGAGTTTGTTGACGACGGTCTCGTGCGGATCGGCTGACCACGCACATCGGGCGGCGGTGCTGGCGGGCATATTGACGATGCTAACAGGGGCGTTGCGCTGGCGTTCGGTGATCTCGGCAAAATGATAAACGGCGCCCTCAGATTGTTCCTCGCGGCGGACGCTGAAATATGCGCAAGCCGTTGGTGAGAAAGGATTACATAGTTAATAACCGCTTAGCCAATTGCCGGCATTCTTAACAAATCTTTTTCAGTTGTCGTGCGACGTTGCTGAGTTCCAGCATGATCGACATAAGATTTGCGAGCGCTGTGCAGCATGGTTATTTGGCTTACCGGTCTTTCCGGCGCGGGAAAAACAACGTTGTCTCAGGCACTTGTGCGTCGCTATAAACCTCAAGTGCCAGAAATGGTGCAGCTGGACGGCGACGAGATCCGTGAGGTTTTCGAGCATAGTCTCGGATACACGGAGAGTGACCGGTTCAAACAAATTCAGCGCATTCAGCGTTTGGCCCTGATGCTCGACCGGCAGGGCATGGTGGTGGTGGTTTCGGCGCTGTATTGCCATCCGGTGCTGCTGACCTGGAACCGGCAGAGCTTTTCGAGCTATTTCGAAGTCTATCTGGATGCGCCCTTGTCGCTGGTGACGGCGCGGGATGCGAAAGGTCTTTACGCCGAGGCAAAACGCCGGGAACTGCCGCAAGTCGTGGGCATCGATATCCCGTGGCACGCGCCCCTGAGCCCACAGCTGCATGTGGACGCGACGACAGCCGGGAGCGCCGATCAGATCGCCGGGGAAATCGGGCGGCATGTGCCGCGCCTAGCTGACGCCATCGGTGGCATGGCGAAGGTGGCGGAGGCCGGTTGATGGCCGAACTGGTGCTTCAGCCGCGGCAATATCTGGAACTGGAAAAACTGGCGATTGGCGCGTTCCGGCCGCTCGACGGCTTCATGGATGAGGCGCAGTTTGGCGCCGTCGTGGAAACCATGCGGCTGCCCGACGGTGAACCGTTTCCACTGCCCGTGGTGCTGGATCTCAATGACGATCAAGCCGCTTCGGTACGGGGACAACCCCGGGTGGCGCTAATCTATGGCGGCGAGGAGGTTGCCCAGCTAAGCAGTCAGGGATTGTTTCGCTGCGATATGGCGGCGACGGCACGCCATGTCTTTGGCACCGACGATGACAGCCATCCCGGCGTGCGGTTCTTCTTGGAAGGCGGGCGGCATTTCGTTGGCGGACCGATCGAGATGCTTGGCGACACGCGGCAGTTGATGGCGCCGTGGGAGTTAACGCCCGCCGATAGCCGGCAAATGTTCGGCGCGCGCGGTTGGCAGACAGTGGCCGGCTTTCAGACGCGCAATGTGCCCCATCGGGCTCATGAGTATTTGCAAAGGGTGGTGCTGGAGCAGGTTGACGGGCTATTCGTGCAACCGCTTGTGGGCCGTAAAAAGAAAGGCGACTACACCGCCGAGGCGATCATGGCGGGATATCAGGCGCTGATCGACGGCTTCTATCCCAAGAGCCGGGTGGTGCTGGGCTGCCTGTCCACGGCAATGCGTTATGCCGGCCCACGGGAGGCGGTGTTTCACGCGATCATTCGCCGCAACTATGGCTGCACCCACTTTATCGTTGGGCGCGACCATGCGGGTGTCGGCGGCTTCTACGGGCGTTATGACGCGCATGAACTGACACGCCGGTTCGAGGGCGAACTGGGTATCGAGATCATCCGGCTGCAAGGCCCCTATTTTTGCGAACGCTGCGGCGGGATGGTGACCGCGCATAGCTGTCCGCACCAAGTCAGCGCGCCGGAATGCGTTATGGAGATCAGCGGCACGGCGGTGCGGGCGGCCCTCGCCGCGGCGCAGGGGCTGGATCCGCGCATCGTTCGGCCGGAAGTGGTGGCGGCATTGAAGCATCTTGATGTCTTTATCACCGAGGAGCTGGAATGAACCGTACCGGTATCGTCGCGACCATCGGGCCGGCCTGCAACTCGGTAGAGATGCTCGAGGCGTTGCACGATGCCGGGATGACACTGGCGCGGCTCAACGGGTCTCATGGCGACCTGGAGTGGCATAGGCAAACCATAGCCATGGTGGGCCGGATGTCGCGGCCCGTGCCGATTTTGCTGGATATACCGGGGCGGAAGATCCGCACGGTGCAGCTTGCCCACGAGCCCTGTTTCGCGGTCGGGGATGAGTTGGTGCTGACCACCGACCCGGGCCATGACGGGGCCGAAAAGGTGCCGGTAAACTACCCCACCCTGCATGAAGATGTGGCCGCCGGGGCGGTTATCCTGGCCGATGACGGGTCGCTGCGGTTTAGCGTATTGCGGGTCAACGGGGCGGATATTCACTGCCGCTGCGAGACGGCCGGACAATTGAAGAGCCGTAAGGGCATCAATGTGCCGCAAGTCACTTTGCGGACGCCGCTGGTCACCGAGCGTGACCGCGAAATGGTCGCGTTTGCGCGGGCCCAGGGCGTGGACTTCATCGGCATCAGCTTTGTGGAGTCGGCGGCTCATGTGGCGGCGATACGCGGTCTGGTTGGAGATAGCTGGCCGCGGATCATTGCGAAAGTCGAAAACCAAGGCGGTCTCGACAATCTGGCTGAAGTCGTCGCGGCGGCGGATGGGGTGATGATCGACCGGGGCGATCTGTCCGTGGAGACCAGCCTTGAGCATGTGGCGATTTTCCAGAAGCGGATTTTGGCCGAGGCGCAACGGCAGGCTAAGCCGGCCATCGTGGCGACAGAGATGTTGCACACGATGATCGACAACCCATTCCCCACCAAAGCCGAAGTCGGCGATATCACCAACGCGATCCTGGATGGCGCCTCGGCGACGATGCTGTCGGGTGAAACGGCGGTTGGCGCCAATCCGGTGGCCGCCGTGGCGACCATGAAAAAAGTGGCGAGCGCGACGGAGGCTCACATGATGGCGAGCCTGGAGGTCGCCAAGCCGGTGGAGAGCGTTGCCGAGGGAATGAGTGAAGCGGTTGCCGGGGTGTGCCGCTCACTGCCGATTACCAAAATCGTGGCGATTACACGCAGCGGCTACGCCGCCCGACGGATCGCGACGCGCCATCCGCGGCAGCCGATCCTGGCGGTCAGCGACGATGAGAAGGCGGCGCGGTCGTTCGCTCTGCTACCGGGGGTCAGCGGGATCTGGCTCGATATTGCGTTCTCGCAAGCCAATACCGATCACATACCCGCCTGCCTGCATCGGCTGTGGCAACTGGGCCATTTGGTGGCGGACGATTTGATCCTTGTAACGGCCGTCAGTTATCCCAATGACGGCAATCTGATGAATTTGCTGGAGACCCACCGGGTCCGCGACCTGGTGGCCGCGCTTGGCTGGGCATCGCCGACGAAACGGCAGCGGGCGGGGTAGGGATGAGCAGTCGTGAGCGCTACATCATCGAGTTTCACCAAGTCGGCAGTTACATGAAAGTGTCTGCGATTGACCCGGTGACAATGGTCGAGGCGTCGATCGTTGGACCGGCTAACGCGGGCGAGGAAACACTGCGCCGCAATGCGGTACGCAAACTGGAATACGTGCTGGATAAACGCCTCTCCGGCCCGAAAAGCCGGCCTGGCATGGTGGTGTGAGATGTTAGTCCTTGTTGACGTTTTGGCGGGCATAGTTACCGCATGATTAACGGACAATCGGTGCTTGCCTTGATTACCGCGCGTGGCGGATCGAAAGGCGTGCAAGGTAAGAATTTGCGCGAGGTTGCCGGCAGGAGCCTGCTTGCGCGCGCCATTGACGCCGCGCGGCGAGCCGAAACGGTGGACCGTGTTGTGCTGTCCAGCGAAGATCCCGAAATTATCGCCGCGGCTATCGCTGGCGGTTGCGACGTGCCCTTTGTGAGACCGGCGGGGCTGGCCGGAGACGAGGCAACCACGATGGAGGTGGTCCGTCACGCCTTGACTGCATTGCCGGAGCGCTACGATTATCTCGTGGTTTTACAGCCGACCTCGCCGCTGCGGATCGCCGCGGATATCGACGGGGCGGTGGTGCTTTGTTGCAGCACGGGCGCGCCGGCTTGCGTGTCGGTTAGCGAACCGGATAAAGCGCCGCATTGGGCTTTTATTCGGGATGACAAGGGCCGGCTGAGCCCGCTGATCGCCGGTGGACAAACAATTGTTCGGCGCCAAGATTTGCCTGCGACAATGGTACTCAATGGCGCGGTCTATGTGGCGCGCTGCGACTGGATTATCGGCCATCCGGAATTCGTCGGTGCCGACACCGTAGGCTATGTGATGCCGAAGGCCCGGGCGGTGGATGTGGATGACGAGCTGGACCTGGTGGTGGCGGAGGCTCTGGCGAGAAAATTGGAAGGCGGCGTGTTGCCGGGGCGCCGGGTAAAGGTCGCGTGAAACTGTTTGGCGAGCGGGATAGGACAGTGGCGCTGGTGGCTGGGATCGGGCCGTCATGATACCGCTGCGCCTGATAAGCCGGCTCGACATCAAAGGCCCGAATGTGGTGAAGGGCGTGCGGTTGGAGGGTTTGCGGGTGGTCGGCAACCCCCGCGACCTGGCCCGGCGCTATTACGAGCAGGGGATCGACGAAATCATCTATATGGACATCGTTGCATCGCTCTACGGCCGCAACAATATCCTCTCCGTGGTCGCCGAGGCGGCGGAAGATATCTTCGTGCCGCTGACCGTCGGCGGCGGGATGCGTCAGGTCGAGGATATTCGCGCGGCCCTGCGCCAGGGGGCGGACAAGGTGGCGATCAATACCGCGGCGATCGCCAATCCGGGCTTTCTCAGCGAAGCCGCGCAGGCGTTCGGCAGCCAATGCATCGTTGTCTCCATCGAAGCAAAAAAGCACGGGGAGGGCCAGTGGGAGGCACTTACCGACAATGGCCGGGAAGTCACCGGCAAGGATGCGGTGGACTGGGCCGAAGAGGCAGAGTCGCTCGGCGCCGGCGAGATACTCGTGACATCGGTGGACCAGGAAGGGACACGCAAGGGTTTCGACATGGCATTGCTGGCGGCGATCCATGACCGGGTCGGTATTCCGGTTATCGCCTCCGGCGGCGCGGGCACGGCCGAGCATACGCGGGCGGTGTGGGAAGCGGGCTGCGCCGATGCGGTGGCCTGTGCCAGCGTGCTTCACTATGGCGATTATTCGGTGCCGGAACTGAAGCGGTGTGTCCATGACGCCGGGTTCGAGGTGCGCCAATGATCGCCGTGGTCGACTATGGACGAGGCAACCTGTTCAGTATTGCGCGGTCGCTGGCCCATGTGGGGGCGACATTCGCGGTTACCCGGGATGCCGCCGAAATTAGCACCGCCGATGGGGTCATTCTACCCGGTGTGGGGGCATTTGCCGATGCGATGGCGGCGCTGGAGAGCCGCGACCTGGTCGCGGTACTGCGTGACGTTGCCGCAGCCGGTCGGCCGATGCTGGGGATTTGTCTGGGCATGCAGCTGTTCTTCAGCCGCAGTCAAGAATTTGGCGAAACCAGAGGACTCGATATTATTGCCGGCGAGGTGCGCAAATTGCCGTTGAAGAATGGCGGGATGCGGGTCCCCAATGTAGGCTGGCGAAAATTGGATAAGGTTCGGCCGGATCCGCTTTTGGAGATTCTGGAGCGCGATCCGATGTTCTATTTTGTGCATTCCTTTGTGGCATTTCCGGATGACGGTGGCGGCATTGTCGCGTCCTTGCCGATCAATGGTGTGGACGCAACGGTGATGGTACGGCGCGGCCCTGTCGCGGGCTGTCAATTTCATCCCGAAAAAAGCGGCCTGGCCGGCTTGCAACTGCTGGCGCGCTTCGCGGCGATGTCGGGCGCACAATCGGGCGCGACACGCGCTGCCTGACCAAAACGGTTCACCAATTGTTAAGCATGATTCCACTAACTTGGGTGTCTAATCCCTCGGTATGCAATGGATTCCTGGGGCTGTCGGAAGCAATCTGTCGGGCCGAAGCTGATGTCAAACAATATCGTAGAGATCAACGGTAAGAGTTATGTCGAAGACCCGGAAGACGGGTTGCTCGCGGTCGAGTATGGCTTGCCACCGAATGTCGAGTTTTGCACAAAGTGCATTGTCTCCAACCAGCGCGCATCGCCCTCGGTGGTTACCAAGGATAGACGCGATTCAAAGAAGGACACGATTCCATTCGTCGACGGTGTCTGTCAGGGCTGCCGTGTCGTGGCCAAGAAGGATAATATCGACTGGAAAGAGCGGGAACGCAATCTAATCGAACTGCTGGATCGTTTTCGGTCCCGCAACGGTTCGTATGATTGTTTGGTCCCCGGTTCGGGCGGTAAGGACTCGGTTTATCAGTCGCATATTCTGAAAACCAAATACGGTATGAATCCGCTGACGGTGACGTGGGCGCCGCATATGTATACCGATGTCGGTTGGCGAAATTTCAGTAATTGGATCCAGTTAGCCGGGCATGACAATTTCCTGTTCACACCAGACGGCATGGTGCACCGTAAGCTGACCGAGCTTGCCTATCGCAACCTGCTGCATCCGTTCCAACCCTTCGTTTACGGGCAACGGCATTTTGCCATGCGCATGGCCCGGCGTATGGGAACGCCGCTGATCTTTTATGGCGAGTGCCATGCGGAATATGGCGCGACGGAAGGCGAAGACGAAGTTTCGCTGATGCACCCGCGTTATCTAACCGGCGATCCCGATGGAGACATCTATATCAGCGGATTGCCTATTGATGACCTTAAGCAGCACGGGATCGGCCGGGGGCAACTACAAGAATATATGCCGCTGACGCTGGAGGATGTGACAAAAGAAGGTATCGAGGCCCATTTTCTCGGTTATTTCCTGAATTGGGTGCCGCAGCAGAATTACTATTATGCCGTCGAGCATATGAATTTCGAGGCGAATACGCAACGAACCGAAGGCTCTTACACCAAGTACAACTCGCTTGACGATAAGTTGGACGGCTATCATTACTGGTGCGGTCTAATCAAGTTTGGGATAGGGCGGTGTACCCATGAGGCAGGTCAAGAGGTGCGGCACGGCCATATTACCCGAGAGGAAGGCGTGGCGTTGGTCCGTAAATATGACAGTGAATTTCCGCAGCGCTATTTCAAAGACCTGCTCGACTATATCGGCATGGAACGAGACGAGTTTTTCGAGATAGCCGACAGCTTCCGTTCGCCGCATTTGTGGAAAAAGACGGAAAATGGCTGGGTGTTACGTCATGAAGTGCAAGAGCTTTCTGAGGTTCGTTCCCGCGCAGCGGGATGAGCGTCAGGCTGGATTCAGACCCTCGATTTTGGCGGCATAGGGCTGCGGCAACCGGCGGCTGCCCTCCTTGCGGGCGAGCGGACGCAGGGTGTGCCAATTTTGGTTGAGAAATTCGACAACGCGGGCTGGATCGCGGGCGCCGAGTGTTCGCAGCCACCAGCCGATGGCCTTTTGGATGAACCATTCCGGGTCGTTGGCGTATTTTTCAGCCCAGCCCAGCATGCGTTCCGGGTCCTTGCCGGGAGTCTTGGCCCAAGGCAATGTGGATATGAGGGCGGCGCGGCGAATCCAGAAATCCTTGTGGATCGTCCATTGTTCCACATCGTCGAGCCAGCCGGGATTTTCGAGCAGGCATTTCCATGCGGGGCGCGCCAAATTGTCCGCTATGGCCCAGCCGTCGAGGTCCTCCATTGACGCTTGGATGCGTTGCCAAAGACGCGGCGACGGTTCGATGCGACGGTGGGCCAACAGGCGCGCGGCCGCGATCATGAAATCCCAGATGCCGGAATTCCACAAATCCTCCGCAAGATCGAAGTTTTCCTGCTGCGTAAGCCGGCGGGCGAAAGATTTGGAGACTTTGTCGACGAGTGGTGTCTTGATACCCCAGTGAATGCGGCTCGATTTGTGATAGCGGATATCGTGAGCCGCGCGCTCGGGGTCGATGTGGACCTGCATGGCGACCTTAAAGGCGGCAAAAGGCTCCATGGCGTGAAACTCGTGTGGTTGGGCGAGTATGTGAGGGATCCTAACATGCCAGGCGCGCGCGATGGCGATGTTGGGCGGGCGATTTAACCAATCCTCAACCATGTTTAGCGAATATCTAAGCGGCCGATCAGGGCCGGAATACCGACCCATGTTGGCGAGGGCGCTGGCGTCGGCCGGATGATGTGGAAATCGCACCGGGACTTTGTTCGAGCCCGCAAAGGGGCGGATAGCCTTAAATTGGAGCACAGTTTTCGATGACGGACTCGCCCCTAGACACGGCCTCGCCCGATAATGTTCCAGTGACACCAGGTGTGGTGCCGTCGCTGCCGGACAGTCCGCAATTCATTGCCAATCTCGCCGCGTTCGAGGCCCATGCCCCCGAGCTTCACGCGCGGCTTTCACGCCTGACCGAGCCCTTATCGACGTTGGTGTTGCTGCCGGGGGGCGGCGTCGATATGTCGTTACAGGGGCAGCTGTTCTACGGTGAAGATGCGATCGAAGGTAGCGAAGTGCAGCTGCATAAATATCTGACGAATTCGCTACGGTTGTACTTTAACGAACCCGATCCCAAGGCGATCGAAGGTGTGTCGGGGGACTTCTGCCTGGCGCTGCGGGCGCGCATGGAAGAAGCCGGGATAGATCTCAACCGAGAGTCGGTGAGCCAGAATTCTCATTTTACGATTATATTCGGGGCGGGGCTGGGATTTCATATCGAGCCCCTTATCCAATATACCCAATGCCGGGTACTGCTGGTCGTTGAGCCGACCCTGGAGAATATTTTCCACTCGCTGTCGGTCATCGACTGGGCGGGAATGTTCGCAGAGGCGGATGAAAATGGCCGAGAGATCGTCTTTATCGTCGAGGACGATGCGGGTGCGATCGTCACGGCGGCGCGGGATATTACGCGGCGCCGAAACCCGGCGCTGTTGGATGGTATCTATGTCTATCTGCATTATGGCAACTCGGTCTTGGAAGCCGCAAAGGAACGTTTCCAGCGAGAACTGTTCTTGAATTTCACGGGCCTCGGCTTTTTCGAAGACGAGGTGAGGATGATGGCAAATGCCTGTTCCAACCTCGGCAAAGAACAGACAAAGGTCATCAACCGGCAAATACCGGTGCATGATACGAAGCTGTTCATCCTGGGCTCCGGCCCTTCGATCGACAAGGATCTGGATTTCATCAAGGCGAACCGGGACCGGGCGATACTGATGAGTATCGGTACCGGATTACGAGGCCTGCTGGCCCATGGCATTAAGCCCGACTACCATGTGGAATTAGAGAATGAATTTGTCACAGGCTATCTCAACAGGCTTGTGGCTGAGGAATTCGACGTCTCGGAAATTACGCTGATTTGCTCCTATTCGACTCAAAAACGGGTCCCTGAACGGTTCGACGAAACCTTTTTCTATTTCCGCGAGCGAACCAGCTCGACGATGCTTTTCGGCGAGGGGTTTCAACAGATCTCGCCCGCCGGGCCAACAGTGGCAAATACGGCGATCGCAGCAGCCATCCGATTCGGTTTCAAGGATGTCTATCTGTTCGGCGTGGATATGGGTTCGCGGGACCAGGACCTTTATCATTCCAGCGGCTCGGTTTATGGGCGCGGCGTATTGAGTGAATTTCAGTTGCCCCATACGCCAATGCCCGCCAATTTCGGCGGCACGGCGTTTGCCGAGGATGTCCTCATCTGGTCGCGGCATTCGCTGGAAAATATGCTGCGCGCGCATCCCTATGTGCGCTGCACAAATTGCAGCGATGGTGCGCGGATCGAACATGCCGTTCCCAAGCTGACGCGGACCCTCGATCTGACTAACGACGTGCTGGACCGCGAGGCGGTTAAACAGCAGATCCGTGACGGGATCAGCGTGTATTCGGAAGGCCGGCGCCGGCAATCATGGTATCTGCCGCTGCGCGGTTCGGAAATACGCGTGGCCATAGATACCGCCTATAACTGCCTTGAGCGCGCCGTCGCCAAAGACGATCCGGATCTTGAGTGGATGCATGAGTTAGCCACTTTCCTGCGCTATGATATGAGTAACGAGCGCCGGGTGGCGCTGTCCTTCTTGTATGGCAGTGTGTTGCTGATATTGGGATGCAGCTGGTGGTATGACCGGCGGCTGGCGCAAGCAGACCGGCGTGGGGACTATCGTAAGATCGTTATTGAGGAACTGCGGTCGTCTTTTGGCTGGATGGACAAAAGACTTGAGAAACTCTACCAGGAAGTCGATGACTATTTTAACGGCGATATTGAGGTTATCGAGGCGCCGCGCGAGGCGGGCTGGACCGATAGGGACTAATGCCGTGCGTGGTTTCGAAATACTAGAAGCGGGCCCAACAATAGGTGGGTGGCCCGCGGCGGCGGGCTTAGCCGATGCGCATAACAATCTTAATCGTTATTTTGACGCCGCTCGTTCCAGACCTGGCGGTAGGCCGCTTCAAGGGACCTGGCGGTGCCGGGCGCATTGGCGAGGGGGGAGGCCGAGACACGGTCTCTCAGGCCCTTGCGGGTGGCGGCCAGAGCGGTCAGGTCGAGTGCCATTAACCGGCCACTGCTGGCCAGATCAGCGGCGTCCTTGCAGACCCATTCGCGACAATTGGCGTCAATTAGTGTGGCACTCGCGAGTCGGCCAGGGAATGCTTGGCCGGATAAAGTGAGTACAGGCACTCCCATCCATAGGGCGCGGCATGTCTCATAAATGCTCGTCAGATGAGTCACTTCGAGGGCGATGTCGACGTGGTGATAGAAGTCAAACTCGTTAGAGAAGTTCTCGGCACAATTGACGATATCGACGCGGTCGCGCAGGCCAAGATGGGAAAAGGCTTCGTAGGTGCGATGAATACAAGTCTCGTCGAGGTCATGTTTGTTGGCGATGATAAGACGAGCGTTGGGCAAACCATCGAGTAGCGGTTTCAGTTTGGCCGCCACGGTGGTGTCGATAATGGCGAGATCACCCATGATGCCGAAGCTGGTCCGACCAAGCACGGCGGCCGGCAGCTCGTTGACGTCGGGCAAGATCGCTGGCGATATGTATGAGGCGAGGGGCCCCTCGAGATGATGGATTCGGCCAAGGAATGTCGGTTGGGGGCGGGTTTGAGGCCAAGTCGCGGCGTTGGCGAAGAAATAATCGTGGCCCGCCGGCTGGTGGTAGTTGAGCCAATTGACGGTGACCGGAACGGTGCTTTGCGCCAGCGTCAGCATCCGGTTGCCCTCGCCGTGTCCGGTCAGATCGACGGCGACGTCGATGGCATCGCCCTGGACGATTTCCGCCGCCGTTTCGGTGTCAACGTCGACGAGGTCGGTCCATCGGTCGGCAAGGTGAATGACGCGTTCGGAGACGAGGTCGGACCGTCTGCTGTCATTGTAACAATAGACTTCTACTTGAGTTCTGTCATGGGCCTCGAGGATCGACTTGAAAAGACGCGTGTGCTCACTGTCGGAGAAATTGCCGCAGAAATAGCCGATGCGAAGCGGCCGGTCCGGCTCGCTCTCCGATTTTGCCGGTGGTCTTTCAGTGGCAAGTGGGGCCGCATGGCGCCGCCACCAGTTAGCATGGGCGCGCTCGAGAGTTTCGGGAGATGAGTGGGGGCTGTGGAGCATGTCCTGGAGCTGCCGGGATTCCAGAGCCGCATCCTGGGGTGCCATGGCCCGCGCGGCTGCATGGCAAGCCTGTGCCTCATCGAAGCGCCCGGCGGTGGTGAGAGAAGCGGCAATCTCGGATAGATCTTCCGGGGTCTGCGCGCCCGCATGCATCGTTGCGTGACCGGCGGCGATGGCACGTTCGACCTGGCCGGCCAGGCGCCCGGCGCGCGCTAACAGGCGAAATGTGTCGGGGTCGCCGGGGCTGATATCGAGTTGCTTTTGGCAGGCGTCAATGGCATCGGCGGGCCGATTTTCATTTAGGAAACGCTGGGCTCTATGGCGATAGAGATGAGGTTTCGAATCCTCAAGATTGCTCAGGAAGTCGCGGTACTGGGCCGGCAAAAGATCGGGGTATAGGGGGTGAGCCGGCTGAGTGGTCGCCAGTTTGGCATAGAAAAGCCCTTCGTTGACATTGCCGACCCGGGCATAGGCAACCGCCAATGCCTCGGTGAATTCGCTGATGTCGGGCTGTAATTCCTGTGCTCGGGCGAGCAGCGGTAAAGCGTGGGCGGGCTCGTTAAGCTCGAAGCTGACGAGACCGAGGACTAGCAGAGCCTCGGCGCAGTTGGGCTCGATTTTCAAGGCTAGTTCGCAAGCGATGATCGCCTCTTCGGCACGGTCGGCCACAAGATGGGCAACGGCCTGATAGAGGGTATCGCGCAAAGTCGATTCCGGCATGCCGGCGGGCGTGGTGTCGGCGGGCGTGATGAGGGTCATGGGCCGATTTTAAGGCGTTATGCTTAACGCCGCATTACCGCCGGTTCGCTATAACATCAGTATGTTAGCAGATGTAGATCGCCGAATATCGCCGGTGATCCGCCGTGGTCTTCCTACTTTACCGATCCGAGGGCGAGACCGCGGACGAGGTAGCGTTGCAGCCAGCCGAAGACGATGGCGACGGGGACGGTGGCGAGCAGCGTGGCGGCCATGATGTGGTTCCATTCGACGGTGTAGCGGCCGGCGACGAGCGAGAAAATCTTGATCGGCAAAGTGTAGCTCTCGGCCGAGCGCAGCATGGTCAAGGCGAGGACAAACTCGTTCCAGCTGTTGATAAAAGTAAAGATCGCGGTAACCACCATGGCCGGTACGGCAAGGGGCAGGAAGACAGTGATGATGGTGCGGAAGCGGCTGGCACCTTCCAGCCATGCCGCTTCTTCGAGATCGCGCGGAATGGTGGCGAAATAGCTTTGCAGCATCCAGACGGCGAAGGCGATGTTGAAGGCGGCATAAATCAGCACCAAGACATTCACCGAGTCCAACAAGCCGATCGCGACAGACAGACGAAACAAGCCCAGCACCAGGACGATGGGCGACAGCATTTGGGTGATCAGCAAGAATTGGCGATAGGCGCCCTTGGCCTTGAATTCGTAGCGGGACAGGGCATAGGCCGCGGGTACCGCGACGAGCAAGGCGACCAGGGTGGAGGCGGTGCTGACATAGAGGCTGTTGAGCAAGGCGCGGCCGAAGCCGGTGGCCGCCCACATGTCGATAAAGTTGGCCCAGCGGAAGGTGGTGGGCAACCAGACCGTGGGTGTCGAGAGGACCTCGTCGGCGGGCTTGACGGCGGTGAAAAACATGACCGCGAAGGGAAAGAGGATGACGACCATAAGCGGTGACAGCAGGAGCCAACTGACGATGGTTCGCTTGGCGCGCTTGCTCATCGGTTTTGCTCATCACGGATGACCATGCGGGAATAGAGAAGCGTTACCGCGAGAAGCAGGGCGAACATAATAAGGGAGACGACAGCGGCTTCGCCCATTTTGCCAAAACGGAAGGCGAGCTTGTAGAGATAGGTGACGAGAATATCGGTCTGGTTGGCAGGACCGCCTTGGGTCAATACCCAGATAATGGGGAAGGAATTGAAGACGTAGATGACGTTCAAAACCAACGCGATGTTAATGAACGGGCGCATCAAGGGCAGGGTGAGGGTGCGCAGCTGCTGCCAGGGACTGGCGCCGTCGACGCGGGCGGCTTCATAGATGTCGGAGGGAATAGAGGACAAACCGCCGAGAAAAACCGTCACGGCAAAGGGGATGGAGACAAGGATGCCGATGCCAATCTGGAGGGGAAAGGCGGTGGCGCCGGAGGCGAGCCAGACGATGGGTTCGGCAATGATGCCAAGGTCGAGCAACGTCTTGTTGAGTAAACCAAACTGCCCGTTCAGCGACCAGCGCCAGACGATGGCGGTCATGGTCAGGGAGACGGACCATGGCAGCATGATGATGACCCGGGCGAGGCCGCGGCCGGCGAAATCCTCATTGAGTATCAGGGCGATGGGGAAGGACAGCAGGATCGTGCCGCCGACGACACCGCCGGTCCAAATGGCTGTACGCCATAGGGATTCATAAAAAAGGCTGTCGTCGAGGACGGCGAGCAAATTGTCGATGCCGCTGAAAAACCGGACCTGGCCGAAGCGGTTGACGTTGTGAGTGGCAAGCTGGGCCAAATCCCAGAGCGGAAACAGGATGATAAACGCTGCAAGGAAGAAGCTTGGCAGGATCAGATAGGCCGGAGCCAGTCGCGATGACATGCGCACCCAGTCATTGGCGGAAGATAGGCCGGGACTTGCTTGAGGGGGACTTTGTTAGGTCCCCCTCAAGCAAGTATATCAGCCGGCCTGCTTTATTTGCCGAGAATACGATTGGCCTCGGCGGCGGCGGTGGACAGAGCCTCGGCGGGCTCGGCCTCGCCGAGATAGATCTTCTGCAAGGCGCGAACGGTGGTGTCGGCGACCTCTTCCCAACCGGCGATAACCGGCGCGAAACGCGCATCGGCCAAGACGGACGAAAAGACCTTCAGATCCGCGTCATTCTGAAAAAAGTCTTCCTGGGATACGGCTACGTTAACCGGCAGGAAGCCCTCGGTGCGGGTGAATTTCGAGCGCCATTCATCCTGGAAGATGAAGTCCAGGAAAGCCCAAGCCTCATCCTTGACCTGGGAATTATCAAACATGACGATCGAATCGGTAACACCATAGGTGCCGTTGGCGCCGCCCGACGGGATCGGGGCGACACCGTAGTTCAAGTCCGGCGCTTCGGTCTTGATCTGGCTGGACAGGAAGGGTGCTGTGATCATCATACCGACGCGGCCTGCCTTGAACAGGTTCTGCACGTCCTCGCGGGTGTTGGCGGTGACGCCGGGCTGGGTGAGGCCATCGTCGATCAGGGATTTGTATAGGGTGGCCGCCTGGAGTGCGGCATCGCTGGCAACACCACTGGAGCCGTCGTCATTGAGGATCGAACCGCCAAAAGCCCACATGGCGTAATAGAAATAGACGTCGGTCTCAATCTCGTTGCCCTGGAGGCCATAGCCAAAAGTGTCGTCGCCGAGGGCGGAGATGGCTTTGGCCGCCGCCGCGAGGTCATCCCAGGTCGCCGGCGGGCGATCGATCTTGGCCTGGTCCAGCAGATCCTTGTTGTAGTACATGGCGCGGGCCGAGGCCGCGATGGGCAGGCCGTAAGTCTTGCCGCCCATCACCGAGGGCGACAGGAAAGTGGGGATGAACCGGCCGCGGAACTCGTCATTCATGAAGGAGTCGAGCTCCGACACGACGTTCTGTTCGACAAAATCCACCAACCAGCGGGTGCCGATAATGGCAAGATCGGAATTGGCGTTGCCAGAGATGTCGGTGGTCAGCTTCTGCAACAGGACATCCCAGGGAACGACTTCCAGTTGAATGTCGGTGTCAGGATTGGCGGCTTCGAAAGCGGCCGCGGCCTCCTCAAAATACGGACCCGTGGCGGAACTGTATTCGGCGATGGTGACGCGAACTTCGCCGGCTTGCGCGGCGGCAAGGCCGCCGAGAAACAGAGCGGCGGCCGAAGCGGCGGTGAGCCGGGCCGCCAGTTGAGCATTCCTTGGCATGATTTATTGTCCTCCCAATGTTTTGAGGGCGTCCAGATAGTCTAGCAGGCTGCTGCAGAAGTCGTGACGGGCTCAAAATGATCCAATTCCCGCATCACTGCGTCGTACATTTGATCGAATATTCCCGATAT
>QIGO01000147.1 GCA_003230015.1 Alphaproteobacteria bacterium | reverse complement strand
TGTTCCATTACCGGACAGGTGGCGGCGGGTGCCAATGTGGTGTGCTTCACGACGGGGCGCGGGTCGGTCTATGGCTGTAAACCCGCGCCGTCGATCAAGCTGGCGACCAATTCGGCCATGTATAAACGCATGAGCGAAGATATGGACATCAATTGCGGCGATATCGTCGATGGGGACGCGACGGTGGCGGGGAAAGGCGAAGAAATCTTCGACCATATCCGTGAAGTGGCCAGCGGCAAACGATCCAAATCGGAAGAGCTCGGCCTGGGCGATAATGAGTTCATACCTTGGCAAATCGGTGCGGTGATGTGACGGCGAGTCGATCTTAAAATCAACCCCCTTGACTGACATTTATGCTTTATATTCAAATATTTGAGACCTAAACTATAACCACTATCGATGGCTCTTCGCCCTAACCAATTGGCCTAGTTGACACTGCCGCGGAGGGGTCCTATCGTCCCCAGATGAACATTCGTAAGACCAACGAGAATCGGATTTGGTGGCGCCTGTTGTAGGTGGCCATCAACATGGATTCTTGTCCTGACGATTTGGCCGCCTCCCGAGAGGCGGCTTTTTTTATTCTTGAAAGGCGCTCTCATGGAAGCCAAGCCGGACCTGTTCGCAGCAAAGGGAGCGCCGCCTGTGCATATCGACCACCTGCAGCCGGAGAATCGAGAGACATTTGAAACGGCCGGCGGGGTGACCGTATTGCGGGCGACCTACGCGACCGATTATCAGGTTTCGGTTTTGCCGCTGATAGAGGGGCTGGATACCCGGCGCGGCGCGGTGTTGTCATCGAACTTTGAATTTCCGAACCGTTATACGCGCTGGGACTTCGGTTTTGTCGATCCACCGTTGGAAATCATGGCGCGGGACAGGGTTTTGCGTATTCGCGCACTCAACGGCCGGGGAGAAGTCTTGGCCGCGGCCATCGGCGATTGGCTGGCGGGCGACGAGAGTGGCATTCGCGTGGTGCCAGACGGCGATTCCCTGCGGGTCGACATTCCCGAGGCCGTGGGCGATTTCACCGAGGAAGAACGGACCCGGCAGACCTCGCTATTTACCGTGTTGCGCCGCATCGTGGCGTTGTTCTACAGCGATGCCGATCGCCATTTGGGGCTTTATGGCGCCTTTGGTTATGACCTCGCCTTTCAACTAGAGGGCATCTCGCGGCGCATTACCCGGCCGGCGGATCAGCGCGACCTGCTGCTTTATCTGCCCGATGAAATCCTGGTGGTGGATCACCTCAAGGAACACGCCAAATTGTATCGCTACGACTTCGAAGTGGGCGGACGGACGACAGTCAAGGTGCCGCGCGACGGCGAAGACTCCGTGCTGGGGCCGCCGCAGAAACCCAAGGGTACAGGCGACCATGAGCCCGGGGAGTATGCCGCCGCCGTGGAGCAGGCGCGCAAGGAATTTCACCAAGGCAATATGTATGAATGCGTGCTGACGCAGACATTCTTCCGGGAATGCCGGCGCAAGCCGTCAGAGCTTTACAACACGCTGCGACACGCAAATCCGGCACCCTACGGCGCCTTGTTCAACCTGGGCGACGGCGAGTTTCTGGTGGCGGCCTCGCCGGAGATGTTCGTGCGGGTTACCGGGCGGCGGGTGGAAACCTGCCCGATCTCCGGCACCATCGCGCGCGGGCGCGATCCGGTGTCGGACGCGGACCAGATTCTGGCGCTGCTGAATTCGGCCAAGGACGCGGCCGAGCTGACCATGTGCACCGATGTGGACCGCAACGATAAATCGCGGGTCTGCGTGCCCGGTACGGTCAGTGTGATCGGGCGACGGCAAGTGGAGATGTATTCGCGGCTGATCCACACGGTGGATCACGTGGAAGGATTGCTGCGCGAGGATATGGATGCGCTGGATGCTTTCCTGACACATACCTGGGCGGTGACGGTGACCGGGGCGCCAAAACGCCGGGCCATGCAGTTCGTCGAATCCCACGAAAAAAGCAGCCGCAGATGGTATGGCGGGGCGATCGGGTTTGTCGGCTTCAACGGCAATCTCAATACCGGCCTGACCCTGCGTACATTGCGCTTGAAGGATGGCATGGCCGAGGCGCGGGTGGGTGCTACGCTGCTCTATGATTCCGTGCCGGAGGATGAAGACGAGGAGTGCACCCTCAAAGTGTCGGCGATGCTGGCGGTGGTCGAGGCGCCGACATCGGAGCCAGCCGTCGTTGTCACGGCCGAGAAACAATCGGGGCTCGGCAAACAAGTGCTGTTCGTCGACCATGAAGACAGTTTCGTGCTGATGCTCGCCGATTATTTCCGGCAGACCGGGGCGACCGTAAAGACATTGCGGCCGGAACTTGCGCGGCAGGCGCTGAAAACGGAGAAACCGGACCTGGTGGTGCTGTCACCGGGACCGGGGCGGCCCGGGGATTTCGATATCTCGCAGACGATCGCGGCGGCGCTGGAAGCCGGCGCGGCGGTGTTCGGGGTGTGCCTGGGGGTGCAGGGGATTGTCGAGTATTTCGGCGGGCATCTGAATATTCTGCCCAGCCCCATGCATGGCCGGGCGTCAAATGTGACACTGAACGGCGACCCGATCTTCGCGGGACTGCCCGATCAGGTGGAACTCGCGCGCTATCACTCGCTTTACGCCGACGCGGCACGCGTGCCCGAGTGTTTGGAAGTTACCGGGCGCAGCGATGACGGGATTATCATGGCCGTCGCGCATAAAGAACTGCCGGTCAAGGGCGTGCAATTTCATCCGGAGTCGATCCTGTCGATGAAGGACAATCATGGGCTGAGGATGATTGTCAATGTGATGCAGTGTATGAGCTAAGCCGGCGCGGTGTTATTTGGCGTCGGTGTGGCGTTCGACCCATTTCACCATGCTGGATGCCGCCAAGGTCAAGACGACATAGAGGATGGCAACGCTGTTAAAGGGGGCGAAGGGCAGGAAGCTGGCGGCCTGAAACTCCCGCGTGCGCTGGGTCAAATCGCGAACCGAGAGAATGGACAGCAACGAGGTGTCCTTCAGCATGGCGATGAATTCATTGCCCAGCGGCGGGATGACAATCTTCAGTGCCTGGGGCAGGACGACCAACCGCGCGGTGTGCCAGCGCGACAAGCCTATGCTCCGCGCGGCCTCGACCTGGCCGCGTGGTATGGCCTCAATACCGGCACGGAAAATCTCCGCCATAAAAGCGGAATAGCCGATGGAAATAGCGACAATGCCACGGATCATATTGGGCAAGTCGATGACGCCGTTGGTGGCGTCCTTGACCGCACCGGAGAGGGGCAGGCCGATATAGAGGATGATCACGAGCATGGGAATGCCGCGGACCACATCGATAAAAAACTCGCCGAAAACCGCCAGAGGATGGACGCCGCTTTGCCAGGCGCCAAGCAGAAGCACGAGCAGAAACGCGCCCAAAACAGTGGCCAGGATCGCCGGGGTTCGGAAGCGGTCCGGCAAATAATTCACCTGCCAGACGATGGGTATACCCGGCGGGGCGAGCGTGCCCGGAATGAATGCACCGCTGATATTGTTGGTATCATCGGCCTGGAGCTCGAGGGCCCGTTCGACAGTAGCGGCACCGCGGATGGCGGTCGATTCACCCAGTGCCGCGGGCACGTCGCCGAACCGGATAGCGTTGCTGAGACGCTTGGGCGTGCCCTTGACGATGGCGACCCGTTGGTCCAGGCCGCCGACCAGGACATAACTTTCCTGCGGTCTGGTGAATAAAACAGCGCTGCCGATGCCAAGGATGAGGGCGACGATCAGATAGTTGCGCAATGTGTGCTGGCCGAGAGTCAAGCCAAGCATGCCGGCAAGCATAAGGCCGAGAATGGCGGCGGCGACGTAGGCGACGATCGTCGCCCTGATGGTCACGAATAGACCGGTGGCGAAGCCAAGATGGGCGACCAGCAGCAAAAATGCGATCGCACCCCCATTGACCAGGAATAACGACAGCGCGGCCGTAGGATAGGGTCTCTTGGCCGCCAGCACGGGGGCAAATATGAATATGCCGACCAGGGCAATATAGGCGAGGCTTGCCCAACGCAGACCGACTGCGATGGCCTGTTGGGTCTGTACGGTCAGGGCGAGCGGGCGCGACTGAATATCGATCAACGTCGAAGTGCGCTGGTCGATTATATTGACGATGACGGAGTTCCAAAAAGCCGTCAGGTCAATTTGAAATACCAACAGGGCAAGCCATGCCAGATGAAGCGCCAAGGCGGCGAGGACATAACGACGGTGGCGCTGCGTGGTCAGCCGGCCGCGGAGCAGCAAAAAGGCAATGCCGACGCCGAGCAGCAAAATCGCCAGAATGTTGAGGAAGCCAAAAAAAATGGCACCGGCATTTTCGCCGACGCCGAGGATGAACCGCAACGAGCGTTGGTAATTCTCAACGGTCGCGAAAAGATAGATGATAAAGGGCGCGGCGGCCAAGAGGACCAGGTTGCTGGGCCTGATGCGAAACGGCCAACCTTTCCTGGTGCTGGTTTTTTCTATCATCCTCTGGCGGCAAGAAAAATGAAGCCCGGAGTTGGCCCGGGCTTCATCTTAACCAGAGTTAGAAGTCAGCGCCCCAATATTTTGCCACGAGTTTATCGAGGGTCCCGTCGGCCTTGATCATGGCGATGCCCTCATTGAAGGCGTCGACCATTTCATCGCCCTCCTGGAAGACCAGACCAAGGGGATCGGCATTCAGGCCCTTGATACCGACGATCAATTCGCCCGCGAACTCCTGCTCATAAGCCGCCGCCGAGGTGCCGTCGATAACGAGGCCATCGACATCGCCATTCTGCAGAGCCAGCACCGCACCGGAGAAAGTGTCGAACAACTGGATGTTGTCACGGCCAACCAACTCCTCGGCCAGTTGGGCGTTGGTGGTGCCGACCTGCGAGGCGAGTTTGCGGCCCGGCTGCTTCATGTCTTCGATGGTCAGCCCTTCATCCTCGGTACGCACCATAATCGCCTGGTTGACAATCAGATATGGGTCACTGAAATCGACGATCTTATCGCGTTCCTCGGTGATGGAGACGCCGGATACGACCATGTCGAACTCGCCCTGAACCAAGGCGGCAAAGATGCCGTCCCAGGCCGTGGTGACGAATTGCGGTACACAGTTGATGCGCTCACACACCGCATCGACCAAATCGACATCAAAACCGACGATTTCTCCTGTCGCCTCGTCAACGGTCTCCAGCGGCGGATAAGTGGTGTCCGAGCCGATACGGATGACCTTGCCTTGTAGGTGGTCTGCGGCCGATGCGGGCCCAGCGACCAGGGCGGCGAGCAGAGCCGCGCCTAAGATTTGCCTAAGCATCATGAACCTCCCGAAATCATTAAGACATTTGTTGGATCACATTCACTGGGGAAAGCTTGCCAAACCGGGGGGGACGACGCAAGTAGAACCCGCCGGCGGCGCTGCGGCCGGCATGGGCCGGGGATCTTCACAATCTGCAGGATCGGACGGAAAAAACGCCATCGGCGGACCCGGGAGGCGTAAGGTCATGGTGTGGTCGCCATATCATGTCGAAATACGGAGCTGTTCCATGTCATTTGCGCACTACCCTAGTCTGAAGGACGCGGTGGTCACTGTCACCGGGGGCGCCTCGGGCATCGGTGAACAGATCGTCCGGGCTTTTGCCGACCAGGGCTCGATCGTCGGGTTTGTCGATCTGGATTTGGACCGGGGCGCAACCTTGGCGGCGGAGCTGGCGCAGGAGGATAAGAGAGTATATTTCGAAACCTGCGACCTACGGGACATCAGCGCCTTGAAGGCGGCCTTTGGCGCCCTGGAGTCGAAGGCGGGGCCGGCGACTATATTGGTCAACAACGCGGCCCGCGACGACCGGCACCCGTGGCCGGACGTCACGCCGGATTATTATGACGAACGTATTGCCACCAATCTGCGCCACATGTTTTTCGCGATCCAAACCGTGGCGCCGGGGATGATCGATGCCGGCAAGGGCTCGATCATCAATTTCGGGTCCAACTCCTGGTGGGAGGCGTCCGGCGGCATGCCGGTCTATACCAGCGCAAAGGCCGCCGTGCACGGGATGACACGGTCGTTTGCCCGAGACCTGGGGCCGCACCGGATCCGGGTCAACACCGTGGTTCCGGGATGGGTGATGACCGAGCGGCAAAAGGAACTTTGGGCAACGCCCGAAGCCTTGGAACGGCACCGGCAAAGACAGTGCCTGCCCGATCTCATCGATCCGGTATATCTGGCCCGCATGGTGTTGTTTCTAGCCTCCGACGACGCCGCGATGTGCACGGCGAACAACTATATGGTCGAAGCCGGTTCGATCTGAAACCGATAGACCCTACCGATTTTGACGGAGCGGCCAGGCTCTGCCTGTGGTTGCCTCACGGTGGATCACACGCCTTCTCCATGGCGTCAGGTCACACCCTTTCGGTTGCGCGGATCAAATATTTCATATAGCGTTTCAATTAGAATGAATATGATAAACTCAACTCGAAAGAAGCTGTGACAAGTATTACCACCTGGAGCCGTTCTTCCGGGGGTGCTTAAATGTGGGCGTAAGCGTTGCTCGATAGGCAAGAACTCCGTCTTGGTGGCGGTCGATACGAGTGATTTCGCGACTATCGAGGAGGGGCCTGCTAATATCCGCAACAGAGATTCTTCAATAAGATCCCAATCCAAAATCAAGGAGGAAAATATGAAAAAATTCGCAACCCTCTTGGCGGCCACGGCATTGGTCGGTTTGACGGCCAGCGCCGCGCTTGCGCAAGAAATCCGCATTGTCGTTGTCAGCCATGGCCAGGCTGCCGACCCATTCTGGTCGGTGGTGAAAAACGGTGTCGATGCCGCCGCTGAAGACATGGGCGTGACCGTTGAATACCGCGCGCCCGATACCTTCGATATGCCGCTGATGGCGCAGCTCATCGATGCCGCCGTGGCGTCGAAGCCGGACGGCCTGGTGGTGTCGATCCCCGATGCGGACGCGCTGGGAGATGCTATCCGGGGCGCGGTTGCCGCCGGCATCCCGGTGATCTCAATGAACTCAGGCAGCGATGTGCGAAAGAGCCTTGGCGTCCAGGTCCATGTGGGCCAGACCGAATATGAAGCGGGCTTCGGTGGCGGGGAGAGAATGGCTGCCGCCGGTGTCACCAACGCAATCTGCGTCAATCAGGAAGTGGGCAACGTCGCGCTCGATCTGCGCTGCGAAGGTTTTGCCGACGGTCTGGGCGGCGAGGTCGAGGTCCTAGCCGTTTCCATCGGCGACCCGACGGCGCTGCGTAACGCTGTTTCAGCCGCCATGGGTGATGAAGTGAACGGCGTTCTGACGCTTGGCCCGACCGCCGCCGATCCGACCCTGCAGGCTCTCGAAGAGGCCGGCAGGCTTGACGACGTGACGTTCGGTACCTTCGACCTGTCACCGTCCGTGCTGCAAGCATTGAGCGACGGGAAAATGGCTTTTGCCATCGATCAACAGCAGTATTTGCAAGGCTACCTGCCGATCGTATTGCTGACACAGTATGTGAAATTCGGCCTCATGCCCGGTGCCGACGTGTTGACCGGGCCTGGGTTCGTGACGCAGGAAAATGCGGCGCAGGTCATCGATCTGAGCGCCAAGGGTATTCGGTAACGCACTAACTTGCCGCGGGCGGGTCCGGCCGGATCGCGCCCGCGGCAAGTCTTTGACACTTGACCCACGGGTCATAGCGTGGGGTGATCGGGTTGTGAGGGGGACGCGCGATGACTGATACGGAAAAGGGAAAAGGGCCGGTAACGCCCGACGAACGGGTACGCGATGTATCGATCGTAAAAAAACTGCTTAACCGCCCGGAACTGGGGGCCATGGCCGGGACGATCCTGGTTTTTGTGTTCTTCGGTCTGGTGGCCTCGAACAGCGGCATGTTCAGTGCCAAGGGTATCCTTATTTTCCTCGAGGTCTCCGCGCAATTGGGCATCCTGGCTGCCTTCGCGTCGCTGTTGATGATCGCCGGGGAGTTCGATCTCTCGGTGGGTTCGATGATCGGCTTTGCCGGAATGGCCATCGCGATCCCGTCGGCGATCTTCGGATTGCCGATCTGGGTGTCGATTATCTTCGCCTTCGCGCTGGCGGTCCTGGTCGGGTATATCAACGGGCTGATCGTTGTGCGTACGGGCCTGCCATCCTTCATCGTCACACTCGCCGGTCTGTTCATTCTGCGTGGGCTGACGATCGGGATGACCCGCCTGATCACCGGCCGAACGCAAGTTTCAGGCCTCAAACAATTGGCCGAGAATGACTGGCTCGCACCGCTGTTTGCCGGCGATGCGTTCGGCTTTTTGTTTGCCGACAACCCTGGCGTCAACGGCATTCCGGTCTCGATCATCTGGTGGGTATTTCTAACGGCGCTGGTGACCTGGGTGCTGTTGCGAACACCTTTCGGCAACTGGATATTTGCCTCGGGCGGCGACAAGCTGGCGGCGCGCAATGTCGGCGTGCCGGTGGAAAAAGTCAAAATATTGCTGTTCGTGGGGACAGCTTGCGCGGCCACATTGTTCGCGGCGATTCAGGTCCTGGATGCGGGATCGGCGGACACCAACCGGGGGTTGCTGAAAGAGTTCGAGGCGATCATCGCGGTGGTCATCGGCGGTACTTTGCTGACCGGCGGTTATGGATCGGCGATCGGGGCGGCGTTCGGTGCCCTGATCTTCGGAACCGTGCAGATGGGTATCTTCTTTACCGGGGTGAACACGGATTGGTTCAAGGTTTTCGTCGGCGTCATGATGCTTATCGCGGTCCTGTTCAACAACTATGTCCGTAAGAAAGTGACGGAGGCGCGGTGATGGCAGCAGATCGCGGCACGGCACTAATCGAAGTCCAATCGATCAGTAAGTTCTTTGGCTCGGTTATCGCGTTGAAAGACATTTCCATGATCTGCTATCCGGGCGAAGTCATGTGCCTGCTCGGCGATAATGGTGCCGGCAAGTCGACATTGATCAAGACCCTCTCCGGCGTCCATATACCCGATGAAGGGCGTATTCTGCTCGAGGGCGAACCGGTGGATTTCAATTCACCGCGCGACGCATTGGATCGGGGAATCGCGACGGTCTTTCAGGATCTGGCGATGGTCTCGCTGATGAGCGTCACGCGTAATTTCTTCATGGGGCGCGAGCCGGCGGTGGGACGAGGTCTGCTGCAACGCATTCGCTTTGGTTTGGCGAATAACACCGCGCGGGAAGAGATGAAAAAGATCGGCATCGACGTGCGCGACCCTAGTCAAGCCGTGGGTACCTTGTCCGGCGGCGAGCGACAATGCCTGGCAATCGCGCGGGCGGTCTATTTCGGTGCCAAGGTCTTGATTCTCGACGAGCCGACATCGGCGCTGGGGGTGAAGCAGGCCGGGGTGGTATTGCGCTATGTGGCGCAGGCCAAGGCGCGGGGCCTGGGGGTTATCTTCATTACCCACAATGTGCACCACGCCTATCCGGTCGCCGACAGGTTCACGATCCTCAACCGCGGCCGCAGCCTGGGCACGTTCGAAAAGAGCGACGTCAGCCGCGAAGAAGTGCTCAGCATGATGGCCGGCGGTCAGGAACTCGATGAACTGACCTCGGAGCTTGAGGAGTTTCAGCGCGCCGATACGGCGGGTGCGGCCGCGGCTAGCGGCGCGCCCCATTAGCGTCGCGCCCGGCGCCCAGCGCCAATCACGATAATCGCCGGGCCGATCCGTCAGTGCCGAGCAATCTCGTCAGGATCCTTGCCACTGCTTTTGCAGTGCCACGGGTTGGATCGAGCGAACCGGTCCAGCCCGATATGGAGACCGAACAGAGGTCGACACTCAACGCCAGATCGCGCAAAGCGCCGGCCAACTCCTCGCTGCTTGGCCCGCCTTTGACGGGAAAGGCGAAAGCCTTGCATTCATCGCTGTCGATAACGTCGACGTCAATGTGGAGATGAACCGGGCCCAGAAGAGCCATATCGTTGAGTTGACCAAGAGAAATGTGGTGCAGCTTACTCTCGCGAACGGCCTGTGCCTCAAGAGGATCGAGATCCCTGGCATCGACCAGGATGACATTTTCGTCCGGGATCACCGCCAAGGCGACGTTCCGACATATCTGCTGAGGGCCCCTGCCGGTAATCATCGCCAAAGGCATGCCGCCGAGAAATTGCGACGGTGATGTTTCGGGCGTATTGAAATCGCCGTGGGCGTCAATCCAGACCAAAGTCGGATGCACGCCCGCGGCCTGCAAACCGGCCAAAACGGGAATGCAAGCGGCGCAGTCTCCGGCCAGCGACACCGGACGATTTCCCGCCGCTTTTTCGCGGGCGACAAAATCCCTGATAGGGCGGTGAACCCGGGCGAGATCCTCGGGCCGGCGAGATTCTATAGAGATCTCATTGATGATGAACCCCGGGGGCGCAATCGAAGACAGCGCCGGCTCCGGGCATTCAAAGAACAACGGCGTGACGATCCATTTGTCTGTTGCTGGCGGCATTGGCGAATTGCGGACCCGGCAAGTCCGCTCCCCTATAATCTAGGCAGTGGATCTTCCCCACTGTCTCAGTGAAATCTTTTGTCCGGTTAACGCGAGATCTTCTCCCGGCTATATTTGCCTGAACGAGCATTTTCGCAAACAATAGAAGGGCAGGAGGCTGGGAACATGCAGAAAATCATAAAAGTACTTTCCGTTACCCTCGTATTGTCGGGGGCATTGGCTACACCGGTGGCCGCCGGGCCATTCGAGGATGGGTTCGCCGCATACGAAAGCGGCGATTACGCGACCGCCCTGGAGCTATGGCGGCCGCTGGCCGAACAGGGTGTCGCCGCGGCGCAATATAATCTCGGGGTGATGTATCGCAACGGCGAAGGCGAGCCGCTCGATTACGCCGAGGCGGTGCGGTGGTGGCGGTTGGCCGCCGACCAGGGTTACGCCCTGGCCCAATACAATCTGGGTGTCAGATACCGCAACGGTCAGGGCGTGCCTCAGGACGATGGTGAGGCAGTAAATTGGTTCCGCAAGGCCGCCGAGCAGGGCTTGGCCAGCGCTCAGAACAGTCTGGGCGAGATGTATACCGAGGGCCTCGGCGTGCCGCAGGATTTCGTGCTCGCCCATAAATGGTTCAATCTGGCGGCCGCACAGGGCAACGAGTCGGCGCGAAAAGAGCGCGACCGCATCGCCCAGAGCATGACACCCGACGATATCTCAGAGGCGCAGCGTCTGGCCCGGGAGTGGCAGCCAAAGTGACGCTTGTTGCGCGCGGCACGCCTTATAAACGAGGATAAGATCGGGAACATATTACGGCAGGCGGCAACTAGGCTTTCGCCGCGACCGCCTCGATTTCCACGCGAAATTCGGGGCGGGCCAGCGCGGCGATGATTGCTAGCGTGGAAGCGGGCTTACACGGGCCCTGGAACCTGGCCCGCTCCTCGGCATAAGCGTCCACGTCCGCTGCATCTATGAGGTAGGCATTGAGTTTTACGACATCCGTAAGCGCCATGCCCGCTGCCTCGAGGACGGCAACTATATTGGTGAGGGCGAGTCTGGTCTGCTCACGCACACCTGCCGGAACCGATCCATCCGGTGCTGCCCCGATCTGGCCAGCAATGAAAAGAAAACGTGCGTTTGGAGGGATCTCAATGGCGTGGCTGTAGTGGCCAATGGGCTCGTAAATATTGGTGGGCGCTATGACTTTGTTCATTTCACGGGTTCCCGGTCAGGTGCCACGGGTTAGACGCCGCCACGGGTACTCGACCTAATACCTCGTGAGCCTCTTAGCTAACCCTTTGAAATCATGGTCGGGGCGCCCAGATTCGAACTGAGGACCCCCTGCTCCCAAAGCAGGCGCTCTACCAGGCTGAGCTACGCCCCGACGGCAGGTTTCTGCGGCTTCCGACGCGGGCTGTCAATGTGCAAGTTGGCCAGGCCGGACGTGGCGCCTTCAAAGCCTGTGATTTGCGCCTCAGTCCCGTCCGGCCTCGATGATCTTCTCCGCCAAGCCTGTGGGGTTGGTGAAGATTACCTCATGGCCTCCCGGCATCTGAACGAGGCGGTGAAGACCGAGCCGGCTCGACATGCGAGGATGCCAACCCCACTCGCCGGGCGGGAGGGCGGTATCCTCGGTGCCGTTGAGATAGCTGCAGGCGATCTTGCCGGATTGAATAAGCTCATAGAACTGGGTCATGTCGAGCTTGTCGATAATCGGTTGGAATGGCTCCGGCGACAGCCGCGCATAGGTCTCCGTCGCCGTTTCGAGATCGGCATCGTTCATGAATGCTTCGCGCCAAACAGGAAAGGGGAGCATCACGGTGTTGTCCGCGGACTCTTTCGCGAACTGCTCGAACAGCCCCTGGTAGTGAGGCGGGACGTTGTCGAACAGGGATTCGCCGTCATTCAGGACAAACGCATTCCAGAAGATGAGCCTCTTGACACGTTCCGGCACGGCCTGCACGACCCGCGAAATGATCGTGCCGCCGAAGCTATGCCCCAACAGGACGATGTCGTTCAAATCGTGAGACTCGATGAAATCGACGATAGAGCGCGTGCATTGAGCGTGGTCGACATTCTTGTCCACATCCTTGCCATGACCGGCGATCGTCGGCCCATAGGCTTGATGGCCGTTGTCTTCAAGATGTCCGATCACGGGCTCCCAGGCCGCACCGTCATGCCAGGAACCATGTATGAGTACGAATGTCGTCATCGTCATCCCTCCAAGTTCAGAATGGCTTCATCGTGGGGTTCGCCAGCGCGCGAACACACCGAGAAGATAAACAATCGGGATTAGCGTAGGGCAGTTCGGTTTGCCGCTATATCCGATTACCGCTAAACTATCCGGCGATTGTCGGTTTTCTTGTGGGCGCGGGTCAGGGGGCGGCCATCCTATCCTATCTGTCAGACCGGGCTCGGTTTTTTAGCACCACCGACCTGGATGAAGCCGTCTCCCGGGTTAGCGACGTGTACTGCCCGCATGATCTGTGGATTCGAGGGCCGAAGGTCTTTCTTGACTCCAGTATGCACATGGCCCGGGCCGGCGGCCTGAGCCTGGTACAGCTTCGGTACGGCGCCCGCGTGGAAGTCGATCCAGGCCGGTTCGGCGACTTTTTCCTTATCACCTCGGCACTTAGGGGTGGCGGGAGAGCGAGGCAGGGTAACCGGGAAACGTCCTGGACCCCCGGGCACACGCTGGTGCTCTCGGCGGACCTGCCAACGCGTCTTGAGTTTGACGCCCCGTTTACCCAATTGACCCTGCGCGTGGAGCGGGCGCGGATCGAGAGCCTGTGTGGCCGGCTCATGGGTCAGCCGCTGGACACGCCGTTGCGTTTCCAGAGGATGGCCTTCGACGGGCCGATGGAGCGACATTGGCACTCGACCGTCGGCTATCTGACCCGCGAAATCAACCTCGCAGGGCCGCTGATCCTGCACCCCCGACTGGCACAGGAATTCGAGGACTATCTGCTGACCTCGCTGCTCCTGTTCCAGCCGAACAACTATTCCGCCGAACTGCACGGGAAGCCAACGCTGCCGCCGCCGCGTTCCGTGCGCCGAGCGGAAGAGTTCATCGAGGCCAACGCGGCAGAGCCCGTGAGCGTGGCCGACATCGCCGCGCATGCCGGGGTGAGCGCACGATCCCTATTCTCGGCATTCCGCCAGCATCGCGACGCGACACCGATGGCGCGCCTGAGAGAAGTTCGCCTACAGAATGCCAGAAACGACCTCCTCGAACCCACCCACCGCCTGGAGACCGTGTCGTCCATCGCGATGAAATGGGGTTTTGGCCATCTTGGCCGATTCAGCGCTGCCTATTTCGAGAAATTCCATGAGTATCCGCGGGAAACGCTGCGACGCGGCTGGGCGGCACGCAAATCCCAGTGAGGCCGTACCATTGCCGACTGTCGCGCCAACGGATGACTGAGGTGGCCCTAGATCGTTAGACGCCATTTTGGAAGCAAGGAGACGCGGTGTTGCAGGTTTTCTAAGCCGAGATAACCCTTTGAAACCATGGTCGGGGCGCCCAGATTTGAACTGAGGACCCCCTGCTCCCAAATTAGGTGCTCTACCAGGCTGAGCTACGCCCCGGCCGGGCGGGTATCTGCAGGTTTTTGGGGCGTGGTGTAAACCTGGAAATAGGCGGGAGGGCACTTGAGGATAGGCAGGAGGCCAGTCGGCAGCAGATAGCGTGGCCTCTTCTGTCAACCGCCGACTGAGGATGGTGGCCGGGTGTGCCGGAGGGATGGTTATCAAACCTTGCTTCATGTCGACGGGGCGTCAGGGCTTGCCTCCTCCAGGCAATCTCGTCGCTGCTGGATATGGACAATTTCGCCCACTTGATCAAAGGGATGACCAGATCGGTTACCGTCGCAACCGACGCATCGAGATCAGGCTGACAGAGCGCTGGTAATACGACATTCAACCGTGACGGGGCCGCGGGCTGCCGGTAGAGTGGGTGACTGTCGACTGCAGCCGAAGCAAAACTTGCCAATCATCCAGCAAAAACCCGCCAAGCAGTAGCCATCCACATTAGGCTCTGACGGGGGTGAACCGGGTTCGTTCGACGCGGCTGGGTCGGAGTGGAGTATGGTTGCGCTCGCGTGCGTCTTGGGATGCCTAACTCCTGACGCTGGCGCCGAAACAATTGGGTACCCGCCTCGAACCCGGCTCTCGACGACGGGTGACGCTGCAGGTAAGCTCACCCGATCTTTGTTGAAGTGCCCTTGCGGGCAAAAATCCAGGCTCTTATGAACGCTTCCACGGCGGCTAAGCCGATTTCCCGGCGCGGCCTTATTCTCATTCTTGCCGGGGTTTCGTCGCTGGGGCCGTTTGCGATCGATTTGTACCTGCCGGCATTGCCGGCGATGGCGGCTTCGTTGGGGGCAACCGATGCCTCGATACAGCAAACCATCACCGCGTATTTGGCGGGAATTGCCATCGGTGCGCTGCTATTGGCGCCGCTGTCGGACGCTATCGGCCGGCGGCGGGTGCTGATTGGCAGCATCCTGCTTTTTATCGCCGCAAGCCTGCTTTGTGCCAGAGCCACTTCGGCCGAGCAACTGATCTTTTTTCGGGTCTTACAGGCGATCGGCGGCGGTGCCGCCGGCGCCATCACGCGCGCGGTGGTGCGCGACCTGGTGTCGGGGAATGAAGCGGCGCGGATGCTCTCCGTGCTGTTGCTGGCGATGTCGGTGGCACCCCTGATCGCACCAAGCATAGGCGGCTTGATCTTGGCGGCGTGGGGCTGGGAGGCCAATTTCATCGTGCTTGGCGGTATTGGGGCCGTCGTCGTGGTCACGGTCGCCCTCAAACTGCCCGAGACGCTGCGCGAGGAGTATGTGCAACCGTTCCGGATCGCGAATGTGCTGCTTGGCTACGCACAGGTGCTGTCGTCGCGGCGGGCGATGGCATTCACATTGGCGAGTGCCTTCGCCGGTGCGGCGATGTTTGCCTATATCACGGCCACGCCGTTCATCTATATCCAGTTTTACGGCCTGGACCCGCAGCTTTTCGGGCTGTTTTTCGGGGCCAATGTGGCCGCCGCCATGCTGCTCAACTGGCTCAATGCCCGGTTTGTCATGCGGGTGGGATACCGCAAGCTGCTGGCGCTGGCGGCGGTGGCCTTCGTGGTGCTGGGCTTGGTGCTGCTGTTCAACACGACGACCGGCTTTGGCGGCATATGGGGTGTCGCCGCGGCGGTCTTCTTCCTTGTCGGGTTGGCCCATGTCATGGGCACCAATGGCCTGACCGGGATGATGGAAGCATTCGGGCACCGGGCCGGGTCGGCGACCGCGACTTTCGCGGCCGCGCGACTTGGCGCCGGTGCGCTGGCGACGGTACTGCTGGGCGTGTTGAGCGATGGCCGGCCATGGCCGCTGGGCGCGGTGGTCATGGGCTGTGCCGTGCTCGCCCAGGCGTCAGCCGTCGTGGCGCTGCGAAGCAGCCGCTAGACTAACGACTTCAGGATAGGCGCCGGCCTTCATGACCATGCCGGGCAACGGCGCGTCGAAGAATTTTTCGGCCCAATGAGCTTGTCGAGGTCGGCACCGACCTCGTAACCCATGTTGCGCAGCATATGGGCGAGGTCCTCGCTGGCGATGTTGCCGGTGGCGCGGGGCGCGAAGGGGCAGCCGCCAATGCCGCCAATGGAAGCGTCGAACAGGCGTACGCCATGGTCGAGCGCGGCGGCGGCGTTGGCAAATCCGGTATTGCGGGTGTTGTGAAAATGACAGCCCAAACGCACGTCATCAGGCAAGGCCTTGGCGACTGTCTCCAGAGTCTCGGTCACCTGATTGGGCACCGCCGCGCCGATGGTATCGGCGAGGATGATGTCCTGGGCGCCGGCATGGGCCAGGCGCTTGGCGATGGCGGCGACATGATCGAGGGCAATGGGACCCTCAAAAGGGCAGCCAAAGACGGTGCTGATGATGCCGGCACGGCGCAGGCCGGCATCGGCGGCGCGTTTGATGCCGGCCTCGAAGCCGGCCAGGGTTGCGGCGATGGGCGCGCCCTGGTTCTTCTCGTTGAAAGTCTCGCTGGCGGCGATGGCGAAACGCACCTCGTCGACGCCGGCATCGATGGCGCGCTCGACACCGCGCAGATTGAGAGCCAGTCCGGCGATAGTGACGCCGGGTGGCCGGGAGATGCGGGCCATGACCGGCTCGGCATCGGCCATTTGCGGCACCCGCTTGGGATTGACGAAACTAACCGCCTCGATGTGTTTGACGCCGGCGGCGATGAGACGGTCGATGAGCTCGACACGCTCGGCGACGCTCCACAATCGGGGTTCGCTTTGCAAACCATCGCGGGGGCCGACTTCGCAGATCTCGACATGGCCGGTGGCCGGCATGGAGGGCTCCTGGGGCAGGTGTGATCGACTATACCATGGTAGGCCGTTAACACGATTGTGCACTGTCAGGGCTAGCCTACCGGCTATAATGTTGCCCCCTGACCTTAGCAATAGAGAGAAATTATGGCGTTGCGGATCGTGACGGCGCTTTTCAGCGCCGCTTTGTTAGTTATGGTGGCGACCCCAACATTGGCACAAGTGGATGGACCCGTGATTACGACCGATAGTGGCCTGCAATATATCGAAATGGTGGAAGGCAACGGCGCGACACCGGAAACCGGCCAGACGACCGTTGTTCACTATACCGGCTGGCTCTATGAGGATGGCGAAAAAGGGGACAAGTTCGACAGTTCCGTGGATCGCGGCCAACCGTTTGAGTTTGCCATTGGCATGGGCCGCGTGATCGGCGGCTGGGACGAAGGCGTGGCCAGCATGAAAGTCGGCGGCAAGCGCACGCTGATTATCCCGCCGGACCTTGGCTATGGCGCGCGCGGTGCCGGCGGCGTGATCCCGCCGAACGCAACGTTGCTGTTCGAGGTGGAGCTGCTGGACGTGCGCTAGACGCGCTTGGCGACCTCCTGCTGCATGAAGGCAAGGCCGTCCTTGGCCAGAGCCTCTTCGGTGTCGTACATGCGGCGCCAGATTTTGGTCGCCGCGACCAACTCGGGCAGTGCCATGCCGAAGGCCTCGATGACCAGCCAGCCGTCATAACCAACCTGCGACAAGGTATCGAAGGTCTCGGTCCAGGCGACGCTGCCCTGGCCGGGGGTGCTGCGGTCGTTTTCGGCGATGTGGATGTGGCGGAGTTGGCTGCTGCAATGGCGGATGGCGCCAGCGATGCTCTTTTCCTCGATATTGGCGTGGAAAGTGTCGTAGAGCACACCGCATCCGGGATGACCGACGGAATCGACAAAACGGGTGGCATCGGCGGCGGTGTTGAGCAGGTAGATTTCGAAGCGGTTGAGGAACTCCAGCGCCAAGGGTATTTCGGTTTTGGCGGCGTGTTCGGCGACGGCTTGCATGCTTTCGACGCCCCAGTTCCATTCTTCGGGCGTTGGGCCGGTGCCGGTGAAATATCCGAGGGGGGCATAGAACGGGCCGACCAGGGCCTGGGCGCCCATGGCCTGGCAGCAATCGAGCGCCAATTTGGTGGCGGCGATGCCTTTGGCGCGGATGGCGGGATCGGCGCTGATGGGGCTGTCCTCTTCAAGGCGCAAGGTGACCGCGGTGCGCGCCAAGCCAAGCTCGTCCAGGCGCTTGCCCCAATAGGCGCCCTCCTCCGGTGTCATGGTGAAGACCGGCAGTTCGACGCCGTCGAAACCCGCCGCCTTCAGCATCTCCAATACCGGCAGCATGGTGTCGTCCATACTGCCGGTCCATAGCAGCAGGTTGATGCCGAATTTCATGCTCGCCCTCCCCTTGGTTGCCGTCGGGCCTATTGCGGAATGTCGATCCAGGTGCCGGTGCGCGCGCTCTCCAGCACGGCGTCGCAGACGCGTTGAGTGCGCAGGCCGCTGCGCAGGTCGGGTTGCGCCGGCGTGCCGGTTTCCAGGCCTTTGAGGAAATCGGCCAGGGTATTGGTAAAGGTGTGCTCATAACCGATGGTGCAGCCGGGCACCCACCATTTGTCCATGTAGGGATGCTCGAAATTGGTGACGTGGATTTTCTGCCAGCCGGTCAAATGGTCCTCGACCTTGTTGCCGGTCTGGGGATCGGCGTAGCGGTAGAATTCGAGCATGTGGGGGTTTTCGAGGTCGAAAAACACCGCGCCGTTTTCGCCGTTCAATTCCATGGCGTTGTAGTTCTTGCGGCCACGGGCGTAACGGGTGCTCTCGAAGGTGCCCATGGAGCCATTGGCGAAACGGGCGAGGAACATGCAGGCGTCGTCGATGTCGACCTTTTCGACCTGGCCGGTGTCGGTATGTTGGCGCTCTTTAATGAAAGTTTCCGTCGAGGCGACGACCCTGGCGATGGGGCCGTTGATCCACTCGGCGGTGTCGATGGAGTGGGCCAGCAGGTCGCCGGTGACGCCGGAGCCGGCGACTTTTGAATCCAGCCGCCACATGGCGCGGCCGCCCTGGGGCACGTTCGCGTCGATGGTGTAGTCCTGGTTGTAGACGGCGCGATAGTGAAACGGGCGGCCGACGCGGCCTTCATCGACGATCTGCTTGAATAGGGAAATGGCGGGCACGCGCCGGTAGTTGAACCAGATGAGATTGGCGACACCGGCTTTTTCGATGGCGGCGACCATGGCCTCGCCCTCAGCGGCGTTCATGGCCAGGGGTTTCTCGCAGACGACGATCTTGCCGGCGGCGGCGGCGGCAAGAACCACATCGTGATGCATGTGATTGGGAACGCAGACGTCGACGACATGGATATCGTCGCGCGTCACAAGCTGGCGCCAATCGGTCTCGACGGACTCGATACCCCAGCGGGCGGCGAACTGCTCGAGATTGGCGCGGTTTTCGGGGCGGCCGTAACAGGCTTTTAGTACCGGCTGGTATTCCAGATCGAAAAAATGGCCGACCTGGGAATAGGCGTTGGCGTGGGCGCGGCCCATGAAACCGCAACCCACGAGGGCAATGTTTAGGGTTTTGGCCATGTGGGGCTCCTCCTGATTATTGTTATTCGCGCCAGCCGTGGGCCTCGCGGACTTTGATCATGGCGCCGAGAACGGCATCCCAAGTGTCCTGGCGCAGCATCGTTTCGTTGGGGAACATGCAGCCGTCCCAGCATAGATGCCTGATGCGTTTGGTAATCTCGCCGTTTTCATCGCGCAGCCAATAACCGGCGTCACGGGTGATATCCAGTTTGCCGTTGGGATCATCGACGGTGCAGTGGCGGCCGGTGACGTCGTGGCTTCCCGATCCCTTAACCGTGCCGTCGTTCTGGGCGATGTGAAGGTCGCGGGTCCAGGGGCGCAGGGCCGCCGACAGGGTTTTGAATGCCTGGGCCAGGGCGGCATCGTCGTGCCAATCGAAGTCGGGGGGCAGAATGCGGTCATCGGGGGCGTTATAACCGAGCAGATAGAGCATGGTGTGGGCCATGTCCGCTTGGAAACCAAGCACATCGGGGCGGTCCACGGCCTCGAAGAGCTTCTGCATTTCCTTCCAACTATGCATGCCGCCCCAGCAGATCTCGCCCTCGGCGACCAGGGTCTCGCCATGGTCGGCGGCGATGTCGCAGGCCTGGCCAAAGACATCGGCGATTTGCCTGGTCATGGCGTCGGGATCCTCGGCCCATTGGGCGACACTGCCGGAGGAATCGATATACCGTGGGCGCGGAGCTTTTGGGCGATGGCGCATGCCTTGCGTATTTGCGTGAGGAATTTCTGCCTTTCCTCGGGCGAGCCCATGGCCGAGCCGCCACCGGTGGGCGGCCATACCGGGGCGACGAGGGTGCCGATCTCCAAATCGAGACCGCGGGCCTTGTCGGCCAGGGCCGCGATCTCGGCGTCGCCGCTGTCGATATCAAAATGGGGGGCACTGAGGAACAGGTCGAAGCCGTCCGCCTTGGCCGTCAAGTCGAGCATCGTATCGAGATCGATAAAGGGCTCGTCGGCGTCGGGGCCCTTACCGACCACCCCCGGCCAAGTGGCATTATGGAGCTTTGGCCAATTGTTGGCTAAGGGATCTGTCATGTTTCCTCACTGTCTTGCCGACTGTCGTCGGCTTATGTTTGTGCCAATCAACATCGATTGGAAATGCCATGCCCGCCTATACACCGCAACGCGCCGATTTTGACTATATCCGCCGGGTTTCACAACGCGAACCCGACATCCTGCGGGAATTGCGCGACGAGACCTCGAAGCTGCCCATGGCCGGCATGCAGGTCTCGGCCGCGCAGGGGCGGTTCCTGGCGTTGATGGTCGGATTGACCGGGGCCCGGCGGTGCGTCGAAGTGGGAACCTTTACGGGCGCCAGTTCATTGGCCGTCGCTCTGGCCCTGCCGGCGGACGGGGCGCTGTTGTGCTGCGATGTCAGCGAGAAATATACCGCCGTCGCACAGCGGTATTGGCAGGCGGCGGGGGTCGCCGACAAGATTTCGCTGGTCATCGGCCCGGCGGTGGAGACATTGCAGGGTAGGATTAACGACGGCGAAGGCGGCAGTTACGATCTTGCTTTCATCGATGCCGATAAAAGCAACTATGACAATTACTACGAGCTGTGTCTTGAGCTGCTGCGCCCCGGCGGGGTCGTCATGGTGGATAATGTTTTGTGGCATGGTGCGGCCGCCGACCCCAATGCGGACGACCCGGATACCAATGCTATCAAGGCCTTGAACGCCAAAATTGGTAACGATGATCGGGTCGAGGCGGTGTTGCTGCCGTTGGGCGACGGTCATATGACATGTAGGAAAAGGCCGTAAACCGCTGTAACCCTTAATGAATGTTCTGCGTAGTCGATACTGGTGAGGCTTCAGCGATTGTTAACGGGTTTCTGTGACAATTAAGGTTCTTGAGAAAAAGAGGCCGTTCGGCGGCCGGGAGAACTGGATATGTACAGGAGCATCGCTTTCGGGGCCGCACTTTCCGTCGCGACCCTTGCTGGTGGTGAGGCTTTCGCCCAGCAGCAGCAGCGCGCTTGCGCCACCCGGGACGCCGCAATTCAGCATCTGGCAAAGAAATACGCCGAGGAGCCGGTGGCAATCGGGCTGGCGAATAACGGCGGCGTGCTCGAAGTCCTATCCAGCGACGGCGGCTCGTGGACGATCATCCTGACCATGCCGAGCGGGGTTAGCTGCATGCTAGCGACCGGGCAGAGTTGGGAATCGGTAACACCGGTAGCCCAGGGTTCGAAAATCTGAGGCCGTGAGGCTTTAACCGCCGATTCCAAGCAGCGGGTGGGTCACCTTATCGCCGACCTTAATGCCGAGGCGACGGGCCGTACCGCCATTCAATTCCAGGACAGCTTGAACGGGCACGCGCGAGGAAACAGTCTCGAGCGACTGAGGAACGGTGCGCTCGGCAATGTGCGCGATCGTGCCATCGGCCTTGATAAACAGCATGTCCAGCGGGATGAAAGTATTGCGCATCCAAAAATTGCGGATGCCTTCGTTGTTCTGAACGAACAGCATACCGGCGTCGGCGGCCATTGATTGGCGAAACATCAGGCCCTGTGATTGCTGCTCCGGGGTCAGCGCCAGCTCGATGGCAAAGGTGTAGGTCTCGTCAGCCGTGGTGATTTGAAGCTCAGAACGCTCGAATTCGAGGAGTTGGCCGGTTTGCGCCGACCCTTGCAGGGGCAGCAGGAGCAGCAGGGCTGAGAGGAAAACGCGTAAGGCTATCATTGCTTGGATCTCCAGGATTGGGGTAGGTGTCGCACTGCCTCAACAGCAGCCCGGATTTGAGGGCGGACAAGCCCACGATTAGGCTTATCGGCGAGCGTGTCAAACCAATGGCGGGGCGGATTGCGTCCGGCGGCGCGAGACCAGGTCAAATCGGCGAGAACAGCCCGGCCGGCCGGCGGCAGCTGTTGCGGGATCGCGTGGCCGCACAGGGTCGCCCAGATACCGGTCCAACAGCGCGAAACACTCCACGGATTATAACCGCCACCACCGAGGATCAAGGCACAGGGCGCCAGAGCAATGTTATGGGCGACCGCCTGCCACAAGGCGCCGTTGGAGAGGTTTAGCTTGCTGAGGGGATCATCGGCCAGGGCGTCGGCGCCACATTGGATGACGACGATCTGGGGGGCGAAAGCTGTGCAGATGGGTATAACAGCTTCGGCGACAATGAATGCCAGTTCGTCGTCATGGAAACCGGGGGGTACGGGCAAATTGACCGCCGCGGTCCGCGACCAGCCGGCGGTCATGCCGGTGCCGGGCCAGCGCCCTTGCTCATGGATCGATAACGTCAAGACGCGGGGGTCATGGGCAAAGGCATCCTCGACCCCGTCACCATGGTGGGCATCATAATCGAGATAGCAGATGCGCTCGATACCGCCATCGAGCAAACGCAGGATGGCGAGGACCGGATCGTTGAAATAACAAAAGCCGCTGGCCCTGGCGGGGCGCCCGTGGTGGGTGCCGCCGGCGGGGCTGTAAATGCGCCTGCCCTGCCCCGCCGCGACCGCCGCGACCAGGAGATCGGCGGCATGGAGGCTGCCGCCGGCGGCCGTCGCCGGGCGCATGAACATGGCGGGGTAGATGGGGGCTTCCATGGCGCCGAGATTGAAGCGCTCGCGGTCGGCAGCGGACACCTGGCCGGTGCGCTCGGCCTGCTGCAAGGCAGCCACATAGTCGGCGTCGTGGAAGCGGGTCAGGGCGGCGGTATCGGCGCGGGGGCTGTCGCGGTAGGCGGTATCGGGCAGCCAGCCCAAGGCGCGGCACAAATCCATGGTGGCACAAACCCGCGCGATTGCCAGCGGGTGGCGCGGGCCGTGGGGGGGCTTGCGGAAGATCTCGCTGCCGATGAATAGGGGATCCTGTTGGTCAGCCGCCATTGCTTCGAGATAGGTGGCCAAGCCGCGGCGGTCAACGAGTCCCGGCCGGGCCAGCTTGACTTGGGGCGCGGCGGCGGCACATAGTCGGCGTACCCACCGGGGGGAACCGTGCGCGGTTGAGAGGTCCCAATTCCGGGACGACCCCTTGAACCTGATCCGGATCATGCCGGCGTAGGGACGAGTGAGGCGATGCCGACGCAGGTTACCACCGCCGCCAAATCAGAACTCTCCGCCGCAACAGACGCGGCCGGCCTGCATGTGCGGGTGGCGCATTTCGCGTTCGAAGGGCAGGCCCTGTTTACCGACCTTGAGTTGGCGGCCGTGCCGGGGGGGTGGACCTGCCTGCTGGGGCCGAGCGGGGTGGGCAAGACGACATTACTGCGGATGATCGCCGGGCTGGTGCCGGGTGCGGTCTGTGAGGCCGGCGGCAGCTCGCCGGGCGGGCGGCTGTCTTATATGGCCCAGCAAGATTTGCTGCTGCCTTGGTTGAGCGCGCTGGACAATGTGATGCTGGGGTCGCGGCTGCGCGGCGAGCCGGCACAACGAGACAAGGCGCGTGACCTGCTGCGGCAAGTCGGGGTCGCCGAACATGCAGGCAGGCGACCGGCTCAGCTTTCCGGCGGGCAGCGGCAGCGGGTGGCGCTGGCGCGGACGCTGATGGAAAACAAGCCGGTGGTGCTGATGGACGAGCCGTTCTCCGCGGTCGACGCGGTGAACCGGCAACGCCTGCAAGGCCTGGCGGCGAAATTGCTGCACGGCCGCACCGTGCTGCTGATCACCCACGATCCGCTGGAGGCGCTGTTGCTGGGTGACAAGATCCTGGTGATGTCGGGGCGGCCGGCGGTGCTTGACGAAGTGCCGGTGCCGGGAACCGCCCGGCCGCGACTGGCGAGCGATCCGGCACTCGTGCGCCTGCAAGAGGCGCTGATGAGGCGACTGAGCGCAGCACTCGACGAGGTGGACGCATGATGCGGACAGCCTTGCGGCCGCTGGTGATCCTGTCGGGGCTGCTGGTTTTTTGGCAGGTGGCGGTTTGGCTGGGCGATATTCCGCCATTCATGCTGCCGGGGCCGACGGCGGTGCTGAGCGTGCTGCTGACGCGATACGAGATATTGGCCGAACATACCCTGGTGACCGTGGGCGAAATCCTGCTGGGGCTGCTGTTCGGCACCGGGCTGGGGGCGACCAGTGCGCTGGTGATGGCCTATTTCCGCCCGGCCAGAGCCTGGCTGATGCCGGTGCTGGTGGTGAGCCAGGCGATCCCGGTATTCGCGCTGGCCCCGGTGCTGGTGCTGTGGTTCGGCTATGGCCTGGCGCCGAAAGTCATGATGGCGACGCTGATTATCTATTTCCCGGTGACGGCGGCCTTTCACGATGGTTTGCGCCGGACCGATCCCGGATGGCTCGATCTGGCGCGGACCATGGACGCGTCACGATGGTCGATCCTGGCCCGTGTGCGTTTGCCGGCGGCCCTGCCGGCTTTCGCCTCCGGCATGCGGGTCGCCGCCGCCGTGGCGCCGATCGGCGCCATTGTCGGCGAATGGGTCGGCGCGTCGGCGGGGCTGGGTTATTACATGCTGCTGATGAATGGCCGGGTCGATACCGCTGCCATGTTCGCGGCCCTGTTCATTCTGGCGCTGGTCGCGGTGGCGATTTACTTCGCGGTCGACGTGCTGTTGCGCCTGGCGCTGCCCTGGCAGCCCGATTCAGATCCAGCCACGAAATTGGGGTGATCCATGCTTTTACGCTGTTTTAGATATTTGGCGGTGGTCGCCACGTTGCTGGCGCCGTTGCCGGGGATATTGCTGGCGCCGTTGCCGGCGGTGGCGGCAGAAAATCTCATCGTCATGCTCGACTGGTTCATCAATCCCGACCATGGGCCGTTGCTGGTGGCCCAAGAGGGCGGTTTTTTCGCCGCCCGTGGGCTGGACGTGAAATTGGTGGCGCCGGCTAATCCGAATGATCCGCCGAAGCTGGTGGCGGCCGGCAAGGCCGACCTGGCCGTCACCTATCAGCCGCAATTGCATCTGCAGGTGGCGGCGGGGCTGCCGCTGGTGCGGATCGGTACGCTGGTGGGAACGCCGTTGAATTCCCTGGTGGTGCTGGCCGACGGCCCCATTCAATCGATCGCCGATCTGAAGGGACGCAAGGTGGGTTTCTCGGTGGGGGGGTTCGAGAATGCCCTGCTGGGCGCGATGCTGGAAAAGAACGGCCTGACCCTGGACGATATCGAGCTGATCAACGTCAATTTTTCGCTGTCGCCGGCGCTGATGAGCGGACAAGTCGATGCGGTCATCGGGGCGTTCCGTAACTTCGAGCTGAACCAGATGGACATTCTCGGGCGCCCGGGGCGGGCCTTCTTCCTGGAAGAAGAAGGCGTGCCGGCCTATGACGAGTTGATCATAGTCGCCAACAAAGAAAAGCTCGACGATCCAAGGCTGCTGGCCTTCATGGGCGCGCTGGAGGATGCAACGCTGTTCTTGATAAACCGGCCCGAGGAAAGCTGGCAGATGTTCATCAAGGGCCGGCCGGAGCTGGATGACGAATTGAACCGCCGTGCGTGGCGGGACACGCTGCCGCGCTTCGCGCTGCGGCCGGCCGCGCTGCAGCAAGGGCGTTATGAGGCGTTTGCCCGGTTCCTGGTTGAGCGCGGCATGATCGACAGCGTGCCGCCGCTCGCCGACTACGCGGTGGAACTCAGGTAACCTGCTCCAGGCTTTTGTCTTCTTCCTTGGCCTGCTGGTCGCGTTGGCGGGCCCACAGGGCGGCGTATTTGCCACCCTGGGCGAGCAGTTCATCATGGCGCCCGCGCTCGACGACGCGGCCCTCGTCGAGGACGACGATCTGGTCGGCCTGAACAACGGTGGACAAGCGATGAGCGATGATCAGGGTCGTATGGTTGGCGGAGACACTCTCCAACGCGGCCTGGATTTCCTTTTCCGTGTGGGTGTCCAGGGCCGATGTGGCCTCATCGAACATGAGGATCGGCGGGTTTTTGAGAATGGTGCGGGCGATGGCCACCCGTTGCTTCTCTCCGCCGGATAATTTGAGGCCGCGCTCGCCGACCGAGGTTTCGTAGCCGTCGGGCAGGTTCGTGACAAAATCATGCACCTGGGCCAAGCGCGCGGCCTTTTCGACCTCTTCCTTCGTGGCGTCGGGGCGGCCATATTGAATGTTGTAAAATATCGTGTCGTTGAAGAGGACCGTGTCCTGGGGAACGATGCCGATGGCGCCGCGCAGGCTGGATTGCTGGACCGCACGGATATCCTGGCCGTCGATGGTAATGGAACCCTCGTCGACATCATAAAAACGGAACAGCAAGCGGCTGATGGTGGATTTGCCGGCACCGGTCGGGCCGACGATGGCGACTGTCTGACCGGCCGGCACGGTAAAACTGACATCCTTTAGTACCGGCCGGCGCTCGTCATAGGAAAAGCTCACATGGTCGAATACGACGACGCCTTCGCCGACCTTCAAGGGCAGGGCGGCGCATCCGGCGCATCCTGGATGTCGCGATTGACGGCGAGAAGGCCGAACATGGACTGCATGTCGGTGAGGGATTGCTTGATCTCGCGATAAACAAAACCAAGGAAGTTCAGCGGTTGCGATAGCTGGATCAAGTAGGCGTTGACGGCGACGAAATCGCCCACGGTCATGGTGCCGTCAGCGACGCCGAAACCAGCCATGATCATGTTGCCGATCAGACCGGAGGAAATGATGAATCCCTGGCCAA
>QIGO01000025.1 GCA_003230015.1 Alphaproteobacteria bacterium | reverse complement strand
ACCTCTGGATCCGGCGTCGGTTTGCCATTCTCGGGGTCACGCGCATGCAGATGAATGATCGCCGCGCCGGCTTCCGCCGCGGCGATACTCTCGGCCGCGATTTGGTCTGGCGTGATCGGCAAATAGTCCGACATTGTCGGGGTGTGAATGGCCCCGGTGATCGCCACCGAGATGATCACTTTTTTGTTCTTGGCCGCCATAACGTTGCCTTCCTTCTTGTCAGTCGTCGAAGATCGCCACGGCGCGTGTCCAGCCGGCCGATGCGCCGCGGATCTTGACCGGAAAGCAGGCGACCCGGAAACCGTTGGCCGGCAGCGCCTCAAGATTGTGTAGTTTTTCGAGATGACAATAGCCGATCTCCATGCCCGCGCGGTGGCCTTCCCAGATCAGCCCGGCGTCGCCGCTGTCGGCGAATTTCTCTTTGGTGTGAACAAAAGGGGCATCCCAGCTCCAAGCGTCGGTGCCGGTCACCCGCACGCCGCGCGTGAGCAGATAGAGCGTCGCCTCGCGCCCCATGCCGCAACCCGCGCTGACATAATCCTCGCTGCCATAGGCCGCACCGGCGCGGGTATTGACCAGGACGATGTCCAGCGGCTGAAGGTCATGGCCGATGCGCGCAAGCTCGGCCTCGACATCGCGTGCCGCGACGACATAACCGTCCTCGCGGCCGCGGAAATCCAGCTTTACGCCAGGGCAAAAACACCAGTCGAGCGGCACTTCGTCGATGGTGATCGCCCGCTGACCTTTGTCCATGGTCGAGTGAAAGTGGTAGGGCGCGTCGAGATGGGTGCCGTTGTGGGTCATCAGCCGGATCCATTCGATGGCCCAGCCCTCACCACCGGGCAGATCCTCCTGTGACAGACCGGGGAAGAATGCGGTCACGTCCTTGGCGGTATCCTGGTGCGTGAGATACTCGATATGCGGGCCGTAGCCCGGCGGGTCCGAGGCCACCTCATTCTCCAGCGGCATGGAGATATCGACGATCCGTCGCTTACCAGCGGCCACAGGATTGGCTGTCATGCATCACTCCTTATACGTGTCTCATGCTCTATAATAGTCCCGTCGCCAGCCATGGGAACACCATGACCAGGGCAAGCACGAGCAGCATTATCAAGGCGAACGGCAGGGCGCCGGCGAAGATGTCGTTGAGCGTGATGCTCTGGTCGTCGAGGGTGCCTTTGATCACATAGGCCGCGATCCCCAGCGGCGGCGTCAGCAGGCCGATCTCGACGGCCAGCACGGTAATTATGCCAAACCAAATCAGGTCCACTTGATAACCACCGAGAATTGGCAAGACCAGCGGCACCATGATCAGCATGATCGAGGAGGAGTCGAGAATCGTCCCCATCACCAGCACGATCGCGACATAGATCACGATCAAACCCCACAGGCCGAGATTCGAGCCGCTGATCAATTCGCCAAAAAAGCTCGGCATGCCGGTCAGCGCCAGCATGCGGCTGTACATGCTGGCGGCGATGATCAGGAACAGGATCGACGCGGTTACATGCCCGGTCTCTACCGCCACCTGCCACAGCTTGGCCCAACTGAACTTGCGCTTGCCGACGGCCAGAATTATGGCCCCCAAGGCGCCGACCGCTCCGGCTTCGGTCGGTGTGAACACGCCGCCATAGATGCCGCCCATCACCGTGCCGACCAGAATCACGATAGGCAGAATCTTGGCGATCAAGGTGACCGTGCTGGCGCTGGATTCCTCACCGCGCGCGGCTGCCTGCATGCCGCCGACATAGTCCGGGTAGCGCCGCGCCATCACCACGATCGCCAGCATGAAGGTCAGCGCCAGCAGGATGCCGGGTACGATTCCGGCGATGAACAGGTCGCCCACTGATTGTTCGGCCAGGATGCCATAGAGGATCAGCAGCAGGCTCGGCGGGATCAGCATGCCGAGGACCGAACTGCCGGCGACGACGCCGACGGCGAAGCGCGGCCGATAGCCGTGGCGCAGCATTTCCGGCACCGCCACTTTGGTGAACACCGCCGCCGAGGCGATGGAAATGCCCGTAATGGCCGCGAACACGGCGTTGGCCAGGACCGTGGCCACGCCGAGGCCCCCTTTAATCCGCCGAAAGAGTTGATTGGCGACATCGAAGGTATCGCGGCCGATATCCGCCACGCTGACCACCAGCCCCATGAGCACGAACAGCGGCACGACCCCGAAGATGTAGGACGAGATGCTGTCGGCGGCGGCGAGGGCGAGCAATTTACTAGCCAGCAAGGGCGAGCCCTTGATGGCCCAGACCCCGGCGAAAGAGGATAAGGCCAGTGCAATAGGCACGTGCAGGCCACCATAGACCAACAGGATCATCGCCAGCAGTGAGACCAGGCCAATGCTCAGACTAGACATCGGGCGCGCGGGGGCCGGTGAGCGCCCGGCGCATTGCCACCACCGCGTTGATGAGAAACTGCACCCCCATCGCCGCCGAGCCGATGAGGATAATCAGTTTGATCGGCCACACCGGTGCGGTGAAATCGCCGACCGCGCCGACGAAGGTCTGGTTGGTCCAGGCCTTGATGAACAAGGGATAGCTCGACCACAGCAGCACGGCGAGCACGGACGCCCCAATCATGTTGAATGCCGCCTCGAGCAGTTGGTGGGCGCGCGGCGAAAACCGGGCCAGGATACGCAGCAGGGCGTCCGACCGGGTGAAACACGATGCCGACGATCGACAGGCTGACCATCTCGACGACGCCGCTGATCGGCGCCCCGAACAGCGCCCGGCCGGCGATGTCGGCATTAATCAGCACCATCAGCCCGATTATCCAGACTGTCCCGATACCGTTTAGAATGGAGGTCAGGGCATCGAACGGGCGCCGTCCCGCTGCCCACATCGTGGCCTCCGTCCTACTCCTGATCCCAATTGCGTACCGGGGTCACGCCGCCCGCGCGCAGCGCGTTCATGTAGGCCGTCAGTACATCCAGACCCGGTGTGCCTTGATCGGTCAGGTCGCTCGCCCATTCCTTGGCCACGTTCGGCAGCAGAGCGGCCCATTTTTCTCGCTCCGCCTCGGGCAATGTGGAAATCGTGGCGCCGGCGGCTTCCATGGTCGCGAAGGCCCCCTCGACACGGGCGTTCAACTCTTTGTGGTAGGCGGTGCGGTAGTCCTGCGCTGCCGTCAGCAGGGCCTTTTGCAGGATTTCCGGTTGCGCGTCGTACCATGTCTTGTTGGCCGCCAGACCACCGGCATATTGGGCGCCGAAACTGACTTTTGTGATATAGGGCGCGACCTCATAGAGCTTGGCCGGCAGTGCCGCCGTGGCGAAGACGATGACACCGTCATAGACGCCGGTCTTCAGGCTGTTGAAATAGGTCGTGAGGTTGCCGGACACGCCAACCGCCCCTGTGCCTTTGAGCCAGTTCACCGCCGGACCGGGCGCACCGATCTTGCGGCCTTTCAGGTCGGCCACCGAGTTCACCGGGAATTTGGTCCAGAGATGATAGTTATCGATGCCAAAGCCGGCGCCGAGATAGACCAGATTGTTCTTTTCCCAACCTTGGCCAAGGGCCGGCACGGTGTCGTGCAGCTGATCGATGATTTTGACCACCTGGTCCGGGCTGGTCGAGCCGAAGGGCGTGTAATAGGTCACATTGTCGAGGGCCAGCTTGGCCGGCTCGAACACGGTCGGCACGACCCCGACCTCGGCCAGGCCCTCTTCCAGCGCTTCCAGCTCGCCGCCGACTTTGGCCAAGCTGCCGCCATAAGCCTCGGTCCAGTCGACGGTGATACCGCTGCCCGCCAACTCCCGTTCGACGGCGGGAATGAAGGTCTCTGTGAGGTGCTTGACCCACAAGAACACCGGCGGGTGGCCATTGACCACCGTGATGGAGATTTTCTGCGCCAACGCAGGATGGATCGCGCCAGCAACAATGAATATGAGTGCCGCCGCCGCAGTTCTGCCCATATGTGCGATCATGATCCTCTCCCTTTTGACACTGCCAGCGGAGCGCCTTTTCTTGGTGTTTCTAGCCGGCCACAATTTCATGCTAAGCCCGAGCTAATGCTCGATCAAGCCTGGTTATCTTTGGGGAAAGCAGAGTTTTGCAATGCTACCGGCGCCGTCGGCCCGGCGCCATTTCGTCATGTGTCAAATGCCGTGCGAGGCATGGCCCCAGGGTCACCATGCCTCGCCGCACATTTTGGTTGCGGCCGAGCGTTGGCAGTAGCAGAGCTGCCCGGCCCGACTATCGATGGAACGCCGGTCAGTTGGTCGCCGTCGGCATTTTGATCGACATATCCAGGAACTCGTTCGTATAGGCCGTCGTCACATCGTAGGCGTCGATATCGAACGACGTCTCGACTGCTTCATAGTCGGTGGCCATGCGGCTCGGGTCGAAATAGCCCAGCGCATTTTCCGTGCTGGTCTTGTTGGTCATCAATTCGACAACGAGTTTCCAATTCTCGGTGACGTCCTCGACCTTTTGGCTACCGGCTTTGGCCAGGGTTTCGATGCATGGCTCCGGGTTCTGCGCGCAAGTCGCGTAGGCGCGCTGCGTCACCGAGACGAACTTCTTGGCCAAGTCCGGGTTCTCTTGCAGCCATTCGCCGTTGGCGATGATGGAATTGCCATAGGGGTTGAAGCCGAGATCGCGCAGGGCAACAAAGCCCATATCGTCGCCGAAGATGCGCTGATAGATATAGTGAACGTTATAGAAATTGGTTGTGGCGTCGATGGAACCCGACTCCATGGCCGCAATCTTCGCATTCGGCTTGACGTTGACGAATTTGACCGAGTCCGGCTCGATATTCAGTACTTTCGCGATGGCCGGCCACATCTGGCGCGCGGCGTCGAAAGGCGGGTTGCCGATCGTGCGGCCTTGCAGATCCTCGAAGCTTTTGATGCCGCTCGACTTCTTCCAGTAAATCCCGTAGGGCGAGTTGGCATAAATATTCATCACCGCGACCAGGTCCGCGCCCTTACCACGCGCCTGCAGCATGGTCGGCAAATCGGCGATACCAAGTTCGTTGCGGCCAACGCCAACCTTCTTGGCCGAGGCGCCGGAGCCGGTGCCGTTCTCGATCACCAGATCGATACCGGCGTCCTCATACCAGCCTTGCTCACGCGCCCAGTAAATGGGCGCATGATCGCCGCCCGGCACCCAGTTAAGGACAAAATTTATCGTCTCGTCGGTGCCGGCCTGGCCAGCAGCCATGCCGCCGGCAATTGCCATCGAAGCACCGGCTAGCAGAGTTTTCAGATATCCCTTCATTGGTGTGGTCTCCTCCCTGTAACGCCCACAATGCTTTATTATAGCAGCTATTGAACACAGGTAACCAGTTAGTTATGTTCGCCAGCGGGGAGGCGTTTTGACTATGACAGCGGCCACATGGCGTAAAATAGCGATCGCGACCGCGGTGCATATCGCCTTCGTTGCCTTTTGGTGGTTGGCGGTCATTCTTGGCGATGTGCCGGAATATATCCTGCCGACGCCGTGGCTGGCGTTAAAGACCCTGGGAGAACCAAATTTTAACTGGGTGTTTCATTTCACCGCAACCGCCCAGGAAATTTTTGGCGGTTATATTCTCGCCGTCGTTGTCGGGGTCGCGTTCGCGATGTTTTTTACCTGGTCGGCGCGGCTCGATGCGGCCTTGATGCCGCTCCTGGTGACCTTGAACATGATCCCCAAGGTGGCAATGGCGCCGCTGTTCATCGTCTGGTTACGCTTTGGCATCCAGACCAATATCGTCATTACTTTTACGATTTGCTTTTTTCCCATCCTCCTCAACACGGCGCGCGGCCTGCGCGAAGTCGAGCCGGATCTCCTCGACCTGGTCCGCGCCCTGAACGGTTCGCGCTGGCAAATATTCAGCAAAATCCAGCTTCCCGGCGCCCTGCCCTATGTGTTCTCGGGCATGAAAGTGGCTACCGTGTTGGCGGTAGCCGGCGCCATCGTCGGCGAATTCATTCAGTCCGACCGGGGCCTTGGCTGGTTCATGCTGGTCACCCAGGAGGCCCTGAACACCGATGCCATGGTGATGGCCCTGATGCTGGTTACCCTGATCGGGGTGGTGCTTTATGGCTCGGTTATCCTGCTTGAACGGATCTTCGTTGTTCAGGACGCCCGGGTCGAATAGCGCAGCCATGGCTGAGTCCTTCATTTCCTTGACCGATGTGCGCAAGGTCTATCGCACGCGCCGCGAAGAGATCGAAGCGATCCAGAACATCTCCATCGAAGTACAGGCCGGCGAGCTGGTAAGCATTGTCGGGCCGTCGGGATGCGGCAAAAGCACCTTGCTGAAGATTCTTGCAGGCCTGCATCCTCACGATGGTGGTGAAGTGCGGATCGGTTCCGCAGCGGAACCGTTCGATCCTTCGCGCGACGTCGGCATGGTATTTCAGCAACCGCTGTTGCTGAAATGGCGGCGGATCCTGGAGAATGTCCTGCTGCCGGCGGAAATCCTCGGCCTGCCGATGAAACAGAGCCGGGAGCGGGCGCGCGATTTGCTGGCGATGGTGGGGCTGGCCGGGTTCGAGACCAACTATCCCTATCAATTGTCCGGCGGCATGCAGCAGCGCGCGGCCATCGCCCGCGCGCTCGTGCACGACCCGAAGCTGATCCTCATGGACGAGCCGTTCGGCGCGCTCGACGCCCTGACCCGCGAGAAGATGAACCTGGAGCTTATGCAGATCTGGCGCGAGAGCCGCAAGACGATCCTGTTCGTCACCCATGGCATCCAGGAAGCGGTATTCCTGGGATCACATGTCGCGGTCATGACTGCAAGACCGGCGCGGCTGGCCGAATATATGACGATCGACCTGCCCGAAAAACGCGATCTCGCTATTAAAACCCAAGAGAATTTCGGTGAATACACCCGCCGGATTTATAAACTGCTCGACATGGACTAACCGCCGGCGCGGCGGCCCTAGGAGACCCGCGGGGGGGACGCGCGCCGGCCCTCATAGAGATCCCGGCCCGCCACCAGAGCGCGGATCTTGGCGTCGGCGATCGGTCGTTTGAGCATCCAGAATCCGCAATCGGGGTTGATCGTGCGAACGCGGCCTTCGCCCAGGGTCCGCTCCGCGCGCTCCAGGGCCCGGGCGATATCCTCCGCCGTTTCGACTTCCGTTCGTTTGATGTCGACGACACCAAGGCCCAATCCCAAATCCGGGCGCAGATCGCGCAAGGCGGCCAGCTCCTCCAGTGGCCGATGGGCATTCTCCATGACAATGTGGTCGGCATGCAGAGCGTTAAGATAGCTGATGAGTTTGTCCCAACTGCCTTTCTGGACCGATTGACCGGCGTAATTGCCGAAGCACAGATGTACCGCCGGCACCCCGTTGACCGCGTCGAGAACTTTATTGATCGCCGCCGCGGCCCATTCCCATTCGTCCGGGTTGCCCGGCAGGTTGGCCTCGTCGAGCTGCACCACCTCGGCCTCGATATGGCGCACCTGCTCGGCCAGTAGATCGCCAATTGCCAGCGCCAGCGCGGCCGTGTCCTTGTAGTGCAGGTCGCGCAGCGTCTTGGCCAACATATGCGGCCCGGTGATGGTGAATTTCAAAGGCCGGGTGGCCAAGGCGTGGGCCCGGGCGGCGGCGTGCGGCAGGTCGAGGGTGCCGTGGCCGACCGGGCCATCGACGATACCGGGCGGCTTTTCCCGGAATCCCATCCCGGCCTGGCGGCGATAGTCGATGATTTCCTCGAAGGAGATCTCGGTTCGGATGCCCGACATGGGTTGCACGAAATATTCGATCATGCCGTTGGTTTCGGGATGATTGATATCGAAACGATAGAGTTCGCCGTCGCACACGATATCGATGCCGGCGGCTTCCTGGGTCGCAATGACGGTCCGTGTGGCATCGACCAGCGCCTGTTGTGTCGGGGCGGCAACCAGCCAATCGGGTATCGGATAGGATCCGACAACCGTGGTCTTAATACGAGGCTCGCCGTTATCCATGTTGCCGGACCTTTCCCACTGTCACCCCTTGTTCGCGGGCTTTTGCGAACGCCGGTGCATTGTCATAAGTAACTAGACGGTGAATAAAAGCTATGAAATGCTGCGCCGCCTGTCAACGAAGGTTGGCGGCGACGGACCGGTTGGAAGAATGTGGATTATGAGTGATCGGGTATTGGACGCAGCGCCTACACCAAGCCGCAAACGCGACCCCGATGCGTCGCGTCAGCGCATCCTCGCCGCCGCCACCGACGAGTTCGCTTCAAAGGGGTTTGGCGATGCCCGGGTCGATGAGATCGCCCGGCGCGCCGGCATCAACAAGCGCATGCTCTACCATTATTTCGGCAGCAAGGATGGTTTGTTTCAGGCTGCTCTCGAAGAGATTTACGAGACCATCTGCCATGCCGGCCAGGCCCTGGAACTCGCGGCGATTGAGCCGCGGCCGGGATTGGCGAAACTGGTCGATTTCGTTTGGGATTATTATGCTGCGAACCCCCAGTCCATAACGCTGCTCAATACCGAGAATTTGCACGATGCGCGGCATCTCCGATTTTCCGTCCGAACTCAGGCAATTCACCCGCCGTTTGAGGAATTGATCCAAGATCTACTCGACCGTGGTGTCGCCGCCGATGAATTTCGTCCCGATCTGGGCGCGGTCGATCTGTACATCACGATTGTCGGGTTGGTGTATTATTACCTGTCCAATAGCGCCACTTTATCGGTGTTCTTCGGTCGCGATCTGCGGGCGCCCAAGCCCCTCAAAAACTGGCGCCGGCATGTGCATGAGACGATCGAGCGTTTGGTTCTGAAAAACCCGGGCAGCAGTGCCGCCGAAATTGACAGGGGCTTGGTTCGGCCGTATAAGTAACTATCTAGTTACTTATACGGAGGCGGCGATGCCACTCGATCCGGTACAGCGCGGGACCTATGCGACGCTTGGGCATTTGACGGTCCGGCATGTCTTTACGCCGCAACGGATGGACGCCGCGATCGAGGATATCGCGGCCTGGTCCGGTGCGGCATTGACGACGCTGAATGACCAGGAACGCGCCTGGTATATAGACGGTGGCGTGGCCGATCAGGTGGTACTGCGCAAGCTCGACAATCCGCACCACCACCGCCCGTTCTTCAAGGCGCTGGCCGAGGATCCGGCCCTCGTCGATCTGGTCGAGGATGTTCTCGGACCGGGGGTGTCTGTCTATTTCAGCCAGATATTTTTCAAGGCACCCCATGGCGGTGGACCCAAACCGGTCCATCAGGACAATTTCTATTTCGGCCCGAGCGATCCGGAAGGCGTGGTCACAGCTTGGATCGCGCTCGATGATGCAACCCTCGAGAATGGCTGTCTCTACTTCGGCGACGGCTCGAATTTGGGACCGATCTACGCCCACGAGGCGCCACCCGACGAGCCGTATAACCTGCAAATTCCCGCCGACATCGCCACCCGTCAGCCGATGACGCCGGCACCGGTCAGCAAGGGCGGGGTGTCGTTCCATCATGGCAACATCTTGCACCAATCCGCCGACAACCCGTCCGAGCGTTGGCGGCGCGCCTGCGCACTGCATTATGTGCGCAACAATGTCTCTTTTGCCGAACCAGCCTTGCCCTACGATGACTCGCTGGTTTTGCGGGTGACCTGAGACCCTACTTCCCTCCAGATTTTGGTAGAGTCCTGGGTTTATTTGTGTCCTCATGCGGCCTGGTTTTTCAGAGCAGGTCACGCTCTATCTGAGAAAAGAAAAAAGCCCCGGCGTTTTATGCGCCGGGGCTTTTGTCGAGGAATTGGTGGGCGATACAGGGCTCGAACCTGTGACCCGCTGATTACACCACCACTACGGCTTTCGCCGCCCCAATCGGGTTTGTGGCCCGGACTATCCCATCACCTTATCCCGGAGGATGTAGGTGGGTGCCGTCTAGTCTCTACACCTTCCCCTTGCGGGGCTTGGCTCGGGATTGCCAACGTCCATGGACGGAAGGGTTCCCCGAATTTGACACCTGTTCACCGTGCCGTTTCCAACACGGGCTCCCAATCGAGAGTCAGCTGCTCTACCAACTGAGCTAATCGCCCCTAGTGATCTCCTCGTTTAACATCGATACCAATAAGCTAAAAGTCATCGAAATGCCATCGAAATTTCAAAGGAATGACTACTAACCTATTGTTTATAAAACAACTTAAACCATTAGAATATCTAATAAAGAGTCAGCTGCTCTGCCAACTGAGCTATGCGCCCACCGTAGCGCTTGGGAATGGCTGGCATGCCCGTGCGGGTGGGGCGGATATAGCAGGGTGGGCGGGTGCTGTCGAGTGGGGGCGGCGCTGGGTTTGTGGTTGACGGCTGGCCTCAGCTGGAGCCGCCGCGACGGTTTATGTAGGTGTCGCGGTGGAGGCTGACGCTCATTAACAGGCCGAAGCCGATAAGGACTGTTAGCATAGCTGTGCCGCCATAGGAAATTAGAGGTAAGGGCATGCCGACGACCGGGACCAGGCCCATAACCATGGCGATGTTGATAAACATATAAAGGAAGAACGACGTGGTTATCCCAAAGGCCAGGAGGCGACCGAACTGGCTGCGGCAGCGCAGACTGATCGCTATCCCATAAACAACGAGGAGCAGGTATAGACTGAGGGTGCCGAGGCCGCCGAGCAAACCGAATTCTTCAGCCAGCATCGTGAAAATAAAGTCGGTTTGCTTCTCGGGCAGGAAATTCAGGTTGCTCTGGGTGCCTTGCAGGAAACCCTTGCCGAACACGCCGCCGGACCCCAAGGCTATCTTCGACTGTATGATGTGATAACCGGCGCCTAGGGGATCGGATTCGGGATCAAGGAACGTATATATGCGCTGACGCTGATAGCCGCGTAGATTTTGCCAAGCAACCGGTAAAGCGGCAAGCACGGCGACCCCGACGGCCGCGAACATCCACAAGCGCACACCGGCAATCCAGAACATGGCGCCGCCGATCATCGCCACGACCATAGCTGTGCCAAGATCGGGTTGCCGGAGCACCATAGCCGCCGGTAGAGCAATCATGGCGACTGGAATGATCAAGTACGGGATGCGGCCAATATCCTCCATCTCGACACCATGAAAATAACGAGCCAAAGCCATCACTAAAGAAACCTTCATAACCTCCGAAGGTTGCAGCTGAAAAAAGCCGAGGTCGAGCCAACGTTGGGCGCCCATGCCGCTGATTCCCCTAACCTCTACCGCCGCCAGCAGCAACAGGCCAACGGCATAGGCTGGATAAGCCAGGCGCAACCAGAAGCGTAGATCGATCATCGCGACAATGAACATGGCAACCATGCCGACGGAAAGTCGGGCCATCTGGCGAGTCGCCCATGGATCTATGTTGCCGTTAGCCGCCGAATAGAGCATGGCAAAACCGATACTGGCCGTGGCCAGTATGAGCAGGACCAGTCCCCAATTCAGGCGCAGGAACTTGTCACCTAACGAAGGCTCGGTGCGGCTCAATCCACCGTAACGTACCGACATGGGCCAGCCTAACTGTCGACCGTGGCGGATGAACCGCGGGCAGCCGTCGTGGTGCCCGGCGCGCTGGCGGCGGGGTCACGAATTTGTGCTTCGCGCAGGAGATCCCTTGCAATCGGGGCCGCGACCTTGGAACCGCCACCACCATGCTCGACGACCACGGCAACGGCGTAGCGGGGCTTCTCGAGCGGCGCATAGGCCACGAATAGGGCGTGATCCCGGTCGCGCCAGGGCCGTTGATCGTTCTTTATGATTCCGGTCCGGCGCTCAGCCATAGTGATGCGACGTACCTGGGCGGTGCCGGATTTTCCGGCCATCTCCATTCCCTCAACGCCGATGGCTGCACGACGGGCAGTTCCACTTTTGTGCGTTACGACTTCAATCATGCCCTGGCGAACGATATCCAAATCGCGCTGGTTGATACCCAGGTCGGGTAAGTCGTCGTTGGTACGGGCAACCAGTGTGGCATCCTCAGCCCTGTCGCGTGTCAGGAACGGGCGCAGCGCCTTCTTGCCGTTAGCAATGCGCGCCGTCATGATCGCAAGTTGCAACGGGGTTGAAAGAACGTAACCCTGGCCAATGGCGGCGATGAGAGTCTCGCCGGTCACCCAGGGCTCACCGATCACGGCCTGCTTCCAGGCCTTGGTGGGGATCAAGCCGGGACGTTCGCTGGGCAAATCGACGTCGAATTTGGCACCAAGACCAAAACGGCGAGCCATGGCGGCAATGCGGTCGATGCCGACGCGGCGGGAGACCTCATAGAAATACACGTCACAGGATTCGCGAATGCCGCGGACGAGTTTTACCCTGCCATGGCCCTGTCGTTTCCAGCAATGGAAGAGGCCGTCGCCGAGCCTGAGGCTGCCGGAGCAAAAAAATTCCGTCTCTGAATCGATAACGCCGGCTTCAAGCGCTGCAAGGGCGACGACCATCTTGAAGGTGGAGGCTGGTGGAAACTCTCCAGCGATGGTCTTGTCGCGCAGTGGCGCCCGCTCGTTATCCATCAGGTCCTGCCACTGGGCGGATTTTATGCCCTCGGCAAAAGCGTTGGGGTCGAAGCTGGGTGTCGACGTTAAGGCCAGCAGCGCACCTGTCTGAACGTCGATCAGGACCACCGCGCCGCTCTCCTCGCCAAGCTTTTCGGCGGCAAGGCGCTGCAGTTCGATGTCAAGGGTGAGAACCAGTTCCTGGCCGACCTGGCCTTCCTTGCGTTCCAATTCACGAATGACGCGGCCAACGGCGTTGACCTCAAACTGGCTGGCGCCAGCACGGCCGCGCAGAGCAAGATCGTATTTCTTTTCAAGGCCGCTGCGGCCAATACGGAAACCCGGCGTCTCAAGAAGCGGGTCGCCGGTAAGGTCATGGGGGCTAACCGAGGCGACATAACCGAGAACGTGGGCAGCGGAAACACCGTCGGGATAGAAACGACGTTGGCCGACATCAATACTGATGCCGGGCAAGTCGGGCGCGTTGACCTCGATCTTGGCGACCTCCTCCCATTCGAGAAACTCGCGGATGGTGACGGGGACGAAGTTCTTGCGCTTGGCGATGTCGCGGAGGATGCGCGTGCGGTCGTCGGCGCTGATGGGAATGATGTAGCCAAGGCTCTCCAGCGTTTGCTCAATGTCAGGGGTGTTCTCAGATGTAATGAGGACACGATAATTCTGGCGGTTGATGGCCAGAGGCACACCGAAACGGTCAACGATAACGCCGCGGGTGGGCTGCAACAACCGCATGTTGATGCGGTTCTCGTCGGACAACAGGGCGTAGCGGTCAGCCTCGGTAACTTGCAAATAATACATGCGGGCGGCAAGAACGCCCATCAGCGCCGTCTGGCCACCGGCAAGTATCACGGCGCGGCGGGTAAAATTGCGCTGTTGATCGTTGTGCCGGCGGTGCATGGCTGGCTAGTTTCCCTGACCGATCAAGGCGCGTTGGGTGTGAGAAAGAATCCAGGCGAGAAGCGGGAATACCGCAATCGTCATGAGAATATTGAACATGGTCGCATCGGGGGCGATCAGGGCGCCACGCAAAATCGCCACCAATAGCCAGATTAACACGCCCGCGGCAGGCGCCAACATGACAAAACCGAGCCAGAACATCCAAAAGGATTTACCCACCAAATAGCGGCGCTGATGGAGCAGGACTGCGTGGGCAAGAAGAAGCACGAGCGCGTTGACTCCCAGAGGCACACCGCTAAGCACGTCCTGCAAGAGCCCGATAGCGAATACCGCGGTACGCGGCATCAACTCCGGCCGCAGGACGGCCCAATAATAAACCGCCATAAGCGGCAAGGATGGTGCGACAATGGCATAATAAGGCACCGGAACGGGGGTCACGCCGATTATTACCATGAGCAGGGTGATGACGACCGGAACGATATTGCGCGCCCAACGATCCAGACGAATCGCGCCACCCGCTGGGGTCATGGCACGGTGCCGGCAGCCGCTTTAGCCGCGGTTGTTACGTCGGTTGCCGGGTCGGTTGGTGGGTGTGGCTTTTCGGCAACCGGGGCCGCCGCGTGCGGGGTCGGCCCCGTCGGCTGCGTAACGCGGGGTGTCGGCAGTATGCCATCGGGTCCATAATCCAGGACCTGCACATAAGACAAGCGCGCGTAGTTTACCAATGGCTGCACGGTAATACCCGCCTTGCCGACCTCGGCGACGATGCCAACGGCAAGACCCGGTGGAAAAACGCCGCCATTGCCAGAGGTGAGGATGCGATCGCCGGGCGAAACGGCGCTGTCGCGGGGCAAATAGGTTAGTTTGGGCCGTGCTGAGTTGTTGCCCGAGAGAACCGCGCGGTCCCCGGTCGACTGGACCACTACCGGCACCCGCGAATTCAAATCCGTGAGCAAGAGTATACGGGCCGAGCGCCGGCCGACAGCGGCGACGCGACCGACCAGGCCATCCACGGTGACAGCAGCCTGGCCGCGCAACAGGCGATCCTGGGTGCCGGCATTGACGACCACACTACGCACAAAAGCCCCGGCAGTGTCGGCTATGACGCGGGCGCCGATGGCGCGCGGGATCGGGTCGGCGGCGATGCTCAACTGGGACCGCAGTGCGTCCAATTCCATTTGCAGGCGCCGGGCCTCGTTCTGCCAGCCCAGCAGCAGCGCGTTCTCACGTTTCAACCGGGCATTTTCGGCATTTAGCAAAAACAGGCCGTTAACCTCCTCGATGGCGTTGCCAACACTTTGGGCGGGCTGGCTCAGTACCTCGAGCAACGGCGTAACCGCATCAACTACAGCGGTCTGGCTGCGCTCGATAAGAACGGTTTCAGCCTTGCTTAAGAGCATTAAGGTGAAGGCGGAGGCGACCAAAAGGCCAAACGCAAAGCGTTGTGCCCATACCTTGACGGGTAAAACTACACCAACAACCGTGCTTCCTGAACCGCGATTCACCACATCTAGCCCCTGGATTTCCTAAGGGGTGAACATATAGATTCAGTACATACTGACCAACACATCTTTCAATTTCTTAAACTCTTCCAGGGCCCGGCCTGTGCCCAGGGCGACACATGTCAGCGGATCATCGGCGATGGAGACCGGCAATCCGGTGGCATGGCGCAAAACATAGTCCAAATTGCCCAGCAATGCGCCACCACCGGTGAGCACGATGCCTTTGTCGACGATGTCGGCGGCAAGCTCCGGGGCGGTATGTTCCAGGGCAACCTTAACGGCATCGATGATGGCACTAATGGGTTCTGCAAGACTTTCGGCAATCTGACGTTCGGAAATAATTAACTCTTTGGGCACGCCGTTCATGAGATCGCGGCCCTTGATCTCCATGGTGGAGCCTTCGCCATCCTCGGGCGGACAGGCGGAGCCGATTTCCATCTTGATGCGCTCGGCACTACCCTCGCCGACAAGCAGATTATGGTTGCGGCGAATGTAGCCGATAATTGCCTCATCCATCTTATCGCCGCCGACACGCACGGAGCGGGAGTAGACGATGCCGCCCAGAGACAGCACCGCGACCTCGGTCGTGCCACCGCCAATGTCGACGACCATCGAGCCGGTGGGCTCGGTGACCGGCAGGCCGGCGCCGATGGCCGCGGCCATGGGCTCCTCGATTAACCATACACGGCGAGCGCCGGCACTTTCGGCCGACTCCTGAATGGCGCGCCGTTCAACCGCGGTTGATCCGGAGGGTACGCATATTACGATTTGGGGGCTGAAGAAACTGCGCCGGTTGTGAACTTTGCGGATGAATTCCTTGATCATCTCCTCGGCCACTTCGAAATCGGCGATGACGCCATCTCGCAGAGGCCGAATGGCTTGTATGTTGCCAGGCGTACGACCAAGCATCTGCTTGGCCTCGTTGCCGACGGCAAGAACCTTTTTTCGGCCCTTCGACTCGGCGATCGCCACTACCGATGGCTCGTTGAGAACAATGTTGCGGCCTTTCACGTAGACCAGCGTATTCGCTGTTCCCAAATCAATGGCCATGTCGGCGGAAAACATTCCAAGGAGTCGCGATAACATTTTATCTCACGCAGCCCTTCTGGTTGGCTTGTTTGATCGTTGACTTAGTGGATTGGGAGCCGGTGCTGTTGGCATCCGTGCGGCGGCAAATGATGGCCATCGGACCTTCTGTCGGCTGGGAAATGTCAGTGACTCTCATACTTACGCGTGCCTGCCCGTCTCACCTGATCAGACTTGTCAGACCAAAAACAGGGCGCAGATCGGGAAGCGCGGGCGGTGCCTCTGTCGATGGCCTCTCACTCGCGCCGGTTGCGCCTCTCATCCTTGGCCCTGCCGGCGAACATTGCCGATGGATCAACAACGTCCACTTTCTGCGGTCTTGGTTAACAAGTCGTGAATACGCCGCGTCCCCCGACGCGGCAATTGTTGACGCAGCACTATCTAGAGGGTTTGGGCAACAAGCCGCAATGATTTTTAGGTGCAAACTGTCGTGTGGTTGTCACCAAACGCAGACACCGACGCGGCCGGGTGCAAACCGACGCGTCGTGAGTGGTGAGCGGAACCGACCGCGGCGCCAAGCACTACTATCGAATAGGCGAGACGCGGCTGTATTGGGTTGACGATTAGTTTTTCGATTTGTCGACCAAGCGATTCGCCGACAGCCACGGCATCATGGCGCGCAGCCGCTCGCCGACCTCTTCAATACCATGCTCCGCCTCGCGGCGGCGCGTGGCTTTGAAACTCGTTTGGCCGACTTTGTTCTCGAGCATCCAGTCGCGGGTAAATTGGCCAGACTGGATTTCGCCTAGAATGCGCTTCATCTCGGCTCGGGTTTCGTCGGTGATGATGCGCCCGCCGCGGGTATAGTCGCCATATTCGGCGGTGTTGGAAATGGAGTAGCGCATGTTGGCGATGCCGCCCTCGTAAATGAGATCGACAATAAGTTTGACCTCATGGAGACATTCAAAATATGCCATTTCAGGGGCATACCCAGCCTCGACCAAGGTTTCGTAACCGGCCTGGATCAGCGAGGTCAGACCGCCACAAAGGACGACCTGCTCGCCGAACAGATCGGTTTCGCACTCTTCCTTGAAGGTGGTCTCGATGACGCCGGCGCGACCGCCGCCGATGGCACTGGCATAAGACAGTCCGATATCCTGGGCATTGCCGCTGGCGTCTTGGTGAATGGCCAGCAAACAGGGGACGCCACCGCCACGTTCATATTCGGACCGGACGGTATGACCCGGCCCCTTGGGGGCGATCATCAGGACATCGAGGTCGGGCCGCGGTTCGATGAGATTGAAATGGATATTGAGGCCGTGAGCAAAGACCAGCGAGGCGCCCTCGCGCATATTTTCCCTGAGATGCTCAGTGTACAGATCGCCCTGCAGTTCGTCGGGGACCAGCACCATGACGACGTCGGCCCAGGTTGCGGCTGCCGCCGCGGTTTTGACTTCAAAACCGGCGGCTTGGGCCTTGGCGGTACTGGCAGACCCGGGCCGCAGGGCGACGACGACATTGCCGGCGCCACTATCGCGAAGGTTGCAGGCGTGGGCATGGCCCTGACTGCCATAGCCGATGATGACAACTTTCTTGCTCTTGATCAGATTTACGTCGGCGTCGCGATCGTAATAGACGCGCATGGGGTTCTCCCTTTTTTTCCGTATTTGTTAGGCGGCGGCGCGGTAGGCGTTTTACAGCGCGGCACCGCCGCGGGCAATGGCGACGACTCCCGAGCGCGCGACCTCGACGCTGCCGAGGGCGCGCATGAGTTCTATGAACGAGTCCAGTTTCTCGGGCGATCCGGTGAGGGCGAAGACAAAAGAGCCAATGGTGGTGTCGCTGACACGGGCGCGGAATATGTCGGCGATGCGAAGCGCCTCATGGCGGTCCGGTCCCTCGCCAACGACCTTGATCAAGGCCGTCTCACGCTCGATATGACGGCCATCCATGGTCAGATCATGGACCGTCTGCACGGGCACAAGGCGGTCGAGTTGGGCCTTGATCTGCTCGATAATCTGCGGCGTGCCACTGGTGACGACGTTGATGCGCGATGCGGCCCCGTCGGCGCTGACCGGGGCCACGGTCAAACTCTCAATATTGTAGCCGCGCCCCGAAAACAGACCGATCACACGGGCCAGAACACCGGGTTCGTTATCGACGAGGACAGCGATGGTGTGGCGCTCGATTGTTTCCGACAAGGTCTTGCTCCAAACAAAGTGCGTGGGGCCAATAGCAGGGGCCACACAAGTGGTGTCGCGGGTTGCGGTGGCGCTTAGACGAGGACCATGCCTTCTTCCGATGCTTCCTGCTCGGCGGTGCCGTTGGGCCCGAGCAGGATGTCATTGTGGGCGGCGCCACCGGGTATCATGGGGAAGCAATTTTCTTCTTTCGATACCACCATGTCGACGATCACGGGGCCATCGATGCTCAACATGCGGCCGATAACATCGTCGACCTCGCCGGGCTTGGTGGCGCGCAAACCGGTGGCGCCAAAACTCTCGGCAAGCTTAACAAAATCCGGCAGGCCGGCACTGTAACTTTCCGAGTAGCGGGCGCCATGGAGCAGTTCCTGCCACTGGCGGACCATGCCCATATATTCGTTGTTGATAATGAAAACCTTCACCGGCAAGCGGTATTGGGCGATGGTGCTGAGCTCCTGAATATTCATCAGGATCGATGCCTCGCCGGCAATGTCGATGACGAGGGAGTCCGGATGGGCCACCTGGACGCCAACGGCGGATGGCAAGCCGTATCCCATGGTGCCGAGGCCACCGGAGGTCAGCCAGTGAAAGGGCCGGTCGAAGTGATAATATTGGGCCGCCCACATTTGGTGCTGGCCGACTTCGGTGGTGATGTAGGTATCGCGGTCCTTGGTCAGTTCATAAAGACGCTTGATGGCGTATTGCGGCTTGATGGCGCCGTCGCCTTGTTCGAATTTAAGGCAGTCGACGGCCCGCCATTGCTCGATCTGCCGCCACCA
>QIGO01000103.1 GCA_003230015.1 Alphaproteobacteria bacterium | reverse complement strand
ACGGCCCAAACCGGCGAAACCATCTGGCAGGTCGCCCAGCGCCATGGCACCACCATCCCCCATCTTTGTTACAGCCCCGACCCGGGCTACCGGGCCGACGGCAACTGCCGCGCCTGCATGGTTCATATCGAGGGCGAGCGCACCCTTGCCGCGTCCTGCCTGCGCCAGCCGGCTCCCGATATGGTGGTCGAGACCCAGGCCGACCGCGCCGTCGCCGCCCGTCGCATGGTCATGGAAATGCTGGTCGCCGATCAGCCGCCGCGTCAGCGGGCCCATGACCCGGACTCCAAATTTTGGCGCTGGGCCGACATTGTCGGTGTCGCTGCCAGCCGCCTTCCCGCCCGCGACTGCCCCCCGCCTGATTCTAGCCACCCCGCGATGGCGGTCAATCTCGACGCCTGCATCCATTGCAATCTCTGTGTCCGTGCCTGCCGCGAGGTACAGGTCAACGACGTCATCGGCATGGCCGGGCGCGGTGCCGCGGCGAAAATCGTCTTCGACTTCGACGACCCCATGGGCACCAGCACCTGTGTCGCTTGCGGCGAGTGCGTCCAGGCCTGCCCCACGGGCGCCCTCATGCCGGCCAACCTCCTCGACGACGCCGGCCGCCTGGCGGTCCATGGCGACCGCTCGGTCGATAGCCTGTGCCCCTTCTGTGGCGTCGGCTGCCAGCTCACCTACCAACTGCGCGGCGACCGCATTATCCGTGTCGACGGACGCAACGGACCGGCCAACGAAAACCGCCTCTGTGTCAAGGGTCGTTTCGGTTTCGACTATGTCCATCACGCCCACCGGCTGACCAAGCCGCTGATCCGCAAGCCCGAGGCCGGCAAACGCTGGGACGACGAAGTCGATCCCGCCAACCCTTGGACCCATTTCCGCGAAGCGACTTGGGCCGAGGCGCTCGACTTCGCCGTCGCTGGCCTCGACCGCGTGCGCCGCCAACATGGCGGCGACGCCTTTGCCGGTTTCGGCAGCGCTAAGGGTTCCAACGAGGAAGCCTATCTGTTCCAAAAGCTGGTACGCACGGCGTTTCACACCAACAATGTCGATCACTGCACCCGGCTGTGCCATGCCAGCTCCGTCGCCGCCTTGATGGAAACCATCGGCTCCGGTGCGGTAACCGCCCCCTTCAGCGCGGCGGGCGATGCCGACTGCATAATCGTCATCGGCGCCCGCCCCGCTCAGAATCACCCCGTCGCCGCCACCTACATCAAAAACGCCACCAAGCGCGGCGCCAAGCTGATCGTCATCGATCCCCGCAAACAGAGCCTCTCCCGCCACGCCACCTACAATTTGCAGTTCACAGCGGGCACCGACGTCGCCCTGCTCAACGCCTTGATGCACGTCATCATCGAGGAAGACCTGACCGACCGGCAATATATCGCTGGTTACACCGAGAATTATCAGGCGTTAAAGGAGAAGGTCGCCGATTTCTCGCCCGAAGAGATGGCACCGGTCTGTGGCATCGATGCCCGGACCCTGCGCGCCGTCGCCCGCCTCTATGCCGCCTCCGAGCGCTCGATAATTTTCTGGGGCATGGGTATCAGCCAGCACGTCCATGGCACCGACAATGCGCGCGGCCTCATCTCGCTGGCCTTGATGACCGGCCATATCGGCCGCCCCGGTACCGGCCTCCACCCCTTGCGCGGCCAGAACAACGTCCAGGGCGCCTCCGACGCCGGCCTGATCCCCATGCTCTACCCCGATTATCAGTCGGTCGCCAACGCCGACGCGCGGGCCCGTTTCGCCAAATTGTGGAATGACCCCGACCTCAGCGCCCAACCCGGTTTGACCGTCGTCGAAATCGTCAATGCCATCCACGCCGGCACCATAACGGGCATGTATATCATGGGTGAAAACCCGGCCATGTCCGACCCCGATCAACGACATGCCCGCGCTGCCTTGGCCAAGCTCGACCATCTCGTCGTCCAGGAGATATTCCTCACCGAGACGGCGTTCCATGCCGACGTCATTTTGCCCGCCTCCGCCTTTCCCGAAAAAGCCGGCACCTTCACCAACACCAACCGTCAGGTTCAACTCGCCCGCCAAGCCCTTGATCCCCCGGGAGAAGCGCGCCAGGATTGGTTGATCATTCAAGACCTCGCCCAGGGTTTGGGCCTCGACTGGCACTATACTCACATCAGCGAAGTCTATGAGGAAATGCGCCAGGCCATGCCGTCGATCCGCGGCATCACCTGGTCGCGCCTCCAGCGCGAAGGCGCTGTTACATACCCCTGCGACGACGAAAACGCAGCCGGTGCCGAGATCCTCTTTGGCGACGGCTTTCCCACGCCGTCCCGCCGCGGCAAATTCGTCCCCACCGATATAGTCCCTCCCGACGAACTGCCCGATGCCGAATACCCCATGATCCTGAGCACCGGACGGGTGCTCGAGCATTGGCACACCGGCGCCATGTCCCGGCGCGCCACCCTGCTCGATGCCCTCGAGCCGGAGGCCGTCGTCAGTCTGCACCCGCGCGAACTGGCCCGCATGGGCCTTAACCCCGGCGACCCCGCCCTGGTTGAAACCCGGCGCGGCGCCATTTCCCTGACCGCCCGCGCCGACCGGGACGTGCCCGAGGGCATGGTATTCATCCCGTTCTGCTACGCCGAGGCCGCCGCCAACTTACTCACCAACCCGCAGCTCGATCCCTACGGCAAGATACCCGAGTTCAAGTTCTGCGCCGCCAGAGTGGCACCGGCGCCGGTCAAAGAATAGGCCCAGCGAGCATCACACTCGACCGGGCCTATCCAATAAGCATGCACCGCATTTCGGATACGATGCTTCGCCGGTTTGAACCGGCATATTTCACAGCGCTCCCCATAGGGCAACGCGCGCTTGCGCTCCTCCCTGCCCTTGGGCCGTAGGGCGCGACCAATAGCCTCCCCGTCGCGCCACCTACCCTTACTGGCATGGTCTCGGGGCCATAAAAGCCCCTAGTCACGTAGGGATTAAATTTGATTTTCCTGGCGAAGTCAACCGCACTGGGCCCAGTCAAAAACTCAGGCGTGCCAGCAGCTTGCCGGCAATCTCTAGGTCTTCGGGTTTATTGGTGTTGAAGAATGGATCCACCGGCTCGATCCCGTAGGCCACATCGACGATGCCATGCCCCGCGGTCCAGGTATCGACCTTGCGCACGCCATCCTCAACCAACGCCTGCCGTAAGGATCCGCAAAGCGACAGATGCCAGAGCCCAACCACCGGATGACTTCGCCCGCCGCTAAACCCCCGCGCCAGTTTCACCCCCCCGGCCAGTGCCTCCCCGTGCATCCGGGCGACCAGATCGAGCGGCAGAAACGGCGCGTCGGTGGGAAAAGTCGCCAGCCATTGGCAACCTGGCAGTTCGGCCGCGGCCCATTCCATGCCGGTCAGCACCCCGGCCAGCGGTCCGGCATCTTCGCCGATGCTATCCGCCACCACCGGCAGCCCGTAGGCGGCAAACCGCGTCCCATCGCCGTTGGCATTGAGCATGACGGCCTTCACCTGCGGCTGCACCCGCGCCACAATGCGCGCCAGCAATGTCTGCCCGCCCAGGGCGCGCAGGCATTTGTCGCCCCCGCCCATGCGCCGCGACGATCCGCCGGCGAGCAGCACGCCGGCCACCTGCTCCCGGCACTCACCAATTGTCATGTGTCGAAGACCACCCGCTCGGCACCCGACAGCACCGTGAAACGCTTGCCCTTGGCCCGCCCCACCAGGGTCAGCCCCACCTGTTGCGCCAATTCCACCCCCCAAGCCGTAAAGCCCGAACGCGAGACCAGGATCGGCAGCCCCATTTGCACGGTTTTGATGACCATCTCCGACGTCAGCCGCCCTGTTGTATAGAGGATCTTGCCCGCCGATGAGATCCCGTGCCGCATCATATATCCGGCGATCTTATCCACCGCATTATGCCGGCCCACATCCTCCATATAGATCAGCGGCCGGTCGACCTCGCACAACACGCAGCCATGAATGGCCCCGGCCGCCAGATAAAGACTAGGCATAGTGTTGATTCTTTTTGACAGCACCCGCAGCCAAGAGACTCTCAACACAGCGTTTTTGTCCAGCTCGACCGCCTCGAACCGCTCCATGAGATCGCCGAACGCCGTCCCCTGGGCGCAGCCGCTGGTCAGCGTCTTCTTGGCCAGCTTCTGTTCGTAATTGGTGACCCGCTCGGTGCGTACCACGACCACCGCCAGATCGTCGTCATGGTCGATCCCGGTAATTTGGTCGTCCGGGCGCAACATGCCTTGATTGAGCAGATAACCAACGGCCAGATATGCCGGATAGTCGCCGATCGTCATCATGGTGACGATCTCCTGACCGTTGAGAAACAGCGTCAACGGCCGCTCCACCACCACGACGGCATCGATGGCGGCACCATCCTGGTCAATCCCGGCGATCCGCCGGGTCAGCCGGGGATCGTCCGGATTCGGCCGCAAAACGTCTTTTGTCATGGTTTTCCCATCGGGTGTCATCTCCTGAAGGTGGCTCACCTGCTTGACCGCGGCAAGCCCACGACCACGCCGGCCACCCCTGCCCCCGCCCTTGCGCGGCGAGCCCCGGGCCTTGTAAGAACCAATAAACCGGCCAAAATCACGGTTATCGCCACCACACGAAGAGCCCATGCCTGAGTTAACCGCCGCTTTGCAGCTGATCGCCACCTTTGATGGCGACCTGCTGGCGATTATCCTGCTCTCCCTGCAGGTCAATTTGACCGCCCTGGCCTTCGCCCTGGTCTTCGGCCTGCCTCTGGGGGCAGTCGTCGGGCTCTATGCCTTCCCCGGCCGCCGCCTCGTCATCGTCACCCTCAATGCCTTGATGGGCCTGCCGCCGGTCGTCGTCGGCCTGGTGGTTTATCTGCTGTTGAGCCGCTCCGGCCCCTTTGGCGTTCTCGGGCTTTTGTTCACCCCCACCGCCATGATCATCGCCCAGACCATTCTCGTCACCCCCATCATCGCCGCCCTGTCACGCCAGGTCGTGGCCGATCTTTGGGCCGAATATGACGAGCAACTGCGCTCTTTGGGGGCGTCGTCCTGGCAATCCATGACCACCCTGCTTTGGGATGCCCGCTTTTCCCTGGTCACCACCCTGCTGGCCGGCTTCGGGCGGGCCAGCGCCGAAGTCGGCGCGGTGATGATCGTCGGCGGCAATATCGACCGCGTCACCCGGGTCATGACCACCGCCATCGCCCTGGAGACCAGCAAGGGCAACCTCAGCCTTGCCCTCGGTCTCGGCATCGTGCTGCTGCTCATTACCTTCATTGTCAACGCCGCCGCCTTTGGCGTGCGTGAAGCCGCGGCGCGCCGCGCCGCCCTGATCTAGGGCGCCCGGCCATGCGCTCGCCACCGCCCATCCTGCCCCTGGAAGTCAGCGACCTGTGTTACACCGCCGGCGGTGAACGGCTATTGCGGGACATCAGCTTCACCCTCGAAGCCGGTTCCCTCACCATCATTCTAGGCCCCAACGGGGCCGGCAAAAGCCTCATCCTGCGCCTTTGCCACGGCTTGCTCAAACCCACCGGCGGCAGCGTTCAATGGCGTGGCGGCGGCAACCCCGCGCGCCGCCACGCCATGGTGTTCCAGCGCCCGGTGCTGCTCCGCCGCACCGCCGCCGCCAATATTTCCCACGCCTTGAAGCTGCACGGCCTCGACCGCCATGCACGGGCCCAGCGCACCCTCGCCGCCCTTGCCCAGGCCGGCTTGTCCGACCTCGCCCGGCGCCAGGCACGGCTGCTCTCCGGCGGCGAGCAGCAACGCCTCGCTTTTGCCCGCGCCTGGGCGCTCAGCCCGCAGGTGCTTTTCCTCGACGAGCCTACCGCCAATCTCGATCCCGCCGCCACCCGCGCCATAGAAACGACGATCCATGGCTTCCGGGCCATGGGCACCAAGGTCGTGATGACCACCCACGATCTTGCCCAGGCCCGGCGTCTCGCCGACGATATCCTGTTTTTCAACCGCGGTCGCCTGGTCGAGAACGGCCCGGCCAAACCTTTTTTTGCAGCACCACGATCCAAGGAAGGCCAGGCTTTCATCGCCGGTGAAATCCTATGGTGAGAGCCTTCATTCGATGGCTCGCCTTGGGCCTCTTGATCTCACCCGTCACCGCCTCCTTGGCACAGCCCCAGCACATCATCCTGGCCTCCACCACCTCGACCGAGAATTCCGGCCTGCTGAGCGATATTCTGCCCCAATTCACCGCCGCCACCGGTATCCCGATTCACGTTGTCGCGGTCGGCACGGGTGCCGCACTCCGTCTCGGCCGCAATGGCGACGCCGATGTCTTGCTGGTCCACGCGCGCGCCGCCGAAGACCGGTTCGTCGCCGCCGGTTATGGCAGCTATCGCCGCGATGTCATGTTCAACGACTTTGTCATTGCCGGCCCGGGCAGCGACCCCGCCGCCATAGCCGCTGCTCAGGACGCCACCGACGCCCTGCGCAGGATTGCCGGCAGCCGCGCCCGTTTCCTCTCCCGCGGTGACGATAGCGGCACCCATCAGGCCGAATTGAACCTTTGGCGCCAAGCCGGCATAGATCCCGCCGACCATGCCGGCAATTGGTATTTGGAGACCGGTGCGGGCATGGGCAGCACCCTCAACACGGCCGCGGACATGGGCGCCTATTTGCTCGTCGATCGCGGCACCTGGCTGGCCTTCGCCAACCGCGCCGATCTGAAAGTCCTCGTCGCCGGCGATTCCCGCCTCTTCAACCCCTATGGTGTCATTCTCGTCAACCCCAAACGCCATCCGCGGATGCGCGCCGACCTTGCCGAAACCTTCGTCGATTGGCTCACCGGCCCCGCCGGACAACGCGCCATTGCCGCCTTCCGCATTGACGGCGAGCAGCTTTTTTTCCCCAACGCCGACAGCACCGATGGCTAAACCGGGCCGAAAAGCCATCCTGACGGCCCTGGTCTTGGCGCTGCTTGTTGCCGTACCGGGCCTCCGGCCGGCGCCGGCCCAGCAACCCTTGTTACTCGGCGCCACCACGACAACCGAGAATTCCGGTCTGCTCGCGCATCTCATCGAACGCTTCACCGCCGCCAGCGGCATCACCGTGCGTACCGTCGTTCAAGGCACCGGGGCGATACTCCGCACCGCCGCCGCCGGCGATCTCGACGCCGTCTTGGTGCATGACCCGGTGGCTGAAATTGCCTTTGTCGAAACTGGCGCCGGTATCGACCGCCGCCCCGTCATGTTTAACGATTTCCTCCTCGTCGGCCCCGGCGACGATCCCGCCAATGTCCGCGGCCTCGACGACGTCGCCGCGGCCTTCGCCCGCATCGCCGCGGCCAAGGCGACGTTCGTTTCCCGCGGCGACGACAGCGGCACCCACAAGGCCGAGCTGCGTCTTTGGGACGATGCCGGGTGGCCCCAAGGGCCGGGCCCGGCGCCCTGGTACCTGGAATCCGGCAGCGGCATGGGCATGATGCTCAACATCGCCATCGCCCGCGGCGCCTACGCCATCGCCGATCGCGGCACCTGGCTCAGTTTTGCCGATCACGGCCCCTTGCGGGAACTTGTCGCCGGCGACCCCAGGCTGATCAACCGCTACAGCCTCATCCGCGCCAACCCGGCAAGAATCCCCCAGACCAATGCCCAAAACGCCCTCGCTTTCGCCGATTGGTTAACCGGGGCCGCGGGCCAACAGGCCATTAACGATTTCCTCATTGGCGGCGAACCAGCATTCATCCCCCACGACCCACCTGGATAACGGTTGACCAGGACCCCGGTCCGCGCCACGATTCTGGGACCTGTCTCTACCTGGCGGGGTATTTCGGATGAAAAACCCATGATTCAAAGCCGCTTCTGGCGATTTGGCGCTGCCATTCTCGCAGCTTTGACCATCGCTCCGGCAAGCCTGGCCGGCGACCGCGAGGTTACGGTCGCGATTACCTCCATTGTCGAGCATGCCGCCCTCGATACGGTGCGCGACGGGGTTCGTGATGCTTTGGCCGCCAAGGGTTATGTCATTGGCCAGAACCTCACTTTTCTTTACGAGTCAGCCGACGCCGACCCTGACAAGGCACTCGATATTGCCCGCCGCTTCGCCGCCGCCCGCCCCGATGTGATCGTCGCCATTTCAGCCCCCGCCGCCCGGGCCGTCATCGGCGAAGTCGAGGATCTGCCCGTTGTCATTACCGCCTTGACCCAGAAATCGGCCGATGAGATTCTCGCCACGCGCCGCCGGACCCGTAACGTCGCCGGCCGGGTCGAGGTTACGCCCTACGTCGAACAGCTTGAGATTATCGCTGAAATCGCCCCCCAGACGACCCTTGTCCTCGCCCCCTACAATCAACGCGATCCGGGCTCGCGGGCGATCGCCACGAAGTTACGTCAGGTTGACGACACCATGAGTTTCACCGTCCGCCCGGTGCCCTTGGCGGAAGCCCGCGACGTCGTGCCTCAATTGCGTCAGCTGATCGGCCAGAACACCGCTATATTTTTGCCCGATGACAGCACATTGGACCTGCCTATCGAGGAAATCGCCGCCATGGCCGCGCAATCCGGCCTCTTGGTCGTTGCCGGCAATGCCGAGGCTGTCGCCCGCGGTGCCACCGCGACCGTGACCCATGATCCCTATGCCGTCGGCTGGCAGGCCGGTGAAGCGGTCGCCCTCATCCTTGACGGCGCCAAACCCCGCGATGTCGCTATACGCCCCGCCAACGCGACATACCTTATCTTGAACAAACAGGCCGCCGAAAACAGCGGCATCGAGCTGCGGCCAGCACTGCTGGAGCGCGCCGCCATCGTCCACGGCGCCGACCAGCCTTCAGGATAGCATTACGGGGGTGCCCCCTGGATCTAGGCCGAATTCGGCCTAGATCTTGTTGCTAACCTTGCCGCCGCGCGTCCCGGCGGTCAATATGGCGCTATTCTGGGCCCGCGCATAAACGAGGTTTAGCGAGAATATCATGGAGCCATTGATCGATCCCTTCGCCCGGCAGATCAGCTATTTGCGGGTCTCCGTGACCGACCGCTGCGACTTGCGCTGCGTCTATTGCATGGCTGAAAACATGACTTTCCTACCCAAGGCGGAGGTCCTCACCCTCGAGGAACTGGACCGGCTATGTTCGGCTTTTGTCGACCTCGGCGTCCGCAAGCTCCGCCTCACCGGTGGCGAACCCCTGGTTCGCCGCGACGTCATGTGGCTGATCCATCGCCTTGGCCGCCATCTCGACACCGGCGCTTTGGATGAGCTGACGATCACCACCAATGGCACCCAGCTGCACAAACATGCCGCCGACCTTTATGCCGCTGGCGTGCGCCGCATCAACGTCTCCTTGGACACCCTGGACCCGCAGAAATTCCGGGCCATAACCCGCTGGGGCAAACTCGAGCAGGTCAAGGCCGGGCTCAGAACGGCTCAGCAGGCCGGTCTCGCCATCAAGATCAATTTGGTCGCCCTGCGTGGCATCAATGACGATGAATTCGACGATATCATCGCCTGGTGCGGCCGCCACGGTTACGACCTGACGATTATCGAGGTCATGCCCATGGGCGATATCGGCGGCGAGACCCGGCTCGACCAATATATGCCTCTCAGCCTGGTCCGCGCCAAGATCGCCCGCCGCTGGACCCTTGAGGACATCGATTACCAAACCGGCGGACCCGCCCGTTACACCCGCATCAAGGATACCGGCGGCAGATTGGGCTTCATCACCCCGCTGACCCATAATTTCTGTGAATCCTGCAACCGCGTGCGCCTCACCTGCACCGGCACCTTGTTTATGTGCCTGGGTCAGGACGACGACGCCGACTTGCGCCAACCGCTGCGCGCCAGCGACGACAACAGGCATTTGATCGCCGCCATCCGCCAAGCCATTACCCGCAAGCCCAAGGGCCATGATTTTATCATCGACCGCCGCAATACGCGGCCCGCGGTGGCCCGTCATATGAGCACCACAGGCGGCTGAGCCCGCGGTGACCGCCAAAACCCTTGCTTTTGTCGCCGCCCCGGTGGCCGCAGCCCAGGAAGCCATGGCGGTCCTGCGCGAGTCCCTGCCTCACCGGCCGCCGGAAGAAGCCGCCATCATCATCGCCCTGGGTGGCGACGGTTTTGTTCTGCAGACCCTGCGGCGATATGGCGACAAACCCGTTTTCGGTATGAACCGCGGGTCGGTGGGCTTCCTGATGAATGACTACCGCATCGAGGGCCTGTTGGAACGTGTCACCGCCGCCCGTGCCGTCACCCTGCATCCCCTGCATATGGCGGCCACCACGGTCTCGGGCGAAAACCACGAGGCCTTGGCGATCAACGAGGTATCCCTGCTGCGCGAGACCTATCAGGCCGCCAAGATCGAGATCCGCGTTGACGGTATAGTCCGCTTGCCGGAACTCATCTGTGACGGCGTTTTGGTCTCCACCTCCGCCGGCAGCACCGCCTACAACCTCTCCGCCCACGGTCCCATCGTGCCCCTGGGTACCGACGTTCTGGCACTGACACCCATCAGCGCCTTCCGCCCCCGCCGTTGGCGCGGTGCCTTACTACCCTGCAGTGCCAAAATTACTTTCAAGGTGCTCGACGCGACGCACCGCCCGGTCAGTGTCGCCGCCGATGCCGACGAGATCCGCGACGTCGCCGAAGTCACGGTACGCGACTGCCGCGAGCGCTCATTCACCCTGCTGTTCGACCCCGACCAAGACCTCGCCGAGCGCATCCTTAAGGAGCAGTTCGCTCCCTAAGGCGCGTAAGCCCCGAATTCCACCAGGCCCACATTGCCGCCGTTGCTTTCCACCACATCCAGCCGCAGGCTCCGTGCCGTGGTGTTGAGAGCGAAACGATAGGGCTGACTGGCATCGGCCAGCGAGAACGGTCCGAATGTCTCGCCACTGTCGGTGGTGATGGTGAATTGGAAGATCTGCGCCGTACCGTTGCTCATACTGCGCGTCCACACTTCCACATCGCCGATTTCGGTTTCTTCGCCCAGCGCGATTTCGATGAAACCATCGTCACCGTCCCCCGCACTCGACCATGCCGTGGCACCATCGCCATCGATGGCTTGGTTCGCCCCCCAGGCCTGATCATTGGCGCCATTGCCGAAATTACTGCTGACCGCCACGACCTGGGCGCCGGCCGTCAAGGATGCCAAATTGACTTCCGTTGACGCCACCGCCGGTGGCGTCCGGAACGACTGCAGCGCCCCCACATAGATCGTCCCGTCGGCGGCAGCACCCTGCACCCTGAAAAAATACTCACGATCCGGCAGTAACCCGGTCAGCACCGGCCCGTGATCCACGTGGGCGCCGCCGGCCATATCCTCGTCGGTGGCGATCCGACCGAACTCGGGCGTCTCGCCATATACCACCGAACAGGCCAGGGGCACGCTGGACAAGAATTCCAACCGGCCAGAGCTCGACGTGATGTCGACCACCTGCGGCAACGCTCCCACCGCCACCTCATCCACGCTCCGCACCGGAAATTGGACAATTTCCGCCTGCGCCACCGCCGCCGACAGGCTCACCGCAGCCGCCAGCGACAGGCTGCCCACAAGCCCCCACCCCGGTTGAATCAGTTTGGCCAAAACATGTCTCAAGTCATTACCCTGACGCCGAAACATCGAATAGCCAGCCCAAGCGATCTTCATCCACAGCCTCGTTAGTGACATCTCTATCCACAGCCTGCAATATTACCCCCACGGCCCGCCTCGCAGCCATCCTCACAAAGACAAGAACTGTCACATTTTCGGGAGAATACAGCCATGCCGTCGACCGTAGTCTTCGACCTCGGTGGGGTCTTGATCGACTGGGATCCCCGCCATCTCTATCGCCGGTTATTCGACGACGAGGCGACCATGGAGGATTTTCTCGCCAATGTGTGCACGCCCGACTGGAACGAACAGCAGGATGCCGGCCGCCCTATTGCCGAGGCCACCGCCGAGGCCATCGGCCGCCATCCGGGCCACAAGGCGATGATAGAGGCCTACTACCAGCGCTTTGACGAAATGTGGGCCGGTGCCATATCCGACACGGTAGCCGTCCTCGATGACTTGCACGCGCGCACGACACCGCTCTACGCCTTGACCAATTGGTCCGCCGAGACTTTCCCCATCGCCCGCCGGCACTTCGATTTTCTCGGTTTGTTCAGAGGCATTCTGGTCTCCGGCGAAGAACAAATGAAAAAACCAGATCCAAGGATTTTCCAGCTCCTTGGCGAGCGCTATCAAATCCTGCTCGACGATTCAGTGTTTATCGATGACAACGAGCAGAACATCGAGGCCGCCCGCGATGCCGGCATGCGGGCGCTGCATTTCACCAACGATGGCTCTTTGCGCGGCCAACTTGAGAAGCTGGGCCTCTTGTAGGCCGACCCGGTGCCTGATATCACCTTGAGGTCCTTGTCCACCGTCCGGCTCGCCTGGGAAACTTGGCACTTTGACTCAGAGCGAATACCCGCTTGAACTGACCGCCCCGGATATATCCTCCTACCGGCTCGGCAATACCGGCATTGATTACGTCACCAGCTTTGACAGCGGCGCGCCCGGCCCCCACGCCATGATCACGGCACTCGTTCACGGCAATGAGTTGTGTGGCGCCATTGCCCTTGACCATTTGTTCAGGCACGACATCAGGCCCCAGCGCGGCCGCCTTACCCTGGCCTTTGCCAATTTTGCCGCGTTTCAACGCTTCGACCCCGGTCAACCTGCCCAATCGCGTTTCATCGACGAGGATTTCAACCGCATCTGGAGCCCGGCGCTTCTGGCCGGCGAGCAAAACAATATTGAGCTGACCCGTGCCCGCGAACTGCGTCCCATTATCGACACGGTCGATGTCCTGCTCGATATCCATTCCATGCAGCATGTCACCGCCCCCTTGATGATGGCGGGCCCATTGGCCAAGGGCCGGCGCCTCGCCTCGGGCATTGGCGTGCCCGAACTTGTGGTCAGTGATTTTGGTCACCCCGAGGGCACGCGCTTGCGCGATTATGGGTCCTTTGGCGATCCGGATCTGCCTCACACCGCCGCCCTTGTGGAATGCGGACAGCATTGGGCTGCGTCCAGCGCCGACATCGCCATCGACACCGCCTACCGCTTTCTCAGCCATTTGCGGCTGATCTCCCCGCAGATAGTCCCAGCCCGTCCCACGCCACACCCGCCCGTCGCCCAACGTTTTATCGAAGTGACGCAAGCGGTCACCATCAACAGCGACAGTTTCCAATTCATTGCCGATTTCCAAGGTCTCGAGACCATCCCCATGACCGGCACGGTGATTGCTCATGATGATGGCACGGCGGTGACCACCCCTTATGATGACTGTGTCTTGATCATGCCGTCCCGCCGCTTGAGCCGTGGCAAAACCGCCGTGCGGCTTGGACGATATGTCGACGCCGAACCCGCCGCCATTGGTGACTGACAAACCCGGCCCGAAAGACGCGACCGGCTGGACCAGCACCGCCTTCCGGCATGATTTCGCGAAGTTCTTCTACACCCTCGTCATTGGCACCGCCGGCGGCGCCATATTCACCTTTCTCAGCCTGCCCCTGGCCTGGATGCTCGGCGCCATGGTCGCCGCCTCCTTGGCGGCCATACTGAATATTCCCGTCAAGATCGATATGCGGCTCCGCAACCTGATGCTCATTGTCCTCGGCACCATGCTCGGCAGCAGTTTCTCACCCGAAATCCTCGATCGCGCGGCGGACTGGCCCCTAAGCCTGAGTGCCTTGGCCCTCTATGCGCTCATCGCCGGCGGCATCGGTTTTACAGTCTACCGCCGGGTCTTCGGCTACTCGACCCCGACTGCCTATTTTTCCGGCGCCCCCGGCGGCTTCAACGAGATGGTGATGATCGGCACGGCCATGGGTGGCGACGAGCGAACCATCAGCCTCAGCCATGCCACGCGGGTTTTCATCGTTGTCATGGTCATCCCCTTTTGGTTTCGCTTTACCGGTGACTATCAGCCCGCACCTGCCATCGCGGCCGGCGCCACCGGCCCGCAGTTTCTCGACTTGGCCTTGCTGGCGGCCGGCGCTCTCGTCGGCCTCCTGGCGGCGCGGTTAATGCGCATCCCGGCACCTCATCTGACCGGCCCCATGTTGGTGAGCGCCGCCATCCATCTGCTTGGCTGGACCGCCGCGGCACCGCCGCAGTTCTTGATCGCCTTTTCCCAGGTTATTGTCGGTGCCGCCATCGGCGCACGTTTCAGCGGCATCAAACTGCCAACCCTGACCCGTGCCATCCGCACCAGCACCCTTGTCTCCACCGTGATGATGCTGCTATCCGCAGGATTTGCCACTGTCCTGACATCTGTCACCAGTTTCGCTTTCGCCCCCCTGCTGCTCGCCTTCATCCCCGGCGGTCTTGCCGAAATGAGCCTGGTAGCCCTGGCACTCAATGTCGATGCGGCATTCGTCGCCACTCACCACATTGCCCGCATCACCATCATCATCATTTTGGCGCCCCTGGTCTTCCGCGTCTTCCCGCACCGCCGCCCGCCGCCCAAGGATTGAATGCCAACGCCCTTTCCCAACCCGCGGCGGCAGGCTAGAGTCGCCGGCAAATCCCTCTAGTCGCAAAAGGAATCCCAGCGTGATCGTCGAGCAAATCTGGACCGGCAACGCCTACCGCAACTTCAACTACCTCATCGCCTGCGGTGAATCCGGCGAGGCCATGGCGGTTGATCCCCTGGACCACGAGAAATGCCTGGCCCGCGCCCGCGACAAAGGCTGGCGGATCACCCAGATCCTCAACACCCATGAGCATCCGGACCATACCGGCGGCAACCAGGCGATGATCGCCGCCACCGGCGCCAAGCTTATCGCTCACCACAAGGCCAAAGACAAAATCCCGGGCATGGACCGCGGTCTTGCCGCCGGCGATGTCATCAAAATCGGCCCTAGCGTGGAATTGGAGGCGCTGGACACCCCCGGCCACACCATGAGCCATATCTGTTTGCAGGCCCACGGCGACCAGCCGGCGCTGTTCTGCGGCGACACCCTGTTCAACGCCGGCGCCGGCAATTGCCACAATGGCGGTCACCCCAACGAACTCTACGACACTTTTACCGAACAGTTGGCCAAGTTGCCCGATGCGACCTTGGTTTACCCGGGTCATGACTACATCGCCAACAACCTGCAATTCACCCTCGACCGCGAGCCCGACAACGCGCGCGCCAAAACCCTCTTGGCGCAAATCGAGGACCAGGATCCCAACGCCCCCCTGGTATCGAATTTGGGCCTGGAAAAGGAGATCAACACATTTCTGCGCTTGCGCAGCCCCACGGTCATCGGCCGCCTGCGCGAGGCTTTCTCCGACTTGCCCGACGACCCGGACCCGCGCACGGTTTTCGTCAAACTGCGCGAACTGAGAAATAGCTGGTAACCTATCCTTCACAGCCGTCGCGGCATCAACGGCAGGACACTGAATGGACCTGCTATCAGCAGATCCCTTTAGTCCCGAAAGTTCAGATACTGCAGCGGCTGGTCGGGTTTCAATTCCTTCACCAGATCGATGGCTTTTTGCAGATCGTCCCGCTTCTTGCCGGTAATCCGCAGCTCCTCGCCTTGGATCGCCGCCTGCACCTTGAGTTTGCTTGATTTCAGAGCTTTGACAATCTGCTTGGAGAGTTTGCCTGAGACCCCTTGCCGAATCGCCACGATCTGCCGGACCGAGGTGCCGGCGGCCTTTTCCACCGCCTGAAACTCCAGCGCCGCGGATTCGACCTTGCGCCGTGCCAAGTTGGCCTTAAGCAGTTCGTGCATCTGTTTCAACTTCTGGTCGCTGTCCGCCAGGATGGTCAGTATTTCATCTTTACGCTCAATGGAACAACGGCTGCCCTTGAAGTCATAGCGCTGCGCGATATCGCGCCCAACCCCTTGCAGCGCGTTATCCACTTCGGCGAGGTCGGTCCGTGAAACAATGTCGAAGGAAGGCATGGCAAATTCCGTCGGCTGTGACATTTTGCGGCTCTGTTGGGCATTTCTAGCGCTAGCTGGGGCCAAGTCAAGCCGCGACGACCACGGCCCAAGACTACCCGATGAGCCAGGTCCATGTTAGGCTTCTTTGCACCATGTCGGGCGGCACATAGAACAGAATTTTTTGGATCAGCATGGCCGAAGAAACCGGAGCGACCATCGGCCAGGCCGAATATCTGTCCGACATTGTCGAGCTTCAGCGCACTGAATTGACACGCCTGCTGCGCGAAAACCGCCGCCTCAACGAGCGCCTCGATGGCATGGTCAATCTCCAGGAGAGGGAGCAGGTCCTGCGCCAACAGATGCAAGAGACGCTGGACCGGCTGACCGCCGAAAAATTGGCCATCGGGTCCACTGCCACGACCAGCAACGATGTGCTCGACGAGCGCATCCGCCATGCCGAGCGCCGCTACGACGCCCTTAGGCACACCGTCGGATTGCTGATAAATTTGATCGAACGCCAGCCTCGCCCGCGCCTCCCGGGCTAGCAGGCTGCTGAAGAAGTCTGCTAGCAGGCTGCTGAAGAAGTCTGGCGGGAATCAAAATGAAGACAATTTTCGCAGCAATAGGAGTGCATTTGTTCGAATATCGGGAATAT